>JAFGMP010000195.1 GCA_016927495.1 Candidatus Latescibacterota bacterium | reverse complement strand
TCTTTTATACAACTATTATTCAGAGATGGTAATATAGGCTCACCTACTTCTTTCGCCAATTTTACAGAAATTTATGGACTCAATCCCATTTTATTTACCGTCACTAATATATTGCTCATTTTTTATTACTTTTTTATTAATCTCCTCACAATTCCCTAATACAAAAAATCTAAATTACTACCCGAAAATATTATTCAGTTAGTATCCTGGCGTTCATCGACAACATATAATAAAATGGCCCTAATATATCAGGAAGGTAAAAAATTTATGAAAAACGGCCGCAGGCTTATTGTATTAATTTTACTCTTTTCTTTTTTCACATGGATTATTTCGGCACAGGAAACAGATACCGGTACAATTACCGGTACAATTGTGGACAGTTCGACGGGTGAACCGATGGTTGGCGCTGTTGTTCAAATCGAAGGCACGAAAATCGGTATCGTCTGTGATCTCGATGGCAAGTTCAGACTTACACGTGTTCCGGTGGGAACTTATTCACTGAAAGCATCGATGATCGGTTATGTCACAAAAACAATTACCGATCTCGAAGTCAAAAAAGATGAAGTCATAAAAATTGATTTTGCCATCAGTTCGGAAGCAATCGAAATAGAGGAAGTAGTAGTTAAAGCGCAAGCTGTTCGTGATACCGAAGCATCGCTCCTTAAAGACCGTCAAAAATCAGAATCAGTAAGCGACGCCATCAGCGCCGAAAGCATCTCACGTTCGGGAAGCGGAAATGCTGCCGAAGCTATGAAACAGGTCACAGGTGCTTCAGTTGTCGACGGCAAACATGTTTATGTCCGCGGATTGGGCGACCGTTATACGAGCATACAACTGAACGGTTCGGAAATTCCCAGCGCTGATCCCTATAAACGTTCAGCGCCAATGGATCTCTTTCCATCAAATCTTGTTGACAACATCGTTACATTAAAAAGTTTCACTCCGGATAAACCCGGAAATTTTTCCGGTGGAACGGTCAATGTCGAAACCAAAAATTTTCCCGATACATTTACCATGTCGTTTTCAGCATCATCCGCTCTTAATTCGCAAACAACGTTTGAAGACGGCTTTCTTTCTTACAGCGGAGGCGATAGTGACTGGCTCGGTATGGATGACGGAACCCGTGACATCCCATCCGAACTGAAAAATATCGGCCCGAAAGATATCCCCGATCTCGGTTCGTCATTTTCAAACATCGATAAAGCAAAAGAACTGGACAAGCTGACTAAGACATTCAGTTCCGTCATGACACCATCGGAGCGTTCGGCGCCGCTGAATCAGAGTTATGCATTTTCACTGGGTAATCAGGTTGAAGTGCTCGACAGACCGTTCGGATTTCTGGGAAGTTTCAGTTATAAAAGAAGTTATTCCTCATATAATAACGGTACTTCCGGCAGATGGATCCTTACCGGGAATGTTGATGATACCAGCACACTGAGCAACGACTATCTTTTGAAAGATACAAAGAGTACCGAAGAAGTCTTATGGGGCGGATTGTTAAAAGCTTCCTATAAAATCACACCAAAAAATATAGTGGGTATTAACTATGTTCATAATCAGAACGGCGAAAATGTTGCACGTTATCTAAAGGGTTCATTTCCGTATGACCTCCCAGAAAATGCTGTCTACGAGACCAGTGTGCTTCAGTATCATGACCGTTCTTTAAAAACAGTTCAGTTAAACGGCGATCACCATTTAGACAATCTTTGGAACACCCGTGTCGCATGGAAAAGTTCTTTCAGTAAGGCAAAACAGGATGAACCCGACCTCCGCTATTTCACGAATAATTACACGGAACAGGAACGAGTTGATGAAGATGGTAATCCTTACATTAAAAGATTCTATAAAATTAGAGATAATCAACCTCCGTCACGGTATTACCGTTTTATGGATGAAACCCATAAAGACCTGTCTCTCGATATTTCAGTGCCGTTCAAACAATGGAAAGGCAAGGACAGCATTTTAAAATTCGGTGGTTTTTATGCCACAAAAGACCGCGATTTCTCAGAACGGCTGTTCACATTCAAACAAATGCCGACCTACAGCTATGACGGAAACAGTGAAAACCTTTTTTCCGAATCTAATATGGGGTTGTTGGACGACTCTAAAAAACCCTACCAATTCGGCCTTTTTGTCATAGAAACATATCAACCGTCCAGTAATTATAAAGGCGATCAGACTATTTCAGCCGCATACGGAATGATTGACATGCCCCTGGTTGATCGTCTTCGTTTTATCGGCGGTGCACGGTATGAGGTCACAGACATGCAGGTAGCGAGCCAGGACACAACAAAAAAGAAAGGTAAACTCAACACCCACGATGTATTGCCTTCGTTAAATCTTGTCTATGAACTGAAACCCTCGATGAATATTCGAGCCGCATACGGCCGCACACTTGCACGGCCATCATTCCGCGAAATGGCGCCTTATGCTTCATTTGACTTCTGGGGTGATTTCATTTTTCTCGGCAATGAAAACTTAAAAAGCACACTCATTGACAATTACGATCTGAGATGGGAATGGTTTGTCAGACCCGGTGAAATCTATGCAATCAGCGCATTTATCAAAAACTTTGACAAGCCAATTGAACGAGTCATCGAAAATATAAATGGTGAAATACGTTTCAGGAATGTTGATAAGGCCATTGTGAGAGGTCTGGAATTCGAACTCAGAAAACGACTGGATACTCTCAACAGGTCACTGAAGAATTTCCAGATCGGTGGCAATTTGTCGCTGGTTTATTCGAAAGTGGATATATCGGAGCAGGAACTTGCCACAATCAGGGCATTCGATTCCGATGCTCCAAATTCACGTGAATTCCAGGGTCAATCGCCGTATATCATAAATATAGATCTCACATATGATAGTGAAGAAAGAGGTATTACAACAAGTCTCTATTATAATGTTTTCGGTGAACGACTTGCAGAGATAAGTCTCGGCGGCACCCCTGATGTATACGAACAACCGCTTCATTTGCTTAACCTCTCATTTTCGAAACAAATCACCAAACGAATAAGTTTGAAAGCCTCAGGTAACAATTTGCTTGACGGTAAAGAAAGTAAAGTACACACCTATCAAGGCGTTGATTACATACGCAGTGATTACCGTCAAGGAAGATCATTTTCTCTCGGATTTAACTATAAAATTTAATCGATTAGACGAAAGGGGGTATAATTTAGGAGGAAAACTAATTTTGTACATGGCATAAGTCGAAATCAGTAACCTGAAAAACAAACTGCCGGTTGACCTGTCAGCCAACAGTAAACAAACCCCTTTTCCCCCTCTTCCTTTTCAGAAAAGAGGGGGAACCGGTAGCACGGATATCCCTTCAGGATAAAAGCCTGAGAAGGGTCTGAGGGGTAAGACAAAGAACATGCCGGAGATAGTGAGATATCGCGGCACATCTACCAAGGAAAAATAAAACAATTTTTTTATTTTTCCAAATAGTACTGAGTTAAAGAAGGAGTTATTGATGAAAAAAGTATTTTTAATTACTCTAATCGTATGCCTGTCATCTCTTGCTGCATTTGCAGATACTATCCAAGTTACGGATGGTAGTATAAATACGGGAGAACAGGTTACATGGACCAATGATAACGAATACATATTAAACGGTTTTGTTTTTGTTGAAGATGGAGCCAGTCTCGTAATCGAAGCCGGTACCGTTATAAAAGGAACACCCGGCCAGGGTGAAAACGCAAGTGCTCTTATTATCGCCCGCGGCGGGAAAATATACGCAAACGGTACAGCATCGAAACCGATTATTTTTACTGCAGAATCGGACAATGTCAATGATCCTTATGATATTCCCTTCGGTACCAGCGGTCTCTGGGGCGGATTGATCGTCCTCGGTAAAGCCCGTATCAACACTGCTACAGGTGAAGGTAACATCGAAGGTATTCCCTCTGATGAGCCTCGCGGTGCATACGGTGGAAACGATGATGCCGATAACTCCGGTGTAATCCGTTATGTCTCGATTCGCCACGGCGGAACCGATATCGGTGAAGCAAACGAAATCAACGGCCTTACCATGGGCGCTGTAGGAAGCTCCACAACCATCGAGTATGTTGAAGTTTTCAACAACAACGATGACGGTTACGAATGGTTTGGCGGCACCGTAAATTGTAAATACCTCGTAAGCGCATTCAACAAAGACGATTCCTTCGATTATGATGAAGGTTTCCGCGGCAAAGGCCAGTTCTGGTTCACCATTCAGGGTTCGGAATATGGCAACATGGGTGGAGAACATGATGGCGGCACAACTCCCGAAGACGGTCAACCCTATGCCATCCCCATGATTTACAACGCAACGTACATCGGATCCGGAAAAGACTCCGATAATGCAGACAGCGCAGCGTTACTTCTTCGCGACAATGCAGGCGGAAAATATATTAACAGCATTTTCATGGACTTCACGGTTACCGGGCTTGACATCGAAGACCTTCAATCCGGTGAAGACAGCCGCGCACGTCTCGAAGTAGGCGACATACTGTTTGCAAACAACATCTGGTACCATTTTGGCGCAGGAAGCACGTTCAGTGTGATAGGCAAGCAGGATTACACCGCTGCGCATCTCCAGTCCAACAACAATGTTATATCAGACCCACAACTTAACGGAATCAGCCGTACTCAGGACGGCGCCCTTGACCCAAGGCCTGCCGATGGTAGTGCTGTATACAACAATCTTGCCAGTATTCCCAGTGACGACTTTTTCACACATGTCAATTACAAAGGTGCATTTGGTAAAGTTAACTGGGCGGCAAACTGGACCGCAATGGCTCAATACGGTTTCATGCCGCAGCCGGAAACAATTCTTGTAAATGATGAATCAATCGATGCCGGTGAAACGGTTACATGGAGTTCTTCAAATACGTATATTCTCGATGGTTTCGTGTTTGTAGAAGACGGTGCCACACTTATTATCGAACCCGGAACAGTGATCAAGGGAAAACCCGGACAGGGTGAAAATGCCAGCGCCCTAATTATAGCACGAGGCGGGAAAATCATGGCCGAAGGTACGGCACAAAATCCGATCATTTTTACAGCCGAATCCGACGATGTAAACGACCTTAACGACATTCCCTTCGGAACCAGCGGCCTTTGGGGCGGCGTACTCATTCTCGGTAAAGCCCGTATCAATACCGCTACCGGCGAAGGCAACATCGAAGGTATCCCCTCCGACGAACCTCGCGGAGCATACGGCGGTACTAATGATGCTGACAATTCCGGTGTATTCCGTTATGTATCGATTCGTCACGGCGGAACAGATATAGGCGAGGCAAATGAAATCAACGGACTTACCATGGGCGCAGTCGGAAGCGGCACGACCATCGAGTATGTCGAAGTTTTCAATAACAACGATGACGGTTACGAATGGTTTGGCGGCACCGTAAATTGTAAATACCTCATCAGTGCATTCAACAAAGACGATTCGTTCGATTACGATGAAGGATTCCGTGGAAAAGGCCAGTTCTGGTTCACCATTCAGGGTTCTGAATTCGGCAACATGGGCGGCGAGCATGATGGCGGTACAACTCCTGAAGATGGAAAACCGTATGCAATGCCTGTAATCTACAATGCAACCTACATCGGATCCGGTAAAGACTCCGACAATGCCGACAGTGCCGGATTACTCATCCGGGACAATGCAGGGGGCAAATACCTCAACAGCATATTTATGGATTTCACCGGTACCGGTGTTGATATCGAAGATCTACAATCCGGTGAAGACAGCCATGCACGTCTCGAAGCAGGTGACCTACTTCTCGCAAACAACATCTGGTACAACTTCAGCGCCGGAAACACATTTGCCACTATCGCCAAACAGGATTATGCTGCCGCACATCTTCAGGCAAACAACAATATCATCGCAAATCCCATGTTTTCAGGCATCAGCCGTTCAGCTGATGGCGGTCTCGACCCCGTCCCGGCGCAAAATGGTCCCGCTTATGAAAATCTGGCATCGATACCATCCGACGGTTTCTACTCACAGGTCGGTTTCAAGGGTGCATTCGGTAATGAAAACTGGGCAGCATTCTGGTCATACCTCTATCAACTCAAATATATGCCAACATATATCGAGACAATGGTTGATGAAAAATCAGTCCCCGAAGATTTCTCACTGGTCCAGAACTATCCCAATCCGTTCAACCCTGCCACAACCATTTCCTTTACCATCCAGTCGACCGACATGGTTAAACTGACTATTTATGATATGCTCGGGCAGAAAGTCGACACGCTGGTCAATCAGGTTATGGTTCCCGGCACATACTCAACAGTTTGGAACGGCCAGAATCGCGCAAGCGGATTCTATTTCTACAAATTTGAATCCGGAGCGACCAGTCTTACAAAGAAAATGATGCTCGTTAAATAATAACCTCCTTCTCCTCAACCTGCCGTTTTAAAAAACACCGCTCTACTTCGGGCGGTGTTTTTTTGGGGTGGAAAATAACAGAACAAATCTGTTTTTCATGATTCCAACTTTTAGCATTGCAGCACAATTAAATACAAGGCAACCACAGGAGGTTGTTCCAACGGTATACCGTATGTCGTGCAAGTATTTTTATGTAGGGACGAATTTTTTCTTTCACCCTGCCTGTTATGCGGGGATATATGTTATCCTTTTCTTATTATCAGAACCTTGATTTTCATGATTCAAGGATTAACATGATTGTTTATTGTCAAAAAAAATCAAGTTAATCATGCGAATCATGGTTCTGGCGTTTTTTGCAACAAAAATAATGGGCAAACACATGGATTTACCTATACTTGTACCTGCTATGTGCAAAGTCAAATAAAAACACGTATAGAGAGAATAAAAAGACTATATTTGAGACAATAACCACCCTGTTTTCCGTGTTCATGCAAAGCAGAGTCACCTGAAATTTTTCCGATATTGTTTATGCAGAGTAATAACAATCTTATTTCGCGTGTATTTCTCACATGAACAAGGGTGTCAATACTCATACCGGAATTGTATGTAAGTTATGCCGCTTTACTCAAGTCTTGATACGTACATCTCAGAAGCAACATTTTTCGTCTTCTTTTCAACTGATGACGAAAGCGTGAATATTTGTCAGTGCTTTTTGTGTTTAATATTGCATTAACCAATATAAAACACATGCGATAACCGGTCAATTTTGCCTAAATAAAGCTAATACAGATGTTAATAACTCTGAGATAAATAGTAAATTTTAAAGTTTTCAGAATAAAAAAATACCGGACATCCAGGGGAAGAATGGACATCCGGTATTTTTAGGTGAGGAAAAAAATTATTTCATCAGGGTCATTTTAGCCGTTACGGTTTTGGAACCATAAAGCTGAACTTTACAGATATATGTTCCGCTGGCCAAATCGCTTGCGTCCCATGTTACCGAATAGTTTCCGGGAGCTTTTACCTGATCAACCAGTGTTGTTATTTTCTGGCCAAGCATATCGTAAATACTGACATTGACAGTACCTACCAATGGTACCGAATAGTTGATGGTCGTAACTGGGTTAAACGGATTGGGATAATTTGAAACTAAAGCGTATTCTTTCGGAGTATCGCTCCCGATAGCCGTGGGATCACCGATAAGAGCGGCTTTCATAACTTTAAAGAGTTCGGTATTGTCCATATAAACACCGCGAACTGGGTCTTTCTGGTCGCTGTATGAATTGAACAAATTGGATGAGGGCCCTTTAGCATAAAGCGGGATTAATTGATTGGTATGTTGTCCGCTGTGGAAAATACCACCCGGCATGTTGTTTTTTCCGTTATTAGTGACAGGCTCGTAGTATTTACCGGATGTCTTGCCAGTAGGACCTGTGAGCAGACCGGTTTCATGGTCCCCTGTGACTATCACGAGGGTTTCATTCCAGTTGCTGTTCGTTTCTACCCAGGCGATAACAGCGTTTACAGCATTGTCAAAATCCGTCTGTTCTTCAATCATACGTCCCAACCAGTTGCCATGACCGGCCCAGTCGACAGCGCCGCCCTCGACATGGAGGAAGAAACCGTCGGGATCGTTATCGAGCACATTGAGGGCAACCTTTGTCATCTCTTCGAGCGTCGGAATGTTTTCATTGAAGGGATCGGCATAAGCTGCAATGGTAACATCATCGATATCATCATAAGCGGCTTTTGCGGCAACTTCCGGGTCCAACACTTTCTGTATAATAAACGCTTCCGGATTCCATGCATTTTTTGCGGCAGCCTGTGTCGATCGGTTGTATTGGAGAGTTGCATTGACTTTAGCGAGACCAAAAACACGTTTCGGCGTATCACCGGACATGAGCGACTGAAAATCAGCCTTATCTTCGATGAGCGTCCATGCATCGGGAGAACCGTCGCCATCGATATCCTGCACGGTTGTTTTACCGTTTAAAGAGGTCTTCTCGCCGGTCAAACCATCGGTATCCGTATAAGACCATTCAATCTCGGTCTTACCTGCCTTGATGCCTTCGTACACACTGACACCTCCGACATACTTGCCGGACATTTTGTCTGATGGATTCCCATTGTCGTCATAATATGGATGGCCTGCACCCATAAGAACGGTCAGTTTGCTCTCGATGAGTTGTTCCTGTGCGAGATGATAGTAATTGTTACGGTATGTATTATGTGCACCAAATCCTGCGGGAGTGGCATGGGAAAATTCGACGCTTGAAATATTTCCTGTCGCTTTACCCAATTCCTGAGCATATTCCGTGATCAGTTTGACCTTTTCGCCTTTGGCATTGACACCGATTGCTCCGCCATAACTTTTGTTGCCGGAGGACATCGCAGTAACAGCAGCAGCCGAGTCGGTATAATATGAACCAATATAATCGAAGTTGCTTTTCGCTTCGGACCCTTTATAACCATGGACGAATTGGTTACCGTTTTCATCGGTTTCCACCTGCCAGGTTGACATCGCGGTGTATATCGGGAATTTGGCATATGGCGCCGTGTTAGCTGCACCATTATTGTAGTATTCTGTCGCCAAAATATGATTGTATCCCCAGCCGTCACTTATAAGTAATATTATATTTTTTGCCGGATCAGCAGAAATTACCGTACAGCTTATGACTGTAGCTAATACTAATACCATTAATGCTGTGATTTTTTTCATTTCCATACTCCATGATAGTTTTTCATTTCTTTAATTGTTATCCGATGATTTTCGTGTCGGTAATTTTTTGCTTTATGTACTTTTTTATATATGTGCCTCACCTCCTTCGGTAAACCTCCGATAAATTGCATAAATACAATTGGTAATTATTTCATTGATTATTTTCAGAAGAATTCGATTTTTGCTAAGGCTTAAACTACTTTTTCAATGTTTTTAATTAGTAAGGGATGTGTTTGAATTTATCTCAAATCTTCTTATTTTACAGTGAGTATTGTGTTTTGATTTTTAGCGGTTTATTAGTGTTTTATAAGGCGATTTGGGTAAATGGTTGGATTCAGGGGATGATCGAAAGATGTTAAAAAAGTTATTTATTTTATTTTGATCATGCTATATTCACCTTAGAATATATTTAATATAAAAAGTATTTATATGTATATACTTTATTAGTCAATAAAATTCCAAAGTAGTAATGATCTTCAGATATTTCAGGAAAGATTTTGGTGGGTTTTGTGTATTATTGAAATAAGAACCAGGATAACATGAAGCCATATTTTATAACTTTTTTTACCGTGTCAGCATTCTGAAATTAAGTGGAAAGCGGTATTTGTTAAAGAGAAGTGACACCGTTTTCCCGGTTAACTTCTTTCAGGTATTTGTAGAAGTCAGTTTGGGCACGTACTTGAGGTTTATCAGGTTCTTTTTTATATGCATTGTCACGGGCTTTGTTTAAAATACGGGCTTTGGTATTATCACTAAGTTGAATCTTCAGGAAATCCCTGAGTTCTGCCTGAATTTTTTTGTCGTAAATAGGGCAGGTTGCTTCAATTCTGCGGTCCAGGTTTCTGCTCATCCAGTCGCAGGAAGAAATATAATATTTTTCATCGCCGTCATTGCAAAACACAAATATTCTGGAATGTTCGAGAAACCTGTCGACAATGCTTATGGCAGTGATATTTTCACTCATTCCTTTAATACCGGGAATGAGTGAACACTGACCTCTGATGATTAGATTAATTTTTACACCCGCATTGCTCGCTTCATAGAGTTTTTCAATCAATTGTTCATCGACCAGACTGTTTGCTTTTACGATGATATAGGCATCTTTCCCCTCTCCGGCATTTTTGATCTCTTTGGCTATAGAAGCGCCGAGCTTTTTTCTGGTTATGAATGGGGAGATCACCATGTGATTGTAAACACTCGTTTTATAGTTGTTTTCAAAAAAATCGAACATTTTTTTTACTTCTTTCGTAATTCTGCTGTCTGAGGTAAATAAGCTGTGATCACTATATATTTTTGCCGTGATTTCATTGAAATTACCAGTGCCGACATTAGCATAATAGACCGATGCTCTTTTCTCTTTTCTCCTGATCAGGCATAATTTCGAATGAACTTTCAGATTCGGTACTCCATGAATTATAGTTACTCCCTCCTCACGCAGTTTGTTTGTCCAGTAAATATTTGCCTCTTCATCAAACCGCGCCTGAAGTTCCATAACCACTGTGACTGATTTACCGTTTCTGGCGGCTCTGATAAGTGTATTTATTATATTCGAGTTCTTTGCTACCCTGTACAGCGTCATTTTAATTGATACAACTTTGGGATCAATCGCCGCTTCACGCAGCAAATCGATCACATAATGAAATGAATGATACGGGAAATGCAGCAGAATATCTTTTTTTCGGATAATATTAAACATACTCGTATCAGGCATGATGTCTTTGTGCGGCAGAGGTGGAAGATTTTCATACAGCATATCGGAAGAACCGACTCGCGGGAAACTCATAAAATCCTTGAAATTATGATATCTATCCCCCGGAATCAATGCATCGGTTGAAATGTTACGATTCTTTTTTGTCAGCAGCTTTAAAAAATCGTTAGGAATTCTGCTGTCATAAATAAACCGTACCGGAGAGCCTTTCTTTCGTTGTTTCAGACTTTTTGACATCTTTTCAAAAAAGCTGGTGGTTATGTCATCATCGATATCGAGTTCGGCATCCCTGGTAAGTTTTATAGTAAAGGAATGAAAAACATCGAATTTAAACATCGAAAATATTTGCTTCAGACCCAAACGAATCACATCGTCGAGTAACATGACATATACTTTGTCATTCTCCTTTGGTAATACCAGAAATCGTGATACCACATCGGTAGGAACCTCGATGATTGCATGCTTTTCACTTTTGTTGTTGCTGCTTTTTTTAAGACATACGGCCAGATATATTGCGTGGTCTTTGAGCACGGGAAATTCAACGATATTTTCAAGCATGACTGGAACAAGTGTGGGTCGGACCTCTTCCCTGAAATAATTCTTTACAAAAGTTTCCTGTTCTGGTGTAAGATGTTTCTCATCGACTATAAATATATTTCTGGATTCCAATTCATGCAGAATATTCAAATAGATTTCACTGAATTTTTTTTGCTGCTTTAATACTATGGATTGTATCTCTGAGAGTATATTTTCAGGGCTGTCATCAAATAACGCCTTTACTTTCTTACCCGCCAATACCATCCGTTTGACCGAGGCAACACGGACTCTAAAAAATTCGTCAAGATTTGAAGAAAATATGCCTAAGAATTTTATGCGTTCGATAAGTGGTGTAATGGGATCTGCCGCTTCCTGTAAAACTCTCTCGTTGAATGAAAGCCAGCTTATCTCTCTGTTAATGAAAGTATTATTTTGCTTTACCATGGTGTCCATAAAACTCAAGTATAATCAATTATATAAAATACAATTAAGTATCAAGACTTTCGTATCGTAATAATTGATAATTATTTTTTACTTTTTGCCGTCAAACTTTCGGCTAATTCTTTTGCTACTTTCCGAGAAACTTTAGCGATAATTTTATTAGCCTTTTTCGATTCATCAACACCGTTTTTTATTAGAATATGTGTTATCAATTTCTCAATTTCCGTTTCAAGCTGCTTTCTTAACACTTTTTTCTTACCAGGTTTTTTTGCTGCACCCGGGTAATCAAATACTATTTTTTTTCCAGTACCCGGCGCTATTTCTTCCCATGTTTTTACTTTAAACTCCAGGCCCAAAAGACCGCATGTCGGTAAATTGCCACTGAATTTTTTTGCAAGAGTATTAGCCAGACCGGAAAATGACGGATCATGTCCGGTCAACAAAACAGTATCAAATTCATTATCGATAGCATGAATTATTTCCGAAAGAATATCTCCCGTCTGATCGTACATCGATTTACGGGTTCTGATTTTCTTTTTCGGATACGCCAGATGTTCTGCAAAAATTCGTGCCGTCTGAATTGCCCGTGCTGCCGGGCTGCTGATAAGCAAGGTTGGTTTGTCCTCACGGTCACTCAACCTGGCTGCAACATCATGAGCATCGTTTATTCCACGTTCGATAAGTGACCTTTCAAAATCAGGTGTATCGGTTTCACTGCTTTCAGCCTTTGCATGTCTTACAATATAAATTGTTTTCATGGTATATCTCCTGAGGCGTAAGAGTAGAAAACCTGATAAAGAAGTTTTAAAAATATTGTAGAAATTGTAAGATAATATTGGATCATCAAATTAACAAGTATCAAATAATAACCTAACAATAATCTAACAATACGATGGCTTATAATATTTCATAACAAAATGAAAACATTTACCATCAAAATGCCTCATAGATAATAATAAT
>JAFGMP010000194.1 GCA_016927495.1 Candidatus Latescibacterota bacterium | reverse complement strand
GGGCGTGGCGCCGACAAAATGTGTAATGTTGTAATATTCGGGCTCGATCCGTTTCGTGTCGATATAATCGCACATTGGCTTGCCGGTCATGAACCGGGAAATTTCGGATTGTTTCATATTGCCATAGAACGTGGATTATCCAATGTACTCGATCCTCATGACATTCCGGTGTATGAATGGAAAGATGGCAAGGCAACTCTTTCGAATCTTGACGACTTCAACCGGACACCGCTGTTAACCTATTATCTCGCCCGTGATTACGGCAGGGGACATGAACCGCGCTATCATCTGGTCGACGAGGAATTCGATTATACAGAGTGGAAAGATAGAAATTCGGTCAGGGTTTTGTGAAATCTTATGTTCCTACGCACATATGTCTTTTTTTAAGCCTCAATAAAAACAGGGCAGACACATGGGTCTGCCCCTGCGATCAGCGAATACCAATATCATTATCATACCGAACAAAAAAGGGCACAACATGTTGTGCCCCTGCGAATCCCCTAAACCTCGTGTCTGTTTTTTAAAATCCCGGTCATCCTTCCATAATCCCGGCAATCCCGGTCAACTTCTGCCTTTGTGCCTATGTGCCTGTTTTTCTCTTTGAATCTTGATTTCTACACCCTCTGCAATCCTTTTCCCTCAAGCAGCTTATCGATTCCGGCCACACCGGGAAGAATTCTTCCCGGCGTAATGACAAAATCCCTGCGGACAGCAAACGGGGTAACATCCACAAACAGGATATTGGCTCCGGCATCGAGCGCGGCTTTATTACCTTCGGGATCGGCGAATCCGAGCTTCGATCCCTGTGTGGGCTGCCCGGCTGTGATGATGCTTTCAGGCAAAAGAATACGCAAAACCGACAGTTCCCTTAGTGTCAGTGCTACATTGCCCATTGGTGTGGTTTCCGCCATCGGTGTGCCAGGTGCGGGAAGGTAGGGGACTACCGGCGCCCAGTCGATGTCGAGGTTATACATGAGCGTTATGTCAGTGGCCACATCATCGAGTGTCTGGCCTTCGAGGCCGACTATGTTGCCCGATCCAAGTTCCATTCCGAGTGGTTTGATGGATTTGATGCATTCCATACGTTCGTCGAAATCCGAGGTCGGTTTGATTCTGTTGAACATGGCACGGTTAGATGTCTCGAATTTCAGGGTGTAGCAGTCGACTCCGGCGTCGTGTAATTCGGCCAAAATGTTTTGCTGAAATACACCCACACCGAGGGTAACATGAATGTCCATATCCTTTGCATGTTCGATGACAGCGAACAAATTGTCGACGGGAAATCCGGGATCTTCGCCGCCAACATAGAATATACGGGTGATGCCGCTTTTACGGAGCGTATCGGTCGCTTTTTTCATGTCATCGAGAGCAAGACGGAAACGGGGGATGGCGCTGTTTGACACACGCAATCCACAGTAAGTGCAGTCGTTTTTGCAATAGTTACCGAGCGCCAAAAGCCCGCAGACAAAAATTCTATTGCCATATACCTGTTGTGTTATTTCGTGTGCTTCAGAGGTGATTTTAGCAGCAAAAGTTTCATCATCCATCTCAAGCATAGTTTTGATCGCGAGTATCTTTTCGTCTGATGTTCCTGACTTCATTATCGATTGCAGTTGTGATTCGTTCATGTTCTCCCCGGATATTTTTTAATGTGAGTAATTGACACGCCAGGATACATAGAAGCTTCTGCCCATACCATATACATCATAACCTCGTGATACGGTGAGATGGTCACGGTACAGTTTGTCGCCCATGTTTTTCACTCCGATTACGAGGTCATGAGTAACATCGCCTGTCCTCATTATTGATTTACCGGCACTCAGATCGACGAGTACGTAACCAGCTGTCTTTGTTTCACCGACAGCAACTTTGTTCTGCTTATCAACGAGTGTGACCAGAGGCTCGATCCATAAATCTTTGGTAAATCCCCAACGGCTGCCGATGTGTGCTTTCAGCGGTGGCATTGCCGGTAAATCGGTATCAAGTTCCTCGTCTGTGCCCCGTACATATGAAATATCTGCCTGAAAGAGTAGTCTCGGAAATACAGCCCAGTCTAATCCGGATTCGTAGCCCCATAGAAGCGCTTTACCGGCGTTGTCATATACATCGGCAGGTCTGCCATTGAATTCTCCACCCGGTTTCAGGATAACCATGTCATTAAGGGAATTGACAAATACCTGACCGCTTAATCTGAGTGTACCAAGAAGCGCTGAAAAACCGCCTTCTACGAAAGTTCCGTTTTCAGAGTCGATTCCCGGATCGCCGACGGTAAGTTTTCCTCCGAGATCGGCATACAGGTACCGTTCTTCAATTGTCGGCGACCTGAATGATCTTGCCACGGTGAAATTGAAGTTAAAAGCCTCTGTTGTTTTGTGCACCGCGCCTGCAACCAAACTCCAGCTAATATCGTTGTCGTTGCGGGCGTCCCATAATAGTACATCGCTTACCGGTTGGTCGGTTAAATAGGACTTTTTGTTTTCGGTGTGTATCTGATCGATTCTGCCGCCGAGGGTGAATTTTGTTTTTCTCCCTAAACCGAATGAATCTTCCGCAAACAATCCGATGGGACGTTGCCAGCTTTCAGGAACAGGAGTGTCTATGATTGTCACTATTGAAGGTTCGCCGACCAGCGAGCCTGTTTCCTTGTCATAAATTTCACGCAGAATCTCTTTGGTTCTGTCCGAAACCATGTGTTTCTGCCAGCCTTCTATACCTGTAACAATAGTATGTGAACCTGATTCCAGTACATTTTGCCACCGTGCACCATATACATTGTGGTCGGCATTCGGATAAAGAGCCAGAGGAGTCATTCTCATCTGTTTTGTGTCGTCTGTGGGATGAGCCTGTAGCGGAGGCGTTGTATTCGGTTCGAGTTTTACCCTGCGTTCAACAGGCTGGTAGTAAACATTGACTCTTGACTCTTTCAACCATGATAAAGCGGGACGCCATGTCCATGCTGCGTCAGCGAGCAAACGTGTCGTTTTAGGATAACGGGCGGTAGCTGTAACCGGGAATGCATCACCACCGGGTATACCGACGTCTAACGCAGAGAAATTCTGGTAACGTGCTTCCAGTATATGGTGATCGGACAATTTTAAACCAAAGTTTGCCTGGGTTTGACGGTCCTGAAACTGCGAGTTTTGAATACGTGTGTTATCAGATGCAAGGTAGTCTTTATACCTGCGGTTTGACTGAGATAAGCTGAAATAATATGTAGAGTTTGATATACCAATCCGTTCATTACTGGATAGGCCGTTCGCAGCGCTTTCGTATGTAGGATTGATGCCCCAATTGAATTCATGTTCAGGACTGAAACGACCTTTTTTTGTGATAATATTGACTACTCCGCCGGTAGATCCTGAACCGTACAGAACTGAAATAGGGCCTTTAAGTACTTCTATGCGTTCAATGTCTCCGTTGGCAATGGTTCCATACTGAGCGGGCAGTGTTGTAGCTGTTACCACTCTGTTGCCATCGACAAGCATTACAACCTGGTCTCCGGTTAATCCCCGTATGACAGGTCGTGAACTCCATGGCATATCGGAACTTACCGCAATGCCCGCTTTACGTGAAAGCGCAGCCGGAATACTCACAGGATTAGTTTCACGGATATCCTCGTCAGTAAGTACTTCCACTGAACCCGGAATATCATTCAGTCTTGTTTGCCTTCCACGTGCCGTTGAGACAATCTCCTCGGTAACGAGCGGTGCGGGATTAAGCGAAAACTCAAGTACACTATTGCCCGGAAGCTTTAAATTAAGAGTTGACGGTGCGTAACCGACAAAAGAGGCACGGACTGAATAACCGCCATCCGGTATGTTTTTCAAAGAAAATGTACCGGTTTCATCGCTAATAGTTCCTGTGTTGAGTTCGGGAATATAAATTGATGCACCCTGAATAACGATTCCGGTTTTACTGTCACTTACTTTTCCTGAAATTGAATTGGATTCTGCAAAAATGTTTGGAGTCATCAAGATAAAACACGCTAACAGGTAGATAACTATGCGATGTGACAAAATCATGTCAAAACCTCATTTTCTAAAAAATGTGAACGTCTTGCTTATTATCACTATCAATGTAAATATTTATTTTAAAAATGTGACTTTAACCGAATCGGTATTTGAATCCGCTGTCACTTTTATTAAATATATTCCGCTTGCAACCGACGACCCGGCATCGTTGAATCCGTCCCATTCCATGGTATGGTAACCGGCCTGTTGTGTTCTGTCGATCAACCGACGTATTATCTGGCCCGAATTGTTGTAGACAGTTATTTTAACCTGTTCTTCCCCGGTTAATGCATAACGTATAAGCACCGTACTGTTAAAAGGATTAGGAAAAGGTACCTCGATGCCGAATGCAGATGGCACTCCCGAATTTTCAGAATTTACGGCATTTGTCATATCACTCGACAGTATGATGATATCATCATAAATTCTTCTCTCATATCCTTTATACATACCCTCATTATCAATTAAAGGAAACACATAAACGGGTTTGATGATTGCATTCCATATTCCTTTGGAATTTTGCAGAATATCGACTTCAAAGTGTCCGTAATGTTTGCCACCGTCGACAAGTTTTCCATTTTCCCATTGTTCCGCTGCATTATTATGGGCAAGAAACTTCTGATAGGGATTTTCCAGGCCTTCCTGTGGACCTCTAAGGCCGTCGCCGCCGATTCCCACATCAAAAAACTGGATGGTATGCTGGGATTCGGTACCTCCGGATATTATTTCGGTTCCATGTACTTCCGATCTTTCCAATATTTCATCATGTCCGGCAAACACTGCGTCCACACCATATTGCATAAAAAGAGGAGTTAGTGAGCGAACCGGTACTCCCGACTGGTTGTCAAAACCGTCGCCGATACCGGCAGGCCAGCCGTGAGGCCCCACCGAATAAGGAACGTGATGAAAAAATACAAAAGTAAACTTGCTTTTTGTCTGAGCAAATTGCAGTTTTTTTTCAAGCCAATTGTATTGTTCCGTATTCACATTAAATGCAGGTGAGTGACCACCGCCCGGTTCGTTTTCACCCAATAAATAGAAATTTGTGTCATTTTCGCTATTCGAGGGTGATCCGTTGGATACATCGAGCGAAATCACTGCGATCGGTCCATACTCAAGACTGAAATACCGGCCTTCATGCTCTTTTACCGACGCATTGTTTGCAGGAAATTCAAAGTAAGTGAGAAAACGGTTTATCGCATTTTCTGACCCGGGCTGATTATACTGTCCCATCGATGGGCCTTCGTAATATTCATGATTCCCGGGCGCTGATAGAAGAGGAACAGAAGAAGCGAGACTTAATTCCGCATTTGCGTTTGTATTATGCAGCCAGAATTCATCCCAGTCACGCTGTTCACCTCCGGATTCAACCAGATCACCGGAAACGAAAACAAAATCCGGTCTCCGTGACCGGATAACCTCCAGATTGTTGGCATATCCCTGTGTTTGATCCAAGAGATAGTTACGATCTGAATCAGGTGCGGCAGGATCTGACCAGTCAGCAAATTTCCCTGTTGATTCCGGTTCGGTTTCACTGTCGGAATAAACAATAAAACGTATGGGAGTGTTATCGGACGGCGCCGTTTTGAAAGCACTGTTGAATTCAACATTATTTTGACGTACTATGTACGTATAAACAGTGTTTGGTATCAGGCCTGTCAGGCGAATTTTATGACGAACAGGCGCAGCAGGTGCATTACCACTGAAAAATGTAGTGTTTTCCCATACCGGATAGGCAAGTGATTCGACACGTTCGGGTGTTGACGATATTGTTTTTTCCGGTTCGTTTTCTGCATGGTACGATACCGAACCGGAATTATTTTGTTCGGTGAACCACAAGATTGTCATGGCATCGGGAGCCGGATTCTGAACATAGGGATATATACGGAAAACGTTTTCGGCGAAAACAAAGTCAGGTTTTATTATGAATGATAACAAAGCAGTAAGCAGGAAAATCGAACAGCATACCTGAAAATACAAAAACTGTCCAGCTTTAGTTATGTGATACTTTTTATAGGTTTTCATAGCGCTGTTTCCCTTTATATCAGCATTGAAGACCGAATCGTAACTCCGGGCAGATTCCCGATAGCACCGCCAATTGCTCCTATTACAGGATTTTCTGCATTGATCAGAATGACAATAATCGATACGCCGTGTTCGGGGCAGGGGACGCCGAGTCTGCCCAGTATAACATCTCCATGCCTTGAAAGAATATCATTGATGTTTTGCGTGACTGTTCTGTCACGTACTACGATACTGATTACGGCAATACGGTTTTCAACCTTTCCCATATTCAACCTCTTTTTTTGCACAAAAAACCCCGGCAAACACATATACCGGGGATCAACAAAAACAAGCGACCCTTACGCTCTGGAAATATACCTTTCCGGAAACATCAGGATACGCAGACTTTTTTGAGATCCCTCGGTGTCAGGTTGCCCTTTACCCCGGGACTGTTAATTTGTGAATAATATAACAGGTTATTTTGCCGAATGCAATTAAAAATTTACTGCTAAAATTTCTTAGGAAACTCTAAAAAAGCTTGACTCAATTCAGTGGTTTTTTGTATTTTAATACAGATTTAACTTCTGGTTTTTTCGGATAAATATTATTGTTTTTCAAGGTTGAGAGACAGATTATGGCGAAAGAAAATAGTGTTAAGCGTATTGATGCAGTAGGCCGGAGAATTCGGACACTCAGACTCGCCCGTAATATGTCGATTGAGGATCTCAGTAAAAAAACAAGCGTGAGTTCCGTTACCATCTCTAACATAGAAAAGGGCGTTTACAGCCCCAAATTAAGTACGGTAATCGAAATTGCCAAAGCACTTGGTACAACAATAACATTTCTAGTGGAAGATGTTGATCATCCGCACATTTTCAAGATTGAAAAAAATAAACAGCGTCTAGTGTCGGCCGATGGTGTTACTTTACATGACTTTGGCCCTGTTATGATGGATAAACGTGTATCTATTTATCTGATGGAAATGGATCAGGGAATGAAAACAAGCCAACATGATTCTTTTGACGGTAATGAGTTTGTTCATGTACTTTCAGGGCGGATATCGGTTGATATCGAGGACAGAAATATTCCTGTTGATGAAGGTGAATCTCTTTATTTTCACGGATCTTATCATCATATATTGAAAGCGGATAAAAAATCGAAAATAATTTTTGTAAGTATATACACTTAATAAATAGCGTTATTATAAAAACGTAGAACAAAAAGGAGAATGTAATGTCGAAAGTCGTACGGGTTGGAATAGTTGGCGGTGGAATTTTTGGTCAATGGCATCTGAAAGCTTTTACTCAACTTCAAAATGAAGGTAAAGCGGAACTTGTCGCTATTGCTGATCTTATAGAAGAAAAAAGGAATCAGGCAGCTAAAGATTTTGGGGTAAAACCTTATGCTGATTATCGTGAAATGATTGAAAAGGAAAACCTTGACGCAATCACCGTTGTCACACCGGATTCATTGCATACTAATATTGCCGTCACCGGACTGGAAATGGGATGTCATGTTCTCTGTGAAAAACCGATGGCCACTACCATGGAAGACTGCCGTAAAATAAAAAATGCTTCGGACAAACGACCGAATCAAATTCTTATGGTCGATTTCCACAAACGTCTCGATATGTATCATGTCGAACTGGAACGTTCGATTAGGGAAGGTGAACTTGGCGATATCCAATATGGTTATGCATATATGGAAGACAAGATTGTGGTATCCCGCGACTGGTTTAAATCCTGGCCGGCAGGTTCCTCTCCTTTCTGGTTTATCGGAGTACACTTTGTAGATTTAATCCGTTGGGTTATCAAATCGAACGGTAAGAAGGTTTTTGCCACGGGACGTCGCGAGAAGCTTAAGAGTCTCGGTCTCGATTTTTGGGATAATATCACCGCTCAGATTGTGTTTGAAAACGGCGCAACATTTACGGTCGACGGCGGTTGGACGCTTCCCGACGGATTTGAGGCAATCGTAAACCAGGGAATCCGTATCATAGGAACCGAAGGCATCTTTGAAATCGACAGCCAGGACCGTGGCGCAGGCGCATGCCTTAAAGGGAAAACGCAACAATCCTACAACCTCGGTGTTTATTCCGAGAAACATACACCCGACGGAAAGATTCAGTACGGCGGCTACGGAATCGAATCGATTATGGAATTTGCCTATCATGTCAATCATGTATTGAATGGTGGAACCATTGCCGATCTCAAAGGTCTTTATGCAGATGCCGAAGATGGTATCGAAGACTCGAAAATCTGTATCGCAGCACATATGAGTGCCGAAGCAGGCGGAACTGTTATTGATCTTGATACCCTTTAGGAGCTTGGTGGAAAATGAGCGATAAAATTCTCTTTAAAATTTCAGATTATATCGAACCTGACCTTAAATGGGAAGAAGAACAGTGTAAACAGCTTGGTGTGGATTTTAAATATTACCAGATGAAAACAGCTACACCTGCTGAACTGATAGAAAATTGTGCCGATGCTGATATATTACTGGTCAACATGGCAAAAGTAACCCCTGAGGTTATGGCAGGATTGAAGAATGTCAAAGTGCTTATCCGTCATGGTATCGGCTATGATAATTTCGATCTTCCATCGGCAACCGAAAACGGTATAGTGTGCGCTAATCAACCTACGGCATCGAGTGAAGACGTCGCAGAACAGGCGATTATGCTTATGATGGCCACATACCGCAAAATTTTCATCCAAAAGGATATTCTCAGTAAATCCGTCGCAAACGGAAAATGGATGTTCGAGTCTGTTTATCCCGTTTACCGTATTGGTGGTAAAACACTCGGTATCATCGGTTGCGGTAATATCGGAAGCTATGTGCTTAAGAAAATGCGATCTTTCGGCATGAAGATTCTTGTCGATGATCCGTATCTGTCAAAAGAAAGACTGAAGGAACTCGGTATCGAGCATACACAGCTTGAGAAAGTACTTAAAGAAGCGGATATCGTTACAATACATGTTCCGGTTACCGATGAAACACGAGGTATGTTCAATGCCAGGACATTCAAACTGATGAAGAATTCGGCTATTCTCATCAACACCGCACGCGGGCCGATGATAAATGTTCCCGATCTTGCCGAAGCATTAAAGAACGGTATTATTGCCGGAGCAGGTATCGATGTGTATGACAAAGAACCGCCAGATCCCGATTATCCTCTTCTCGGAATGGAGAAGGCTGTGCTGACACCACACCTTGCGTGGTACAGTGTGGAAGGCGGATGGGACATTCGATACACCGTTATTGATGACCTGAAAGCTTTTGTTGCCGGAAAACTGCCTAAAAGTGTTATTAATCCTTCTGTTCTTTCGAGCCCGAAACTGAAAATGAAGTTTAAATAAAATTTTTTATATTTTGAAAGGTACCTCATAATTATGGTTGTAAATATTAAAACTCCCATACCGGGGCCGAATACGCAGAAATACAAAGCGATTTCGGAAAAATATGAAGCACATTGCCTGAATCAGCAGGCGCCGATTGTATGGGATCATGCGCAGGGTGTTACTGTCTGGGATGTCGACGGCAATTCGTTTATCGATTGGACAAGCGGTGTTTTAGTCACCAATGTGGGCCATGCTCACCCGAAACTTGCAGAAGCGATATCGAAACAGGCAAAAAGGCTGTTGAATTGCTATGACTCACCGACAATTGAAAGAATTACCTGCGCGGAACGTATGGTAGGTCTTGCACCGGAAAATCTGGACAACGCATTTTTTGCGACGGTTGGTTCGGAGGCTGTGGATGCTGCTGTTCGTGTGGCAAAACATTTCACCGGTAAGTTTGAGATAATGTCGTTTTATGGTGGTTTTCATGGCCGAACTATGGGAACCATGAGTCTTGCAGGGAAAATGGGTACCAAAAAAGGTTTCGGGCCTGTTATGCCGGGATTCTTCCAGGTTCCGTTTCCCGATCCCTATAGAAATCCTTTCGGGTCATGCGATGGCGATGTTGCCGGGCAATGCCTCGAATTCCTTGATGTAGCGGTCAAAGCGCAGTCAACCGGCTCTCTGGCCGGGCTTATAATCGAGCCGTATCAGGGCGCTGCAGGTTTCATTTTCCCGCCTGACGGTTTTCTCAAATCTCTTGAAAAATGGTGTAAAGACCATGAAATAATTTTCATTCTCGACGAAGTCCAGTCGTCGTTTGGACGGACAGGTAAATTCCTGGCCCTCGAATGGGAAAGCCTCAGACCGAATCTCGTGTCAATAGGAAAAGGTATAGGCTCGGGCATGCCGATTTCATGCCTTCTTGCCGAATCGAGAATAATGGGCACACTTGGTGAAGGTGAAATGAGTTCAACATGGGGTGGCAATCCTATTTGTACCGCCGCAACACATGCCATACTCGACATCTTCGAAGAAGAAAAACTGGTTGATAATGCTCTGAATATAGGTAATCACATGAAAAAGCGGCTCCTGAAAATAAAGGATACATGCCGTTATCTCGGTGATGTGCGGGGCAGGGGCCTTGTCATGGGACTCGATATTGTCAAAGATAAGAAGACGAAGGAACGAGATCCCGAAACAACCAGAAAGATTATTAATGAATGCTGCCAGAACGGGCTTTTAATCGGCGCTGTATCGGGTAATGTGATCCGCGTGGCGCCACCTCTCGTCATTACGAAGGATGAAGCCGATGAAAGTCTTGATATAATGGAGAAGGTGCTTACAAACTTATAAATTTTTAATTCTCCTTTGATTTTTATGGGAGAGGAAAACTTCTCCCATTTTAGCATCAGAGTGATTATTTGTATAGGAGTAACTGAATGCTTGAAAAAGATATAATTCTTGAAACATGTCTTGAAATGATGGATGAGACCATTGCGTTCCTCGATAAACTCGTGAGGTTTGAGTCTTTATCGAGTTATGAAGGGCCTGCTATGGAATGGGTTTATGAGCAGTTTAAAGACATAGCGGATGTATGTGAAAAAGTTCCTGTACCGGAAAATATTACCGAAGATCCCGACTATTCGTTTAGAATGGATGACCGGCCATATGAAGGCCGCCCGAATGTTCGTGTGGTTGTCAAGGGTGACGGAACAGGGAAAAGCGTTTGTTTTAATGCTCACATTGATGTTGTTCCGCCGTCAAAAGACCAGGAACGTCCTTTTGACCCGTATGTTAAAGATGGAGCGATGTATGGGCGTGGGACCTGTGATGACAAAGGACAGGTTGCAGTTTTATGGACACTTCTGACGGTAATGAAGAAACTCTGTGTGAAACCGAAAGGCGATATTATTCTTCACATTGTTATTGAAGAAGAAACCGGAGGAAACGGCACACTTGCAATGATCAGGCACGGTGAGAAAGCAGATATATGCCTTAACCTGGAGCCGACAAATATGGATGTATACACCTCTGTACGCGGTGCATTATGGTTTACCGGCACCGTTTACGGTCGTGCAGGCCACTCCGGTTCGGCTCAGACTACGGTGAGCGCTCTTAAAATGGCAATAGAAGCGATGAATATCATCGAAGAATATCATGATGATCTTTTAAAGGAAACTCATGGTGTCGATCCTCTATTCCTCAAATACAACAATCCGATGCCGGTAACTTTCGGGCAGCTTCAATCCGGAGACTGGCCTGCCATGGCGCCTCAAAAAGCGGTTTTCAAGGGAGTTTTCGGTATTCTGACAACGCCGAAGGAAGAAGTGATGCGGGAAATGACGGAACGTGTGAAAACCAGAGGACCGGAGTGGCTCAAAGAAAATTTCGAACTGACCTTTTCATATCGTCACGACACCAGCAGAATGGCCCCGGATCATCCTGCGGTCAATATCCTGTTGGAGAGCTATAAAGCCATGAATGTAAAAAGTGAGATCAGTTGCGCTCCGTATGGAGCAGATGCGTGGTTTTACAACAACATTCTAAATATTCCGACCATATGTACCGGGTGCGGCAGCATCAATGACGCGCACACTAATCATGAGCATGTTGTGCTGGAAGATATCGCAAAAGAAGCCGCAAGTATTTTATTCTTTGTCCAGGAATGGTGCGGATTAAAGGAAACACCGGTTCATCAGAGATGTTTGGCGGTGTCTTAAAGCATGTTATTTTGAAGCGAAAATAATTAAAGAAAAAAATACATGGCACCTGTTCGTTTTTTTACCATCCTGTCATGTATTTTTTTATGGTATAACTCTGTTAAAACATGTCTTAAATACTTCTCTCCTGCTTGACTTTTACAAAATAAATTGCTATATTTCTAATTCTGTAAAAAATTGTATTCTCGTTGCAAAAAATAAACAAAGTAAAGCAAACTTTTGGAGATTAACATGGCATCAAAACGTATTGGTGTCCTGACCGGAGGCGGAGATGCTCCCGGGCTAAATGCTGTAATCAGGGCAGTTACCGTGAAAGGAATACAATCCGGTTATGAAGTTGTAGGTCTCGAAGAAGGCTGGCGTGGACTTATGGAAAAAAAATCCCGTATTCTTTCCTTAAAAGATGTCGAGGATATTCATCTTTTAGGCGGCACTATTCTCGGTTCGTCACGAACTAATGTGGCAAAAATCGAAAATGGATACGAGATTGCCAAGAAGCACCTGATTGATATGAAAATACATGCTCTTGTGGCTGCCGGTGGCGAAGATACACTCGGTGTTGCGCTGAAGCTATTCAAAGAAGGAGCAAATGTTGTCGGTGTCCCCAAAACCATCGACAATGATGTCAATGCGACAGATTATACGTTCGGTTTTGATACGGCTATCAATCGCGTAAGTGAATTTCTCGAAATGCTCAGAACCACAACAGAAAGTCACCGGCGAGTAATGGTTGTTGAAATAATGGGACGTCATGCAGGCTGGATGGCTCTTCAGGGTGGAATGGCCGGTGGCGCTCACATGATTCTCATTCCCGAAGTCGAAGTTAAGGTTAATGATATCGTTGGAATGGTAAAGCGACGTTATGAATCAGGAAAAAAATGGGCGATTATCGCTGTTTCGGAGGGTGCTGTTATACCTGATCTCATGAAGGATGTATCCCATTCATCGCAACTCGATGATTTCGGCCATATTCAGCTTGGTACCGGTAAAGGTGTGGCTGATGCTCTCGCGAATGCGATTGAATATGAAACAGGTTATGAAACACGATCAATCGTTCTCGGTCATCTTCAGAGAGGGGGCAGCCCTACTGCATTTGACCGTGTTCTCGGAACACGCCTTGGTGTACATGTCGTTCAAATGATCGATGAGGGAAAATTCGGAATGATGGCGGCTCTCAAAGGAGGAGAAATGAAAGCTGTTTCTCTTGAAGATGCTGTCGGTTCGCTAAAAACCGTCGAGAAATATAAATATGAAACTGCAAAATTGTTTTTCAGTTAAATTGTCATAGAAACGTGATAATACATATCAGTATGTGATCAGGACGATCACATAAGATAATGTAGTGCGATTAAAAGTTAATAACGAGGTTAAATAATGGCTTTGGTACCAATGAGGCAGCTTCTGGACGAGGCTGCAAAAGGTAATTATGCTGTTGGCGCTTATAATGTCAACAATATGGAACAGATACAGGCCATCATGGCTGCTGCTCAGGAAACAAAATCTCCGGTGATAATTCAAGCTTCCCGTGGAGCGCTTAAATATTCGAATTTTACGTATTTGAAACATCTTATGCTGGCAGCGGTAGAGGAAAATCCGGATATACCGATTGCAATGCACCTCGATCATGGCAACAGTCTTGCGACATGTAAAGAAGCGATAGCTCTCGGTTTTACATCGGTAATGATAGACGGATCGTTAAAGGAAGACAGTAAAACTCCCACAACTTTTGAGGAAAATCTCGCAGTTACACTGAGTGTTATTGAGTATGCCAGGCCCCTTGGTGTAACGGTTGAAGCTGAACTTGGTACTCTCGGCGGTATTGAGGATGGCGTCGGTTCCGGTAAGGTTAATTTAACTGATCCCGATCAGGCAGTCGAATTTGTCCAAAAAACCAGGGTTGATGCTCTGGCTATAGCTATTGGCACTTCTCACGGAGCATATAAGTTTAAAGAGGAACCGAAACTGGCTTTGGATCTCGCGAAAGAAATTCATGGAAGAATCCCGAAAACACATCTTGTTATGCACGGTTCTTCCAGTGTCCCCGAGGAATATGTAGAGATCGTCAATAAGTACGGCGGGAAAATGCCTCATGCCAAAGGAGTTCCCATGAGTGCTATTCAGTCCGTTATTCCTTACGGTGTCAAAAAAGTTAATATCGATACTGACGGTCGTATTGCAATTACCGGAGCAATACGAAAAGTATTTGCCGAAACACCTGAAAAGTTCGACCCGCGTGATTATCTGAAACCTGCTCGTGAAGCTCTGACCAGGCTTGTCGCTCAAAAAATGCGTGATCTTGGAACTGCAGGCCATTCCGGTGATTATAAGGCGCTGTCTCTCGAAGACATGGTTAAAATATACAAGAATAGCGGTCTACTTTAAGTAAACAATTATTTTATGAAAGGATTAGAAATGGCTATTAAAATTGGCATTAATGGTTTTGGTCGTATCGGTAAATTGGTTTTCCGCGCGGCTTTGGCTGATGGTAACTTCGAGGTTGTCGGTATCAACGATCTCATGGACACAACGTCACTCGCGCATATGCTGAAATATGATTCGACACAGGGAAAATTTGCGGGTACGGTAGTGGCAGCAGGAAACAACATTATCGTTAACGGTAAATCCATCCCCGTGACAGCAGAAAAAGATCCGGCAAATCTTCCGTGGGGGAAGGTCGGAGCCGAAATGGTTCTCGAATCCACCGGAATTTTTGCGTCCGATGAAGGTTTGCAGAAGCATATCGATGCCGGCGCTAAGAAAGTATTGTTATCTGTACCTCCGAAAGTAAAAGGTGAATCCAAAATTAAAGTAGTCGTTATGGGTGTGAATGATGATAAACTGACCTCAGGTGACACTATGGTTTCGAATGCATCCTGCACGACTAACTGCCTTGCTCCGATGGCTAAAGTTGTTCATGATAATTTCGGTATCGAAAAAGGATATATGACAACGATTCATTCATATACCAACGATCAGAAAATTCTCGATGCGGTTCACAAAGACCTCCGCAGAGCCCGTGCCGGTGCAATTAACATGATTCCTACCACCACCGGAGCTGCCCGTGCAGTCGGTAAGGTAATTCCCGAACTGAACGGCAAGCTTGACGGTGTATCAGTTCGCGTTCCCACTCCTGATGCATCGGTAACCGACCTTGTGGCAATATTGAAAACAAATACCACTGCCAGGGACATTAATGCTGCTCTAAAGGCTGCTGCTGATGGCCCCATGAAGGGTATCCTTGAGTATACCGAAGATCCGATAGTATCATCCGATGTGATCGGAAATCCGGCTTCCTCGATTATCGACGGCCTCATGACCTCGGTAATGGATGGGAATCTGGCAAAACTCTTCTCGTGGTATGATAACGAATGGGGTTATTCAAACAGATGTATCGATCTTTTCAAACTCATGGCCAAGTAGTTTTAAAACATCTAAGGTGAAATATATGGCTATTAAAACTGTTGAAGATATTGACCTGATGGGGAAAAGGGTAATTGTCAGGTGTGATTTCAATGTTCCGCTTGATGAGAACCAAAATATTACAGACGAGAAACGCATAGTCGCTTCCCTTCCAACAATCCGGTATATTATCGGCCAGGGGGGAAAAGTGATTCTTATGAGCCATCTTGGAAGGCCCAAAGGTAAAATTGTTCCCGAAATGAGCCTTGCTCCTGTCGCGGACAGCCTGAGCCGTCATCTTGGCACAAAAGTTAAACTTGCTTCCGACTGTATTGGCCCCGCTGTAGAAAAACTGGTATCGGCAATGAAACCCAGGGATGTCGTTCTCCTCGAAAATTTAAGGTACCATAAAGAAGAGACGGATAATGGCGAGAATTTTGCCCAACAATTGTCTTCTCTTGCGGATGTCTATGTCAATGATGCATTTGGTACAGCCCACCGTGCACATGCATCAACCGAGGGTATTACACGGTTTTTGAATGATGTCGCAGCCGGTTATTTATTACAGAAAGAGATCGATTATCTCGTACGTGCGCTGGATAAACCAAAACGTCCGTTTGTAGCTGTTATCGGCGGTGTCAAAATATCAGGAAAAATCGATGTGCTTACGACTCTGCTCGATAAAGCTGATACTCTTCTCATCGGCGGTGGAATGGCCTATACTTTTTTTAAGTCCATGGGGCTTGAGATAGGTAAATCGATTCTGGAAGAAGACAGAATAGAGATGGCCGGTGACATCCTGAAGAAAGCAAAAGCGTCATCATGTGAATTTCTGCTGCCTGTCGATTGTATGATAGCGGATAATTTTGCAAATGATGCCCAAACAAAATATGTCGACAGCGATTCAATACCGAAAGAATGGCAAAGCCTCGATATCGGTACGAAGACCGCCAAAATGTATGCCTCAAAGATCAAAAACGCCGGGACAATAGTATGGAACGGTCCCATGGGAGTTTTTGAAATGGATACATTTTCCGGTGGAACCAAAGCTGTTGCAGATGCAATGGCGGTTGCAACTGATAACGGCGCTATTACCATTATAGGAGGTGGAGATTCAGCCGCCGCTATTGCAAAATTCGGAATGGAAGACAAGATGAGCCATATCTCGACAGGTGGCGGGGCATCTTTGGAACTTCTCGAAGGTAAAATACTGCCTGGAGTGAAGGCTCTCGACAGGTAAAAATTTTGACGGTAAAATCATCACTGTTATGCGGGAACGTATCTGATGCGTTCCCGCAATCAATAATTTAAGTAAGAAGCTAAAGTCAAGACGCTGATATTTTTACAAGAATTACTTCAATTAATATATAAGGTTAAATCATGAGAAAAAAGATTATAGCCGGTAACTGGAAAATGAACAAAAACCATACGGAATCCGGTACGCTGGCACAGTCAATAGTTGAAAAAGTATCCGGAATACGGGGAGTAGATGTTGTGCTCTGTCCTCCGTTTACATCTTTATCTCCTGTCGGAGAAGCGATTAAAGGCTCTACTGTAGCTTTGGGAGCCCAAAATATGCACTGGGAGAAAGAAGGTGCATATACCGGAGAAATTTCGGCGAATATGCTCTTGACCTTGGGCTGTCAATTCGTTATATTGGGACACTCCGAAAGAAGGGCTTATTTTCACGAGTCCGATGAAATTGTGGCAAAAAAGGTAAATGCAGCAATTCAGGCCGGGCTTACACCGATAGTATGTGTTGGTGAAACCCGCGAGGAACGTGAGAAAGAGATTACCAAGGAAGTAGTAAAACGGCAGGTAACAGGTGCTTTCAGAGAATTGACTGCTGATGAGTTTGAAGGAACGGTGATTGCTTATGAACCTGTATGGGCAATCGGTACCGGTTTGACGGCGACCTCAGAACAGGCGCAGGAAGTGCATGAGTTTATCAGACGTCATATTGCCGGAATGTTCGGAAGTGATTTGGCGGAAAGCACAAGGATTCAATATGGCGGAAGCATGAAACCGGGTAACGCCCGTGAACTGCTTGCTCAGGCGGATATTGACGGTGGCCTGATCGGTGGAGCGGCTCTGGACGCAGGATCTTTTGAAGGTATTATCAGGGCTGCCCTGTAATTTATCGAATTATGTTGTGT
>JAFGMP010000193.1 GCA_016927495.1 Candidatus Latescibacterota bacterium | reverse complement strand
CTGCTGCCGGGATAGGTCATGCCGCCGATGTATGGTTGTTTTTCATAGAGGGTGACATCATGACCTCGTTTTGATGCGGTCAGGGCGCACCGTATTCCTGCCGGGCCTGCACCGACAATCATAATACGCTTTTTCTTCGATGGTTTGGGTAATTCCTGTTCAGCCTCTTTGAGCAGATAGGGATTAACCGAACAGCACATGGTATCGGGACGGTGATAGCAGACATTACACCTGATGCACGGCACCATACGTTTGCCTTCCCTCGCTTTTCGCGCCCAGTGAGGATCGGCGAAAGTGGTACGGCCCAACGCTACCATATCGCATAAACCATCGGTGATGAATTGTTCCGCCTCTTCCGGTACGGTGATCGATCCGGTAGCCATGACCGGTGTGTCGCCCGCTACTTTTTTAATCTCCGCAGCAAGGGGAATGAGTGTGTTACGGGGTATATACATAGCCGGAACGGAGGGATATCTGCTGTACACGTTGATGGTAGAAGCTGTCGATGCCACATGAAGGTACACGACGCCGAGATTATTAATGTATGCGGCGATTTCTTTTGCAAGATTAATGTCGACACCGCCGGGCAGTTCCTCATGAGCACTGAACTTGAAACCCACCGGATAACCGGGATAGGTGTCTCTGATACCTCTCAAAATATCGGCAGGGAATTTCATTCTGGTTTCAAATGAGCCGCCGTACTTATCGGTTCGTTTATTCAGCGAAGGGGACATCATCTGCCCGACAAGGTACGAATGGGCGCCGTGAAGTTCGACACCGTCATATCCCGCTTCTATAGCACGGCCTGTCGCTGTGATGAAAGATTCCACCAGTTCATCGAGTTCATCGGTGGTCAGTGCACGGGGCTTTACCATATAGTTCGGACTGTAAATCGAGGAGGGAGCATCACTGCTTCGTTTGCCTCCCGACAATGCGATCTGAAGAAATATCTTTGAGTCATAGGCGTGAATTCTGTCAACCAGTTCACGATGCGATGGTATAAAACGGTCGTGATAGATGCCGTGAAGCGGAAACGATGCCAGTTTGCCGTGAACACGGACAAACGATGTTATAATAAGCCCGATCTCTCCCTTTGCACGTTCTTCGAAATACCGTATCTCACGTTTTGTCCATGTGCCGTCAGCACTGTAAATATGGGTTCCCATAGGTGCCATCACAGTTCGGTTCGGAATTTCAATAGTTCCCAGTTTTATCGGACAAAAAAGGTTCGGTAGTGTCATAGTATCCCCTGATTTTATTATGATTCGATTCTTTCGAGCAGATATTCATACTGAGTTCGCGCCCAGTCGTTCCATGCAGTGATATTAGGCTCGCGAAGCTTTGTCGATTTGATGACTCCTTTGCTGGCTAAGTATTCTTTTACGATATCACGGCGCCCGACACGCAGCAAAAATGCCAGAAACGGCAGCCATTTCTGAAAAAGGTCGAACGATTCGTCTTTTTTCCCTTGCCAGTAAAGATGAATTATGTCGGCAAGTGGTTTTGCAGGAACGCATGCCGGCATGCAGCCGACTGCACCCGCCTCGAGTTCCCAGAAAATACGGACTCCGGCCATACCGGTGAATATTCCCTGGAATGTGTCCGGTGCGCAGGCGAGTGTATCACCGACTTTTACTGCGGATGTATCGACCTCCATTTTCAGATAATCGAGGCCCGGAACTTCCGATATGAGCTTGCATAAATCACCGGGAGTAAGAATGATATCTGTAAGTGGGTGATCCTGAAGCATAATGGGTATACTGACAGCATCGCTAATTTTCAGCAGATACTCTTTAATGGTTTTAACACCGCTTTTCCATCTGCCGAAAAAGGGTGGAAGTGTCAATACCGCGTCCGCACCTTCCTTTTCAGCCCATGCCGCTTTTTCTGCGGCGATTCGGGAACTGAAATGACTGACCGATATTACAACGGGTACACGGCCGCCGGTGATTTTTATTACTTCGGAAGCAAGCTGTTGTTTTTCGGCATCGTTTAATAAATGTCCTTCACTTGCGTTTGCAAGGGTGACAACTCCATCGATACCTTCACCGATCAAGTAGTCGATGAGTGCTTTCAGACTTTTGAAGTCGATAGACTCATCATCATGAAAAGGTGTCGCCAGAATCGGATACATACCGCACAATTTTACATTTGGTTTTGCCACGAAATCAACTCCTTTTGAGAAAGCAATTATCATATATATTCAGCAAATGCTTTCAATATAAGAATTCCCACCTCAGCGCCGGGATCTTTTTTCCCGACGGATTTATCACCGTAATAGGCGGGTCTGCCATGTTTGGCTATCATATCTTTTGTGGTTTCTGCACCGGTTACCGCAGCCGCATAAGCTTCTGAAATGGCAATGTTAAGTGTTTTTCCCTCCTCGATAGCTTTTTTAAGCGTTTCGAGAGCAGGGGTGAGTGCATCCAAAATTGTTTTATCTCCCGGTACGGCTTTCCCCCGTGCTTGTATTCCCCCGGTAAATGCTTCCAGCAGATCAAAAATATCGGATGACGTCACCATTTCTTTCCCTGAAACCGCTTTACCGGCTTTCATGAGTCCGCTGGCAATGAGCGTTCCCATGGTAGACGGTGCCGTTTGGGCGAAAACCATTCCGGCTTTCATGAGGATTTTACCGATGTCTTTTTCTTCGATTTCTTGTAATGTGGCGGACACCGCTTCGAATCCACGGCACATCGTAATCCCTAAATCACCATCTCCCAGTGACGAATCGAGTTGTGTAAGCCGGTCTCTGTTTGTGACCACATTGTCTTTTATTACATCGATAATCGCAATTATATCAGTCCCGTTGAGGGTATTCATCCGAATGTCTCCCTAAAGCTGTTTTTGTTCGAAAAACGGTGTAAAAGCAGGTTTTGCCAGATACTTCTTAAGTTCGTCATCCAAACGCAGCAATGTGATCGATGCTCCGGCCATTTCCATCGATGTGGCATATTCACCGATATAGGGGTGGCATATTGTTATACCCTCATCCTTAAGAATGGTATACGCCTTTCTGTACATGATGTACAGCTCTTCCTTTGGTGTCGCTCCCAAACTATTGACCAGTATGGATACTTCATCCCCACTTTTAAATGGCAGGTCTTCGATAATCGGTCGCAGCATTTCTTCGACTATCTCATCAGCCGTGTCGAGAGGTCCTTTTCTGATTCCCGGTTCGCCGTGGATACCCATACCGATTTCCATGCCTCCTTCCTCGATCTCGAATGTCGGTTTGCCCACTTCGGGAATCGTGCAGGGCGATAACGCAACTCCCATCGATCTGACATTGGCACACACTTTTTCGGCGATACGTTTAACCTCGTTGAGTGGAGCCATTTCAGCAGCACAGGCACCAGCTATTTTATAAACATAGAACAGACCTGCAACGCCACGACGTTTATACTCTTTACCTTTGGGTGCGGATGCTACATCATCGGTCACTATCACATGCTCAATCCTGATATCCTCCATGTCGGCCATTTCCGCTGCCATTTCGAAATTCATACAGTCACCGCCGTAATTACCGTAAATGTAGAGAACGCCCGCGCCGCTGTTGATTGCTTTGGTAACCTCGAACATGTTGTCGGCACTTGGAGACTGGAATACACCGCCGACAGAGCAGCCGTCCAGCATGCCTTCACCGACATACCCGAGGAAGACCGGCAGATGGCCCGATCCACCTCCGGTTGCCAGGCCGACTTTGCCTTTTTGTAACTGCCCTGCTTTGATTAAACACCGAACATTGTTTCCTGCGCAGGCAAGCTGACCGGGATGAGCGAGAAGGATTCCATCCAGCATCTCATCTACGAAATCAACAGGATCATTAATAAATTTTCTCATGTTTGACCTCATAATTTATTGATTTAGTTAAAATAAAGTTAGTTTCCGCCAAAACCATAGAGATAAGGTTATAAGAATTTGTGCTCGATTTTCCTGTCATTGCGAGGAATGAAATGACGAAGCAATCTCATAATGAAAATATAGAGCACTAACATTGATTTTGTTAGACTAATTGTTCTTAAACCACTTATAATGATTCTAAAAAATCATTCATTGACGCAATCGCAAGGAAATAACGTGCTACAGCTTGCTGTCTGTCTGCAAGGGGAATCATGCAGAAAGCATAAAACGCTTTGACGAACTTCCAGCGTAATTCCCACCCTGATTCCTCATTAAATATCCTGGTATATTTCTCATCTTTCAGAAATTCCCGGTACCATTCGGACAAACCAAGTTTGTGAAGATTTCCGAGTTTACCCGCCTGATTATGAACCGTTAAAAACACATTATTATTATGAATATCAACTGAAAATTGCCTCAGTCTGAGAGCAGGAAGTTCACCTGACAGCCAGTCATCCATCTTGTTTACATCAAGTATAAAATCACCACGAAAAACGCCGCGAACACTAACCGGGTCGAGCAATAACCATTTCCCGGTATTTTTGTTATAAATGATGTTTTCCGGAAAAAAGTCGCCGTGAATAAAGCGGTCACGGAACGGAGTAAGAAGCGTTTTCATATGTTTTGTATTCTGAAAATATTCATCGAGTTCATTCGCATTTTTAACCTGTCTTCCGGATATACTGAGATTTTTAATAGCGCATAATTGGCTGAATTCAGCGTCTGACCGCGCCCAGTCGATGCTTTCACGGATTGATTGAAGCATGGTATTTTCGACATAATCCTTATCGGGTTCTCTTGTAACTGCTTCAAAATATAAAAAAGCCGCATCGATAATTTCTCCCAATATGTGCATAGCTTTTTCACGATTGAGGGAATTGTCAAGCAGTAATCGGGACAGCGTATCCCATCCGTCCTCAGGGGAATAATAGGGCATGTCATAATAGATGATTTCGGGCAAATCAGGTGAACATTCATCCTGATTTTCGAGATTAGTCCGAATAAGTTCGGTGAAAAAGGGACGAAGTATATCCGGGAGCGACTGTAACAGTCTGATTTCACGTATTAGCGCAATTCTGCTGAATTGTTGGGCATTGTGATTGGAGGTTTTCCTGATAATACGCTGCCTGTTTGCAGTTCCTAAATAGAGGGTTTCGGCAAAACCGGGGCCCTTAAATATTTTTTCTACATAAAAGTCCATGATATAACTGATTGAATAGAATGAGTTTATTTTTTATTGAGCGCGTGACGTATCAACCAGCGGCGTATTGATTCCGACCAGGGAAGAGTATCGCTGCCGCCGAGGTTTGCCAGTTTTACCGCACCTCCGGTTAGTCGTGAGGCATTTGCGGCTACAAGGACACGGTGTTGTTCGAGAACTGCTTCGTAAGGTCTCGGCGGAATACGTTTTGTATAGAAATCATGCAGCGCCGCAAACATATAATGCATAACAGCCGAATCGGTTGTTCCCGCCTCGAATAGTCTGTTTTCCTTCACGGTATAAATATCGATATGGTAGCTGCCGGGATGAATGCCGATATGGTTCATCCCTATGATGGGAGGTTCACCGTCACGGGGTTTATAGGTCAGTACAATGAGCGACGAACCCATAGGGCGTACTCTGTCCTGCCGTGCTTCGAGCGACATAACAAAATCCCCGGTAAAATAGGCTGATTCGATACCGCCGCCGAGTGCTGCATGCGCATAATTGATAACATGGGGAAAATGCCAGGTAAAATGAGGTTCCGGACAGTAAGCCTCGTAAGCGCGGATTGGCCCGTTTTCTTTGACAAACGCCTGCATTTCCGCAACAACAGGTTGAAATTCAAGCGATGACGGTGACATGACCGGCGCATCATATCCCCGTGCAAGCCTGATGACTTCCTCTGCATCGGCGATAGTGGCGGTAAACGGTCTGTTGATGAACACTGCTTTCCCCGATTCGAGGGCCGGTTGAGCGAATTCGAACACTTTACGGTAATCCGCATGCTCGATATGTACCGCATCAGATTCTTTCGTGAGTTCTGCATAGTCATTGTATACACGGCCGTATCCGCGTTTACTCATAACTTCGGCAACTCCCGGTTCATCATCCCAGACACCGTTGGGTATGCACCTGACCGGTTCTTTGAAAGACTTAGGAGGATTAAGGAATGTGAGGAGAAAACTGTGTGAACCAAGGCCGATCTGTCCGATTTTGATTTTGTTCATATCCTGAGCAAAAGCAGGCGCTTTTCCCGATGCGAGAATTCCACCTATACCTGCTGCCGACATTTTTTTCAGGAATGTACGTCTCGATGCCATATTTTGCCTCATTAATAATTCAGGGTTTTAAAGAATTAGATTGAAATCGTATAAACTATACTATTATTTCAGTTTGATGTCAATCAAGAACGATCTGTCAAAAAATATCGATAACTTTAAATTATTGGGTGCAAAAGCATCTTTTATTTATTATAGTTAGGTATAATATAAAATCATTAGTTGTGTATATTCACTTTTTGCATAACACTGATAGAGTTTTCGACCGAAAGGAGCGAGGGTATGAGTATAACTTTCAATGCCGATGAAGTATTCGAAATGGCCGAACAAATCGAACGAAACGGTGCAAAATTTTACCGCCGTGCTGCCGATAATACCGATGACGCGGAAGCGGGAAAAAAACTATTGAACCTTGCTGCCATGGAGGATGAGCATGAAAAGATATTTGGCGCAATGAGAACGGACCTATCGCTGAAGAATTTGTTTTCAACGACATTTGATCCGTTTAATGAACAGGCGATGTATCTCCGTGCGATGGCTGATACAAATGTATTCAATTTAAAAGCGGACCCATCCGAAAAACTGACCGGCAGAGAATCACTCGAAGAAATTTATAAAACTGCCATCGGCCTTGAAAAGGATTCAATCATATTTTATATCGGAATCAGAGATATGATACCAGGAAACCTTGGCAAAGATAAAATTGAATTAATCATTAAAGAAGAGAAAAAACATATAGTTGATCTTACCGAGCAGTTAAAAGCATTATAAAGTCTTTTTTAAGGAGTGCAAATATGGATATTCAGTCACGCCGTGCATTTATAGGATCGGCTTTAGCGGCAGGAGCATTTATTGCCGGATGCTCGAAAGCTAAACCGAAAGTATCTTCAATCGTACCTGTCCTGCATGAAAAAGCTCCTGATGGCCCCGTATTGAAAGCTGGGCTTGTTGGCTGCGGTGGCAGGGGATCGGGTGCTGCTCAGGATTTTATCGATGCAAGCCCGAATTGTGAAATAATTGCTCTTGGTGATGTTTTCCAGGATCGTGTCGATAGCGCCAGACAGAAAATCGAGGAAGAAAAAGGCCAGACTGTTCCCAAAGAGAATTGTTTTGTAGGTTTCGATGCATATCAAAAAGTAATCGATTCGGGGATCGATGTAATGATTCATGCGACGCCGCCACATTTTCGTCCCCAGCATTTCGCTGCTGCGGTTGCCGCCGGAAAGCATGTATTCATTGAAAAACCGATGGCTGTGGATCCAGTTGGAGTTAAATCGATTATCGAGACCGCAGGACAGGCAAAAACGAAAGGTCTGACAGTAATTTCCGGTACCTGTTACCGTCACCATAAAAAAGTTATCGAAACCTACCGTTTGGTTGCCGAAGGCGCAATTGGTGATATCCTTGCCGCCCGCGCTTATTTCAATACCAGTCAGCTCTGGTACAAGAAGCGAGAGGAGGGCTGGTCGGACATGGAATGGATGATTCGTGACTGGGTCAACTGGTGCTGGCTTTCCGGCGACCATATTGTTGAGCAGCATGTCCATAATCTCGATACCATGAGCCTGTATATCGGCGCCAATCCGGTGAAAGCTGTCGGTTTCGGAGGCCGTCACCGCCGTGTTACCGGAAACCAGTATGACTTTTTCTCCGTCGATTTCGAATATGAGAACGGATTGCATTTAAGCAGCATGTGCCGTCAGATAGACGGATGTGCCAACAATGTATCGGATTTTATCGTCGGCTCAAAAGGCTCGACCGACTGCAGGGGCACGATATGGAATCCTGATGGCAGCATAGCATGGAAATTCGATGATGCGTTCCGTGAAAAGCAACCCAGGTCGAAGGAAAACGAGGCAGATGGAGATACATCGGGACAGGTTGAAGTCAGGTCGATGTACAAGCAGGAACACATCGATCTGGTAACCTCGATTCGTACCAGCGAGGGCCGCAACGAAGCGGTGGCAACAGCCCATTCTACACTTATGGGTATTATGGGCCGTACCGCGGCGTATACCGGAAAGGAAGTCACCTGGCAGGAAATGCTGGATTCGGTCGAGAGGCTCGGGCCCGAATTATATGCGATGGGTACTGCTAAATTGGATATGACACTTCCGGTTCCGGGTGTAAGTAAAGCGACATAAATGGAAAAATTCAAATATTCCGGCATGTTAGGATAACACTAACGGATAAGGGCAGACACATGGGTCTGCCCCTACAATTTGCCCAATAGTGAGTGCTCAATTTGTCATTGCGAGGAGTGAAACGACGAAGCAATCTTATTAAAATGTTTTGCCCATTTGATTCATTTCGCAAATTCTTCGTAGCATGCATACAGAGCATCAAATTCTGCATCCCAGCTTCTTGATTGGGCGTAATCACGTGCGTTTGCGCCCATTTTTTGTCTCAGGTTCTTATCCTCGATCAGTATATTTAATTTTTTCTCGAATTCTTCATCATCCGCTGCAATAAAGCCGTTTTCACCCTCTCTGACCAGTTCCTTAGGCCCCATTTTATCAGTAACTATCACCGGAAGCCCCGAACTCATCGCCTCCAGGACGACATTGCCAAAGGTGTCGGTTGTCGAGGGGAATACGAAAATATCAGATGACGCGTAAGCTCTGCTTAAATCTTGGCCGCCGAGAAATCCCTGAAATTCTGCATGGGGACATGCGCTTTTCATCTCAGCGAGATAGGGGCCGTCGCCGACAATAGTGAGTTTCGCATCGCTTCGGTTTTTGAATATTTTGGTTAGTACTCCAAGATTTTTCTCTATGGAAACCCTGCCGACATACAACACGATAACACCGTCATGTTTTGTACTGAAACCCGGATTGAATCTTTCTATGTCGATACCCCGTGAAAATATCCGTATTTTGGTGTTTAATTTTTTTTCCAGTGTCGATTTTGTATGTTCGGATGGGGCCAACACAACTCTGCATCTGTTGTAATACCATTTCATGTATTCCCATGTACCATCCTCGGACCGTTCACCCGAATGTTCGGTTGGCAGGTTGAATTTTTTAACGATTTTCTCGACCCGTTCCCGCACATATTCGGGTATCGATGTATGATACGAGCCGATGAGCGGAATGTCCGAACCCGCCACAATCAATGCATTTAATCCCATCGAGCCGGGTGTCGCAGTATGGATTACATCGTAATTCTGTTTCTTGCACTCGCTCAAAATCCTGAAACGTGGAAATTTCAGATCAAAAATCATATCGAAATAGATGTCGATGGGGATGGTCGGTTTATACCGTAAAATCCTGACCGTCCCGCGTTCCTCGATAGAGTCGCTGCCATCGGCATGGGTATAAATATCAAGCCTGCGGTTGTGTTTAACCGAGTATTGGGTCAGGTATTTGAATGTATTGGCCACACCGTTTACCTGGTCGTAGGTATCGGTAAACAATGCGATTTTTTTCTGTGCGGGCATGCAAAGCTCCTGATGTCGATGAGATGCGAAGTGCTGTAAGTGGCTAACATTTTGTCATGTCTAATATAGGGGCAGAGAACGGTACGGGAAACAGAATTTTGGATACTGACCGAATAAATATAAATGTTGTCTTAAATGCACAAAAAACATTGACAAAATCGTGATCAGGTTTATACTTGTAGAGGGTTATATTAAAATTGGATCTAAATGGCGCAGTTTCATTAATGACAAAAAAAATGGATATAGAGATGAAATGATGATTGCATCATTTAGGGTTTGTATGGATTCAAATTGCACTTTACCAATGTTATTTTACTCACATTGTATGTTTGTAAACACATTAATTCAATTTGGGATATGGGGAATGAAATTTCTGATTATTTAACTGATATTATTAATACTCAATGGAAACAAAAAATTCAATTTAGAGCAGTTTTTCAAACTCCCCAAGTTACAGTACCTCTGATTGAGGAAGCATGTAAAAGTGATACATTAGGTGTTCGAAAAATTTCAAAAATATTACTTGCTGTTAGACCTGCTGTTAATGTAAGAGTACACGATGAATTATTGGCTTGGTTAACAATAAATGCAAAATAATTTTTTATTCCCACTGAGATTGTTTCCTCATTTTTTTCATCGCAATGACAGGAATATTGAATAACATGTTATAATACAGTCTTTTATTCATTTTCTTTTTCTTCATTTCCTTCATGTGCTTCATGGTGAAAAATTTCTTTTCTACCACTCCACAACCTGCTGAGCACCGAAACCGGGACCGAGCAGCATGCTGTTGATGAACATTCTCCCTGTGCCGTAGAAATATGACCGGAAAAACGGATCGAAAGCAAAGAGGATAATTTGTCCCTTGCCGTAGGATTCACGGGTCGTGTAAGCGGTTTTCTCCCAGCGTTCACGGGCTTCCGGCCAGAGCAGGCCTGAAATACGCAGGTTCGATGCGTCACTGAACCGTGCCGCCGTCTGCACCGGTTTCTTCGACAGGAATGCGTATGAACTGTAGAACATTACCGGGACTGACTCTCCTGCTCCGTAATTCAGCCAGTGTTCTTCATCGAGTTCGGTTTTGAGAATGGCACCCTGCGGCAGAAAAAGTCTGAGCCGTTCATCCTGTTCGACAAGTTCATCCTTTGCCAATTTCTTTTTGGCCGTTTCTTCTGTTTCTTTACCTTCAGGCTTTTTTTCTTTTAGTGTTAAACCGGTCTCCCATATAGCAAGGCTGTCGACCTGTGTTTTTCCCGCCTTATCTTCAAGGAG
>JAFGMP010000192.1 GCA_016927495.1 Candidatus Latescibacterota bacterium | reverse complement strand
TCGTCTTTGAAGACTTTACAAATGGAGTAATTAGAACAACTTAATTTAGTACAAATTCATTTTGGAGTTGACTTTTATCATAGGAGATGTTAATGTCACACAACATGAAAAAAATCACTTATTGCGTATTAGCGATATCATGCACTTTTATCACAATGGGTGCTTTAAATGCCGGAGCCGAACTGAAAATAGGATATATTCGTCCTCAATATATTTTTGATAAATATGAGCCATATAAAACTGCCATGAAAGAGCTCGGTGAATACGAAAAAGAGGAAGTGGACAAACTCCAGAAGCAGGGGGAAGAACTTCAGAAAGAATTTCAGGATGCTGAGAAACGTGCTTTGCTTATGAGCGAAGAAATGATCCAGAAAAAACGTGAGGAATTACAAAAGAGTCGTGAAGATCTTGATAAATATTATGATGAATTATATAATCAGAGAACCGGCAAGCTTGTTAAGGAACAGGAAAAACTTCTTCAGCCGATCATTAACCGAATCAATGAAATACTGATGAAAATCGGTAAAGAAGAGAATTATGATTATATTTTCGATGCTGAAGGCCCAATTTTATACGCCGACGAAAAATATGATCTGTCCGATTATCTTCTGGAAGAACTGGCGAAGGATGTATCAAGCCAATGAGTTTTACACTTGAACACATTTGCCATGTGATCGGGTGTGAAATTCCCCGGCAGGCTGAAAACATTGTGATTAAAGGCCTTTCTTCTATTGAAGAAGCAAGGCCCGAAGATATTTGTTTTCTTTCAAATCCAAAATATTTAAAACATTTGAACACAACAAACGCACAAGTGGTTCTTGTCGGGAAAGGAACTCCGGTTCCGGATAATATTCTCCCTATCGAAGTTGAAAATCCCTATTTTACGTTTGTCAAACTACTGGCGTTATTCAATACAAGAAAATCCACAGATATAGCATCGGGTATTCACCCAAATGCCGTCATCGATCCTGATGCAAAGATAGGAAATAATGTTTCAGTCGGCCCTTTTGCAGTTATTCAATCTGATGTGATTATCGGCGATAATACTGTTCTGGGACCTTGCTCGGTAATTCTTACGAAAAGCAGTATCGGCAAGGATTGTATAATTTACCCCAATGTTACCATAATGGATCGCTGTATTATCGGAAATTCGGTTATTTTGCAAGCCGGCGCTGTGATTGGCTCGGATGGTTTCGGTTTTGCACCTCACAAAGGCCGTTATCACAAAATTCCCCAGATCGGTATTGTCAGGATTGAAGATGAGGTGGAAATTGGTGCCGGAACCTGTGTTGATCGTGCCGTTTTCGGTGAAACCGTCATTAAAAGGGGTACAAAACTCGATAACCTCATACAAGTGGCGCACAATGTACAAATTGGGTCCGATACCGTTATCGCTTCACAGGCAGGAATTTCCGGTTCGACAAAAATCGGAAACAATGTCAAATTGGGCGGACAGGCAGGAATTTCGGGACATTTGACTATCAACGACGGCGCCTCTGTAGGTGCTCAGGCGGGTGTAACGAAAGATGTTGCAGAAAATGAAACTGTTTCAGGGTATCCTGCCAAAATCCATATGAAAGCTATGAGACTGGAAGCTGCATTAAGAAATCTACCGGAACTTATAAAAAAGGTTAAAGCTCAGGAGAAAAGAATTTTAGAATTGGAGCGTATTATAAAGGAACGGAGTTAACGTATGTTTGAAAAACAAACTACAATTGCCGGTGAGGTTTCAATAAAAGGGACAGGGCTGCATACCGGGACTCAAAATGATCTTATTTTCAAGCCGGCACAGAAAAATACAGGCATTATTTTTAGAAGAACCGATATCGGGGGTATACCTGAAATTCCTGCACATATTGAAAATGTCGTTGATATCAGCCGCGGGACAACAATCGGGATTAACAATATAAAAGTACATACTGTCGAGCATGTTCTTGCTGCGCTCGCAGGTTTGAGAATAGATAATGTATACGTCGATATAAACGGAATCGAGCCACCGGTTTGCGATGGTTCGGCGACAGAGTTTGTTAAAGCATTGAAAAAAGCAGGAATAATCGAACTCGATTCTCCACGTGATTATATTGTTCTTGACGAAACTATAGGTTATGACGCGGAGAAAGGTGAGGGAGTAGAACTTGTAGCTGTGCCTTCAGATGAATTTCGCATCACTTTTATGATTGATTACCATAACAAAGCGATTGGAACTCAGTATACAAGTATGTATTCCATCGATGAGTTTGAGACCGAATACGCTCCGTCACGTACCTTCTGTTTTTTAAGTGAAGTGGAAATGCTCAAGGAAGCCGGTCTTGCAAAAGGTGGTACACCTGAAAATGCCCTTGTTGTCATAGATAAACCATGGGACCAGAAAGAAGTTGACTACCTGAAACGGCTTTTTAACGACAACAAGGAAGTCACCTGTGGTGAAAACGGTCTTTTAAACGGTACGCCGCTTCGATTCCCCAACGAATTTGCACGGCATAAGACGCTAGACCTGATCGGTGATCTCTACCTTTTGGGACATCCTATAAAGGGACATATCATGGCTGCCCGATCGGGGCATAAGGCGAATATAGAACTGGTACGAAAAATCAGGTCATACTGGGAAAAAACCCGCATAAAAATGAAATATCAGGAACGTGAAACTGACGGTTTTCTTCTTGACATCAATGCGATAAAAAAGATTATGCCACATCGTTACCCTTTCCTGCTTGTTGACCGTATAATCGACCTCATTCCGGGCAAAAAGGTTATCGGTATTAAGAATGTTACGGCAAACGAGCCATTTTTTCAGGGACATTTCCCCATGCGTCCCATTATGCCCGGTGTTCTCCTTATCGAAGCTATGGCTCAGGTAGGTGGAATTCTTATGCTGGATGCCGAGACTGAAACAAATGATAAACTTATATTTTTCACGTCGATAAATAAAGCGAAATTCAGAAAACCGGTAGAACCGGGTGATCAGGTTCGTTTTGAACTCGATATTGTCAAACGACGTGGAACACTCTGCATCATGGCCGGCAAAGGTTTCGTCGAGGGTGATATGGTCGTTGAAGCCGAACTTGGTGCAGTGCTTATGCAAAAAGAGGATTTAGCGCCTTGAAGGAAAAAATACATCCCACAGCAATAATAGATCATGGTGCAGAGATAGGTAGCGATGTCCAAATCGGTCCATATGCGGTGATCGAGGATAATGTTGTCATTGGCAAAGGTTCGGTGATCAATGCAGGAGCTTTTATTGGGTATGGCTGCCGTATTGGTCAGGATGTAAAAATATTTCCCAACACCGTTATCGGAACAGTACCTCAGGATCTGAAATTCGGAGGTGAGGATACAACACTTGAAATCGGTGATCGGACAGTTATTCGCGAGTTTGCGACTCTTAACCGCGGTACCGCAGCACGGGGTAAAACGGTTATCGGCTCGGATTGTCTTTTGATGTCGTACAGTCACGTGGCTCACGACTGCATTCTTGGAAATAATAGCATACTTGCGAACAGCGCTACACTTGCCGGACATGTGACGGTTGAGGATTGGGTTATTATCGGAGGCCTGGTTCCGATTCATCAATTCGTTAAAATTGGCTGTCATGCGATGATCGGCGGTGGATGGCGAGTCCCCAAAGATGTTCCTCCGTATGTGATTGCGGCAGGCGATCCTCTCAAACCGATAGATATCAATAAAATCGGATTATCGCGTCGTGGCTTTTCTGAAGAAACAATTTCTCAGTTGAAAAAAGCATATAAAATTCTTTTTCGTTCGAAAAAAAACCTGACAGAATCGCTCAAAGATATTGAAAATATAGGTGAGTATGGGCCTGAAGTAACGCATTTGAAGCATTTCATACAAACAAGTGAACGTGGCGTGATTGTCTGAGTATTGTATCGATAATCATCTTTAACCGCTGCAGATAACGGAGAGCGGATTGTCTTTACGGATTGGTGTTATAGGAATCGGTGTGCACGGTCTTCATCATGTCAGACTTTTGTCATCGATGAAAGATATTTCTTTCGCCGGAGTTTATGATATCGACAGTGAAGCAGGGAAAAAGGTAGCTTGCGAATTTCAAATATCCTCTTACGATTCACTGGATCATTTAATAGACAATGTCGATTGTATGACAGTTGCAGTACCGACATCGAAGCATCGTGATGTGGTGATGCATTGTTTGGAAAAAGGTAAATCCGTTCTTGTCGAGAAGCCTGTTGCATCGAATGTCAGCGAAGCCATGGATATGATCGCTCAGGCAGAAAAACGCGGACTTGTTCTTGCCGTAGGCCATTTGGAACGTTTCAATCCTGCATATCGGTCTGTTGGTGCCAGACAATCGTTAAAACCTGCTTTCATCGAATCACACAGATTAGCTGTTTTCAATCCCCGAGGCACTGATGTTGCCGTTGTGCTTGATCTTATGATTCATGATATCGATGTTGTATTGGACATGGTGAAAAAACCGGTAAAAAATGTCAATGCAAGCGGCGTAGCGGTTGTCACCGATGAGGTTGATATTGCGAATGCACGTATCGAGTTTGAAGGCGGCTGTGTGGCTAATCTTACGGCAAGTCGTATATCTCAGAAAAAGATGCGTAAAATCAGAACTTTCCAGAAGAATTCTTACATCTCTATGGATTTTCTCACAGGCGAAAGTGAAATATTTACGCTGACGAACAGCGGACGGCCCGAAGGTTTTGCAGGTGCGCTTCCACAGATAATGGCGGGAATTTCATATAATAAAATCACTAATGATGGCCTGAATGCCCTTGAACTTGAACTTGCTGATTTTATTGCGGCTGTACGTTATGGTAAAAAACCATGTGTCACCGGAAATGACGGTATGAAAGCTCTTGAAGTCGCCTCGATGATTATGAGAAGTATGGAGGTAACTGCCCGGAGTCTTGAATGAAAAGAATTCTGATTGTTGCAGGTGAAACATCAGGCGATTTGCATGGTTCCGCTCTTATTCGGCGTATGAAAGAGATGAGCCCTGATATCGAATTTAAGGGTATCGGCGGAACTCAAATGATTGCTGAAGGCCTCGAAACCATTCGCCATGTTCGTGAAATGAACTTCATGGGCCTGGTTGAAGTTGTGAAGCATCTCCCATTTATTCGTAAAACATTAAAAGAACTTGAATATCTTCTCGAAACATGGCATCCCGATCTCGTAATACTGATCGATTATCCGGGTTTCAATCTGAAATTTGCTCCTTCAGTAAAAAAATACAATACTCCTCTCATGTATTATATAAGCCCCCAACTCTGGGCATGGCATAAAAGCAGGGTTAAACTTATTAGAGAATATGTTGACAAAATAGTTGTTCTATTCGATTTCGAGGTTGACTTTTACCGAAAATACGGCGTAAAAGCTGATTTTTTCGGTCATCCTCTTCTCGATATCGTGTTTCCGTCGCAGGACAGGGAATCTTTCAGGGTTTCGGTTGATGCAACAAATAAGCCTCTCATCGGATTCCTGCCGGGTTCGCGGCCACAGGAAATCGAACGTATTTTACCTGCAATGATAGGGAGTTTGCATGAGCTCAAAGAACGCCTGGGACCTTTCAATGCGGTAATTGGCTGCGCACCGGAACTTGACGAAAAGATTTTGGATAAATATATTGAAGGAACAGATGTCCGGGTGCTGCGCGGTAAAACATATGATATTATGGCGCATGCGGATGTCATTGTTGTATCATCCGGGACAGCTACTCTCGAAACAGGTATACTCGGAACACCCATGGTTATCGTCTACCGTACTTCATTTTTGACGTACCTCATAGGTAAATCACTGGTAAGTATACGAAACATCGGCCTGATCAATATTGTTGCCGGGTCGCGTGTGGTACCGGAACTCTGGCAAAATGACGTGACTCCTAAAAAGATTGCTGATTACGTATTAAATATGTTGCAGGACAAAGAAATATACGAAAGAACTAAGATATTACTTCATGATGCAAAAGAAAATCTCGGAGAACCGGGAGCATCGTTACGTACCGCAAAACTTGCAGTTGAAATGCTGAAAAATTAACGAATCTGAAACTAAATTGTTGCACAGCCGTTAGCATATACATACGATTGAAAATTAATAGCGGAGGGATACTATGACAAGCAGACGTACATTTTTATCACGGAGTGCTGCAATGATCACAGCACTGCCGGTATTTTCATCAGCGGTAAACGCTTCGGCAAAAGACATTGAAGCTGCGGGAGCATATTCCGACCCGGGTCAATTCCTTGTCCGCGACGGCCAAAAAGCTGCCCAAAAAGGAAAAAAGAATAATATACCTCCCGTACTTCGTGAAGAAATCCTTGAAAATCCGCGAGCTGTATTCATCATAAAAACAACTGTGGTTTCACAGAAAGACAGCGACGGAAAATATCCTCCGGAAAATGAAGTGTTTGCCAGAGCAGGGTACTCGGCGGCAATGAAAATATTTCGTAAAGGATCTGAAAAAGGAGGAACGACTTATATAAAACCTAATTTTGTTGGGGGATTCAACGCTGATCCCCGTAGCGTTAATAACGGTGTTTCAACTCATCCCTGGTTTGTTGGCGGTTTTTGTGATGCGCTAATAGGTATGGGTAATACAAATATTGTTGTAGGTGCAAACGGAGCGGCCAAACATGAGAATTTTGTAGAATCAGGAATTTGCGAGTTAATGCATACGCGCGGAGTGTGTTTCACAGAAGGTAAATATGAACACTGGAATGATTATAAATCCTCCGAAATTGAATGGGTGGATAATCCCGAAGGTAAAGTAATGCTTCAGGTTCCTTTCTTCAAACTTACAAAGGAAAAGGATACCACATTCATCAACATGGCAAAAGACCGTATCCACCAGCTTGGTTTCACCACACTTACTATAAAGAATTTGCAGGGTATCATGCCGGTTGGGTACATGCATATATGCCGCCCGTGGCGAAGCCAGCAGGACGCTATCAATCTGCAGCCCGGAAAAATGGTTATCAACCCTGATTATCAGAAACTGATTGAACAGGGATATGTAAAACACGCAAATATGGATTATAAATATTGGGACGAAGGTGGACACTCAAAAGCTTATTTCGATGCAGGCGGCTGGGATGCATTCAAACGAGGTGAATTTGAACCGGATTATAAAGTATTCTGGGGCGAGCAATGGGGACAGCGCATGATGGATATCGCCTCCAATATACAACCATGTGTAAATATGGTCGAGGGTATTGTAGGCATTGACGGCGCAGGCAAACTTCACCTCAACAATTTCATTACCATATCACGATCAATGGTTGAATGTGATTCTGTAGCTGCCTGGCTGATGGGGCAGGACCCACGGGAATTACCGTATCTTCGTATCGCAAATGAACGCGGACTGGGGCAGAATGATATCGATCGGATTGCAATATATGAAATTACCGACAAAGAATTAATAAAAGTCAACGATTTCAGAATGCTCGACCGTGCACATATGGGCGTACATGTTTACAGCACTGAAAGTGCGCCTTTACGATTCTTCTGAAATGATTCCTGTACGTGCAGAAAGAAATTACACCACCCGTATAGCAAATTTTGGGCAGGATGCTGCACAATATCCGCAGAGAATACAGAGATCCGGATCGACAACAGCACATTTCTCACCGATTGAAATTGCGTTCTGGGCGCATTCATCGACACAAGTTCCGCATTTTTCACAGAGAAAATCATATACCAGCAATTTTTTTTTGTTTGCACGGTTTTTGCCCATGATATAGGAGCGTTCAATTGCTTTGGCATCATTTTGGAATACGCCGGACATGATTTCCACCTCTTCAGGTGTTTTCAATCCGACAGATATCGAATGAAACATCATGAGGTCGCGAAGATATTGAATTGCGCCGGGCATATCTTTAATAAGATGACCGCCCCCCAGCGGCTTCATCGCATACACACCCCTACCGCTGTCATAGACTTTTCGAACCGCATCGACCATTTCCTGCTGTGTTGCCCCGATTATCCCAAGCCCCTCTTTATTCAATAAGGGCATCACAACATCGATTTCATCATAATCAAGAGCACAGAGAACACCCTCCGGACCATGGGCGGTCAGTCCAACAGACCTAATTTTACCTTCCTCACGGCATTTCACAAGTGTGTCAAGGGCGCCTTCACGATTCATCATATCCTGTTTTGTTCTGATAAGGTGTAGATGGAAAATATCGATCATTTCACGGTCTAATTCCCTCAGGCATGTTTCGACATCGGTTCTCATTTCATCGGAATCGGATACAGGGGATTTTGATGCAATAATCATATTTTCATACCCTTCGAGGCCGATCCGTGTATGCTCATAGGTCTTGTACCCTTTTGCGGTATCAAAGAAGTTAATACCGAGTTCTGCTGCGCGTCGTATCGCTTTTCCACCTTCGTCCGGTGATAAATCTGCCTGAAGTTTTCCTAAAACCAGCGTTCCGAAACATAATTCAGTAACATGTATACCGGTTCTTCCCAATTGTACTGTATTCAAACTCATTAAACTTTTACCTCATTAATTTCCTGTATTGTCTTTTGTATTGACTCGTTACTATCGAGAATGCCGATTTCCAGTGTAAAGTCGCGTTTTGTTCCAGGTTTGATAAATTCGAGAGTACCCTCTTTTCGCATATACGCACGGTGTCCTGTAATATTTCCGGGTTCTATACCGATCACATATTCTCCCTGACCCATCATTTTCCATTCTATAAAGTGGGGGAATTCACTTTTAAGAAATGAAAGGTATACTCCAAGTTCAATTGCTTCATTGACGAGAGCAACCGTGATTTTTCCGTCTTTATCTGCTTTCTGATCATGAAAGTATACCCGTTCCCGATAGTCTTTTTGCGGTGATGTAAATGAACTCCATGTATCGATTTCGCTTCGTGCTCTGTCATCTGCAGGCCTGACGCCTGTTGTCGGTGAAATCAGCCTTGAATGCTCCGACACAAGCGGCCATCCGATATTGACATGATAAAGCATCATTAACGGGCTGTCATTAAAACCGATATTTTCAACAGTATCACGGATTACTAATTTCGATGATCCGAGTGAAGTGGTGATTTTTCTGGAGAGTTCGAGTTTTTCACCAAATACTTTTACTTCGCGTACCCGGCCTGTCACGATCATTAGATAATCGTCATTATCCCATTGTTTCGTAATGTTTACGTTGTCTGCCGGAATATTTGAGACACGCCCATGTAAACCGAGTTGTTCACCGTTATCCTCGCATGGATGAGAAGAATATGTCATACCACAGGTCGTGAGAAGGCCTCCGAAGAAGTTTCTGAGCCAGTTTAAGCCTTCAGGTTCAAAATACTGTGGAGCAACCTCTCCGCATACGGATTTCCATGATATGGGGGTGCCTTTATATACTGCGTGCGAAATATCGAGTCCCCGCGAGGGTAAAATTGTAAAGGAAAAACCTGATCCTGTGGTTACATCAACTGTTTCCACACCCGAACTTTTACCATCTGAATATGTTTTTTTTTGGGCATCGCAGATTTGCGATATATCACCGACATGTTCGAGAATTTGTTGCTTTTTCATGGATGCTCCAAAGATATCAGCCATTTTCTTTCTCCATTTTATTATCCCAGTTATTGATGGTAAAATGACCGTTTTCGAGCAAAACATATGTATTGAGTTTTATCCAGTCACCGAGCAGAATAAGTGTGCCCTGCGAACGCTTTTCCATAAGTTGTACATGACTGTGCCCGTAAACCACGGCATCATATCCTTCAACAAGCCGCTGATCGGCAATGACCCTGAATAATCGCGAATTACGTTCGACATTGCCATCGGGTGGAGCGATATAATTTCGTGATGTTTTTGAGGTCAGTCGGGCAATTTTAACGGCAAAATCAGGATGTAGAAGTCCAAAAAGGAAAATTGACAGTCTGTTACGCAGAACCTTTTTCATAATTCTATATCCATGGTCATGAGGATATAATCCGTCACCATGGTGGATGTAGATTTTTAACCCCTGATGTTCAACGACAAGGTCATTCGGCACTAAATGTATGCCGACGCTTCGCTCGAGGTAAGGCCCAAGCCAATAATCATGATTTCCCGCAAACAGAGTGACTCTTACACCCGAACGTACCAGATTATAGAGTTCAAAAACAACCTGCGGCGTCGTATTCGGAACGACGCTTTTATATTCGAACCAGAAATCGAAAAGATCACCCACAATATACAGGTGAGAAATTTTACCGTTCAACCATCGCAAAAATTGAACTGCAATATCAATTCGTTCAGGATTGTCACCCGGCATGCCGAAGTGCGCATCAGCTATAAATATGATTTTATCCGGATTTTTCACAGTATCATTAAGCATGTGGCTAATATAATTACGAAGCGTATATCGCTTCAAGGAATTTAATTATTTACGGGAGTCCTTTACTTTACCTGCATTTATATATTCTCAGAAGTACACCCGGAAATGTTTTAATTTTACAGGCTGGGTATTTCCATAGAACCTTTAATTATTATGATTCTCTTGATTGTGTATTATGAAAACGGAGGTTGAAATCAGATCGCCATTCCTTACATAGATTTAAGCATACCGACTATAATTATTTCAGATGTAATCACCGTAACCTATCCCGAAATATGTAAATCCCAAATCATGCATGTCCTCAGGGAAAAACAGATTCCGTCCATCGAATATAACCGACTGTTTCATAAGATTTTTGATACGCGGCCAGTCCGGAGTTCTGTATTGTTTCCATTCGGTCATGATCAGCAGTGCGTCTGCATTCTTTATGGCTTCATAGGAGTTCTTGCAGTACATTACACCATCATCGCCGATCAGAATGCGGACATTCTCTAAAGCTTTGGGATCATGTACAGCAAACTCGGCGCCAGCCTTGCGAAGTATTCGTAGAACTTCTATAGCGGGTGCATCTCTGATATCATCTGTCTCCGGTTTGAATGCGAGTCCCCAAATCCCGAAACGTTTTCCGACGACATTATTACCAAAGAATCGAAGCACTTTCTCGGCTATCAGGCGTTTCTGACGGTTGTTTGTATCATTTGCCGCCCTGATGATGTTCATCTCGACACCATATTCACGGCCGGTTGTTATGAGCGCTGATACATCCTTTGGAAAACATGACCCGCCATACCCGGCGCCGGCGTAAAGAAAGTATTTGCCAATACGTTTGTCACGAGCGACACCGAGACGGATTTCCTCGACATCGGCACCGACCTTTTCCGCAAGGTTGGCTATTTCATTCATGAACGAAATACGTGTTGCAAGCATGCAATTCGAGGCATATTTGGTTAGTTCGGAGGAGGCAATCGACATAAAAATGACGCGGTTTTCAGTTCGGAAAAACGGTGAATAAATTTGACGCATGATTTTTCTGACACGATCGGAATCAGCCCCAACCACAACTCTGTCCGGACTCATGAAATCATCGACAGCGTTTCCTTCCTTAAGGAATTCAGGATTGTTCGCCATTTCTATTGTGGCGTTCGAAGCGCGTTTTGACAGACGTTCCATAATCAACTTTTTAACCCGTCCGGTAGTTCCGGCAGGTACGGTTGACTTGGTCACTACAACCGTATAACCATCGCAATAATCCCCGATATCCTTTGCTGCAGCCCATACTGAGGAGAGATTTGCCGAACCATCCGCACTCTGGGGGGTGCCGACACAAATAAAAATAATATCTGCCTTGGCGTAAATATCACTCGTCGGTCGTGTGAACAGGAGGCGCTCCTCATTTACATTTTGTCGAATCAGCGCTTCCAGTCCCGGCTCATAGATTGGAACTTTACCGTTATTGAGCATATCAATTTTTTTCTGGTCGGTATCAATACAAATAACACGATTGCCCATTTCGGCAAAACAGGTTCCGGAAACGAGGCCGACATAACCAGTTCCTAACATAACGATATTCATTCAACGACACTCCTTCCGCATGTAATTTCCAATCGGTGAATTCAATGGTACATCGATTTTGATCTGAAGATATTGAAAAAAATACGATGCAGGATAAAAAAATTCAACACAAAAACTTCTGCTGCACTATTTTGAATTGGGGTATTTTCGTTTCACTGTTTATGTAAAGCGCCACATACAAAATCACGAGACTGACAATATCTTGAAATATCTTATTGTTTTCAGATTCTCCATGCAAGTTATTTCCTACTTTTGAGTAAAATAATTGCTGATAAACTTAAATATTTTTATGTACTTTTTTAGAATATTACTTGCTAAATTAATGAAAATGTGCGATATATATAGTCTTCTCTTTTAATAAGAAACCATTACCCATAAACTACCATTTTTCCTTAGGGAGGGATTAATGTTTACAACAAAAAAAACAGGTATTTTGTTTGTTTCCGCAGTTTTTCTTGCGTGCATGTTATTAGCGCTGGTATCAGGTTGCTCAAAAGAACCTGCGTGGAAAGCGGTAAATGATCAGGTAATTAAAGAGCATAATGTACAGGAACGTGTACGTACAGATATCGTCGAAAACAATATTGTATCTAACCTCGAGCCCGGAGTAGTGACAAATCTTTCGAAGCTCCCCGAAACTGAAATAGCGCCGGGTGCAAAAGGGAAAATCTACTGGGGCAAAGGTAATCTGATGAACTGGATGACTCTTGAACCAGGCGCTGAAATTCCGAAAGAAACACTCTCCGGCGAACGCATCATGGTAGTTTGGGAAGGTTCTGTTGAACAGCTCATCAACGGATCAATGGTAAAAATGATAGCTATTCCGAGAACACCCATACACGGAACAAACGGAATTGAGCCTCGAAGAGACTTTGTTTACCTGGAAAAAGGTGCGGAAAATGCTGTTAAAGCAGGGCCGCAGGGAGCCAAAATTCTTGAAGTCTACTGGCCTGTCCGTCTCGATTATATGAAAAAAGCCGGTTCGACTAAAGTCCCTTCAAGTGTTCCTGAGGGCAATTACCCGATCAAACCGTCCGTTATGCCCAACAAAGTATATGACTACTATGATATTCAATTTACCGAACTGGTTCCGGGCGCAAATTCACGTTTAATAACCGGCAGAGGCGCTCAATTAAGCTTTTTAAGAATGGATCCCGGCTCTTATTTCCCACATCACAATCATCCTGAAGAACAGGTAATGATAGTTATTCGCGGTGCAATCGATGAAATTATACTTGACCACACATCCATGATGAAAAAAGACGATGCGTTACTTTTACCTGCCGACCTGGTGCACGGTGGTACGAATCAGCCTGAAGGATGCGATGTGCTTGATGTATTCTGGCCGCCCCGTCCCGATTATAATGCCAGCATGGAAAAACGTCTCGCTGCCTACCATGCCATTATTCCTGAGGATGCAAAGGTTGAACTGGTTGCCGACGGCGCTGTACAGGGGCCCGGTCTGACATTTGGCGAAGGCCCATCCTGGATGAATGGCAAGCTTTATTTCTCGAGCATGTTTTTCTCGTCTGATTGGGGAGGAGATCCAGCGAAAAGCGCTCTTGTCGAAATGGATCCTGACGGCACATATCGTTATATTTCCCAGGGAAAGATGCAGACCAATGGTACAATGCCGCTCGGAAACGGCAATCTTGCGGTTTGTGATATGTTTGGCCACCGCGTTATCGAAATGACCACTACAGGCAAAGTTGTCAGGGTTCTTGCCAGCAGTTACGGTGGAAAACGTCTCGATGGCCCGAATGATTTGGTTGTCGATGCAAAAGGTGGAATTTATTTTACCGATCCGCAATTTATCCCGGATGAACGGCAACAGCCCGGAAGATCTATATATTATCGAAAAAAGAGTGGTGAACTTATCAGGGTAATCGACCCCGATGTATTTGCAATGCCAAACGGTGTTTTATTAAGCCCTGACGGTAAAACACTCTATGTCAACAACACCTATGACAATGAAGAATGGTGGAATGTTAATACCGACAAGGACAACTTCCTTTGGGCATATGATGTAAATGACGACGGAACAGTATCAAACGGTCGTAAATTTGCGGAACTCTACCTGACCCCAGATGTACTTGACAGAAAAGGGAAATCGACAAGTGCTGACGGCATGACCATCGATGTTCAGGGAAATGTCTATGTTGCGACACAAATCGGTATCCAGATTGTGAGTGCGAAGGGCGAATTTATCGGTATTATCAATTTCCCGGTAATGCCTGTTAGCTGCTGCTTCGGCGGTGATGACTATAAAACAATTTATGCAACATGTTATGATAAAGTCTACAAAATCCGCACCAATATGAAAGGCCTTGAATACCCGTTGAAACCTTAATAAGTTGTTATATATGTAGGCAGAAATTTATAAGGCCGGTCTTTTTTGCGACCGGCCTTTTTAATATGGAAAACATTTTAAAACATATTTGTAAATTGACATTCGATAATATTTTCTTTATCTTTATTTGCTAAAGTTAAACGTAATTTCCGTAAAGGATGTATATGGCGGTTGAACCGAAAAATATAAGAAATTTTTGTATTATTGCTCATATTGATCATGGCAAATCCACACTTGCCGACCGTTTGCTTGAACGCTGCCATACCGTATCTTTAAAAGATATGAAAGAACAGATTCTTGACGATATGGATCTGGAGCGTGAGCGGGGTATTACCATCAGAAGTCATGCCATTCGACTGGAATATCAATACAAAGACGGCCAGATTTACATCCTCAATCTTATCGATACTCCCGGCCATGTTGATTTTTCGTATGAGGTATCCCGCAGTCTTGCGGCATGCGAAGGTGCTCTGCTTCTTGTGGACGCGAGTCAGGGGATCGAAGCGCAGACAATATCAAATTTCTGGCTTGCACTCGAAGACAATCTTACAATTATTCCCGTGGCAAATAAAATCGATCTTCCTCAGGCACAAATCGATACAACCGTGGCACAGATAATGGAACTTATGGATGTGAATGAAAATGAGATACTCCGCTGTTCCTCAAAAAGCGGTGAAGGTATAGATGAGATTTTAAATACCATAATTGAAAAGATACCTCCTCCATCCGGAAATTCCGATAAACCGTTAAAAGCGTTGATATTTAATTCTGATTATGATAAATACCGCGGCGCAATCGCTTTTATTCGGGTGTTTGAAGGAAGGGTAAAAAAGAACGATAAAGTGCATATGTTTGGAACCGGACGTGACTGGGAAGTTCTTGAACCCGGAGTTTTGAAATTGGGTAGGATTCCCGTTGAAGAACTCACAGCCGGAGAGGCCGGTTACCTGATATGTGGAATAAAGGATGTGCATGAATTAAAAGTCGGTGATACGGTTACACTCTCATCAAAAAAAGCAGATGCACCTTTATCAGGATATAAAGAACCGAAACCGATGGTATTCAGCGGTATGTATCCTGAGGACCCTGACCAATATAATGAACTCAAGGATGCTCTTGAGCGTCTCACACTCAATGATTCGGCAATTACATATGAACCTGACACTTCCGTGTCTCTCGGATTTGGTTTTAGATGCGGATTTCTCGGCATGCTTCATATGGAAATCGTTCAGGAACGGCTCGATCGTGATTATGGGCTCGATATTATTAATACATTGCCATCAGTAGTGTATAATATTATACACACTGACGGTCGTTCGGAATTTATTAATAATCCAGCGCATTTTCCTGACATGGCCGGCATTCAACAGATTAAAGAACCTATGCTTCGTACTCAGATTGTTGCGCCAAATGAATATATCGGAGCAATTATGAAATTAACACAGGATCGTCGAGGTATACATATTCGTACTGAGTATCTCGACACTACCCGTGTAAATATGGTTTATGAACTTCCGCTTGCAGAGATAGTATATGAGTTTTATGATCGCCTTAAAAGCGTTACGAGAGGATATGCTTCATTTGACTATGAATTTCACGGTTATCAGGAAGCCGATGTGATTAAACTTGACATTTTAATCAACGGTGAACCGGTCGATGCGCTTTCAACGATACTCCACAGAAGCAAAGCTGAAACCATTGGTAGGGATTTGGCGTCAAAACTCAAAACGCTTATCCCGCGCCAGATGTTTCAGGTGGCGATTCAGGCGGCGATTGGTTCAAGGATTATAGCGAGGACGAACATAAAACCGCTCAGAAAAAATGTAACTGCAAAATGTTACGGTGGAGATATAACTCGAAAAAGAAAACTCCTCGAGAAACAAAAAGAGGGTAAGAAACGCATGAAAAGCATCGGTCGTGTACGAATTCCTCAGGAAGCATTCCTCGCAGTGCTGAAAACTGAAAGCTAATAGTGATAAATTAATATATAATTGTTGTATTTGTATTTTAAACAATGGTGGAAGATGTGAAAAAATCACAAGATGAAAAGACCAAACCTCAGTACACTGGATTTACTAAATTTCGCAAAGAATGGATTGAACCAGTTCTTATTGCATTTGTTCTCGTATTTATTTTCAAAATGTTCTTTTTCCAGAATTTTAAAATTCCTTCTGGATCAATGGAAGATACTCTTCTTGTCGGAGATTATTTATTTGCTGCCAAATTTACGTACGGTACAAAAATCCCATTTACCGATAAACGTATTTTGAGATTTAAAGATCCTGTACCAGGTGATATTATCATATTCAGATCACCTGTTGAAAAAAAAGATTTGATAAAGCGTTGTATCGCTGTTGGCGGCCAGATTGTAGAAATACGAAATAAAAATGTTTATGTTGACGGTGTGATGAAGGAGTTACCCAAAAACGGGAAAATAACTGATTCATATATGTACCCAGGTTCGATAAGTACCCGTGATAATATTGCCCCTTTCAGAGTCCCCGAGGGTAAACTCTTTATGATGGGTGATAATCGCGACAATTCAAATGATTCCCGGTTCTGGGGTTTTCTTCCTGAAGAAAATATCAAGGGTAAAGCATTATTTTTATATTGGAGTGTAGATAAAGAATTGCCAATCTTCGGTAAAAACGCTTCTTTAGGTAATGTTATTCACAAAATACGATGGAACAGAATATTCGATAAGATAAAATAGTTACAGTATAATGGAGGAGAAGTGGGAGAAAGAAAAAATAAAAAAGTGCACACCGGTTTTACGAGATTTCGAAAAGATTGGATAGAACCGATCCTTATTGCTTTTATTCTGGCATTTTTGATCCGAGCCTACATTATACAACCATTTAAAGTGCCTTCAAGTTCTATGGAAGATACACTTCTTATCGGTGATCATTTCATTGCGGTTAAATTTTTGTATGGCAGTAAAATTCCCTTTAGTAATAAACGTATATTGAAAATACGTGATCCAAAACCTGGCGATGTACTTGTATTTAAGTACCCGGAAGATCCCTCGAAAGATTTTGTAAAACGTTGTGTCGCCGTAGGTGGGCAGGTTTTAGAGATAAAAAATAAAGAAATATTTGTTGACGGCAAATTACAGCAGCTTCCCGTCTGTGCAAAATTAATCGACAAAGCTATCCTGCCGGAACGGTTGGGGCTTCGTGACAATTTTCCTCCGACTGTTGTACCTCAGGGGAATGTTTTTGTCATGGGAGACAATCGTGATAACTCAAATGATTCACGTTATTGGGGACCTGTTCCGTATGATAATATCAAAGGTAATGCCTTGTTGATTTATTGGAGTTGGAACACCGATAAACCAAGATATGACGTCTTACACAGAATAAGATGGAACAGGTTTTGTTCTATGATAAAATAGTAATAAAATTTTGAAATGTACTTGTGGTTGTGAGAATAATCTATTTTATCGAAATCCGAAATGCCCTATAGTCTTTATATTCACCTCCCATTCTGCCGTAAAAAGTGTCACTACTGCGGTTTCAACAGTATAACCGGCGGCAATGACAGTATTGGTGCCTATGCAAAAGCAGCTTCCTGTGAAATATATATGCGCTCACACGGTATATTCGATGGAAAACCCGGATCGGTCTATATCGGTGGCGGCACACCGTCACTTGTACCTGTTGAAGCTATCAAAATCATTCTTGAAAAGAACCTGCCGGTTTCCGGTATAGAATGTTCTATAGAAGCCAATCCTGAATCTGTTGAAGACTCATGGCTTAAAAATATTCTTACGCTGGGTATCAACAGAATCAGCATCGGAATACAATCCCTTGACGACGTTTTATTGAACAGACTTGGCCGTATTCACAACGCGTCACAAGCCAGGGAATCTGTATATAAAGCACGACATGCCGGATTCAATAATATTTCAGTCGATCTGATATTTGGTGTTCCCGGACAGACGATGGATATGTGGACCCGGACCCTTCGGGACGTAATTGACCTTAAACCCGATCATATCTCATGTTACAGTCTGAGTATTGAAGAGGATTCAAAATATTTTGAAATGATACATAATAAAAAAATTCAACTTCCAACATCTGATGACATATCTGATATGTATATATTTATGTATGATTTTCTTGAAATGAACGGCTTGAAAAATTATGAAATTTCAAATTTTGCCCGACCTGGTTATGAATGCTTTCATAATATATCTTACTGGAATTTTTCACCGTATCTCGGAATCGGTTTATCCGCTCATTCATTTGATGGAACAATAAGGCGCTGGAACGAATCTGATATTAAACGTTATATAAAAACGTGTTTTGATTCGAATGATCCTGTCGCCGGTTATGAAATTCCTGATCAGGCTGAAAAGACAATGGAATTTATCATGCTGTCATTGCGAACGAAGAACGGATTATCTATGAATCGTTTAAACAAAACGTACCCATCGAAATGCGCTGAATTCGATATCAAAATAACATCATTGATTGCTTCCGGTTTCCTTGAAAAAAGACACGGAAATATTGTAAGACTTACAAAAAACGGAATTATTATTGCGGATGAAATAATAACAGAGGTTGTTTCTGTATTTCAATAGCTAAGTTCTTTTCTTATACATATTTGAAAAACCTGTTGATTAAAAACCGTTTATTTGTTATTTTTACAATGTTATGTATACCATGAGATCATATATATTTCCTCAAAAAAAATCAAACATTATTTGTAAACAGTATCATACAAATAGTATATTCCAGGACATTATAAATATTTTATATTATTGCTATTATAGAATTATTACTGCGGTTGTGATGCCGTTTGATGTAATAACAATTTCAATTAAATTCCACTGAGGAGTAAAATAACATTATGACAAAAGCATACGATTTTGATGTTCAGGTAACTTGCAGACATGAAACATGCGATTCACCATTAAGAGAATCTATTGTAGAACAAATAATGAAATTATCGAAATTTCACCCTCATATTTTAGATAGCAATGTTATTATCAACAGGCAAAATTCATCTGTAAAAGTTGAAATATCAGTTCGTGTGCCGGGGTTAACTATTACCGCAGTAAATGAAGATTATAATCAGGCAAAAGCTTTAGATGCAGCAATTGAAAAAGCTAAAATTCAGATTAAAAAACTGAAAAGCAAAATAGCTGACCACAGAGTACAACCGCCTTTACCCGTTGTTGAAGCAGAAATTGCAGAAGATTCGGAATTTATGGAGTAATTCTGAGGTAAGACATTGAGAATAATTACTGTCGGAACATTTTTGGAAGAAAATAAAGAACGCCTGGTACTCGAACTTATAGCAGGCAGAAACGGAACAGACAATGTACTTATCTCACCCGAATTAAATCGTCCAGGTTTAGCTCTGACCGGTTTTATCGATCTTTTTACGTATAACCGTGTTCAGCTTATCGGTAACACTGAAATATTATATCTCAGTACTTTGACAGAAACAAAGAAAATCGAAGCGTTTGAAATTATATGTCAATTCGCTTTGCCATGTATAATATTTACTAATGGTGTAACTCCATCGCCAGGAGTGGTATCACTCTGCAATACACAGAATATTCCGTTAATTATTTCTTCATTGTCAACAACACAATTTGTTCATCTTTTCAGTTACTATCTCGAGGATAATTTTGCACCCTCAACCGCCATGCACGGAACACTTGTCGATGTCTACGGAATGGGTTTATTTTTTACCGGAAGGCCGGGTATTGGAAAGAGTGAAGTTACGTTGGACCTTGTTGAACGAGGCCACAGACTGGTAGCTGATGATGTCGTTCACATTATTCGTAAGTCACGTGGAATTGTCGTGGGGACAGGAAATGAACTTACCCGGTCTCTTATCGAAATACGTGGAGTTGGTATCGTCGATGTTCAACAGATGTTCGGTATCAGAGCGACTCGTGTACAAAAACGGATTGAAGTTGAAGTACAACTTGTTGACTGGGATGATAAAAAAACGATGGACCGGACGGGTCTCGATGAGAATATAACAACGATACTCGATGTCGAAATTCCGAAAGTCGAAATTCCTATTTATCCCGGTAAATATATTGCGGTAATTGTTGAATCAATCGCATTAAATCAACTTTTGAAAATTCGCGGTTATAATGCGGCAAAAGAACTTGCCAATCGTCAGATGAATTTAATAAGGGAAAATGAAAAAAAGAATGTAAGTAAATGATACAGGGTATTATAATCGGACACGTCGACATAGGCAATGCCTTGATAGATGCGCTTCATTCGATTTCCGGGATGGTAGAGTTTATCGAGTATATATCAAACAAGGGCCTTTCGACGAATGAACTGGCTGAAATAATAAAGTCAAAATCCCAAAAAAATAGCAGCGATGGTGTAATGTTGTTTGTAGACATGTATGGAGGTTCCTGCTGGAGAGCCGCAAAAATGGCAAGAGTTCCCAACAGCCATATTGTTACCGGAATAAATTTACCGATGCTGTTATCATTTATTCAGAAACGTAATACGATTCCGATTGATGAGTTACCTGCAATAATGGAAATTGACGGCAAACGTGCGATCACAAGCGAATAGCATACTAAATTGGAAATAGACTGTGTCGATAATTCTTGCAAGGATAGATGACCGATTAATTCATGGGCAGGTCACTGAAGGTTGGGGCAAAGTCATTGCGCCAAAATCAATTTTAGTAGTATCAGATACCGTATCATTGTCTGACTGGGAATGTGAACTCTGCTTAGCCGCACTACCTTCATACATCGGGGGAAAGATCGTAAAGCTTGATGAAGCTGTTGAAGCGATAAATAAACTCGATTCTGATCAGGTACCTTCGTATGTACTTTTTGAGTCACCAAAGGATGCTTTCGAAGTTATCAAAAATGGCGCTCATATTTCCGAACTTAATGTCGGAGGAATGCATTCATCCAAGGACAAACGTGAAGTTCTCGATTACATATATGTCGATGATGACGATACGTTTTATCTGCAAGCATTGCGCGACTTGGGTGTGAAACTCGACTTCAGAGATTTGCCGGGTCACAATGATGTAGACGTACTAACTCTTTTAAACAAATAACGGTAAACCAATGAAATATTCTTTTTACACCAAGGTAAAAGTCGGAATAACAACTATCATAGCTTTGGCTGTACTTATAAGTGGTGTTCTTTGGGTTAAAGAATTCAATCCCGCAACAAATAAAATTCGATTTACCGTCGTATTTAATAACGGTGAGAGAATTGCCCAAGGAGATCCTATTACACTTTCCGGTATTAAAGTCGGTGAAATAAGCGGAGTTTCCCTGACGAAAGATAATAAAGCTGCCATAACACTCTACATTACAAAATCAATCGATCTGCCGGAGGATTGCACATTTATAATTGAAGACGTCGGGCTGATGGGTGATAAAGCTCTTGTCATTATCCCCGGTACATCCACTGTAATGATCGATCCTGAAAAAATCTATTATGGTACCGATGCTTCGGGTATGAATGCTCTTATCGATAAAGCCGGTGCTGTACTTACAAAATTAAACAGTATCGGCGATAAACTTGATAAAAATCTGGATATTTCAAAACTATCGGATTCATTTGAGCTGACATTTGAAAAGATTCAATTGGCGCTGAAAGAATATGAGCAAATTGCTCGTGAAAACCGAGATCCGCTTCGCGAGTCAATAAATAATTTCAACACTGCATCGCAGGACGTGAAAAACTTCATTGCGGAAAGTGATTCAAAACTTATCGATGCAATAGATGGTTTTCAAAAAACCACCGATAAAATTTCACTTGCACTTGATGATATGAAGTCTATTTCTTCTCTGATTGACACGGTTACAACGTATATGGAGTCTGGTGAAGGTACATTTGCACGTCTTGTCAAATCTGACGAACTCTACGAAGAATTAAGAAACACCAATGCCAACCTTGACTCCTTTGTAACAGATTTCAAAAAAAATCCCGGGAAATATACAAAAGATATGAACTTTAAGATAAGGTTATTTTGATGACATCGAATTCGTATGATGTGTATACAAATCCTCTTATATCAAGATATGCCTCTTCCGAGATGAAATATGTCTTTTCCGACAAAAAAAAGTTTTCCACCTGGCGAAAACTATGGCTGGAACTTGCCAAAGCTCAAAAAATCTGTGGGCTGCCGGTAACCGATCAACAGATTGCGGAAATCGAATCACACATCGATGATTTGAACATTGAAGTGGCTGACCAATATGAGAAAAAAACCCGACATGATGTCATGGCTCATATTCTTGCCCTGAGCGAGCAATGTCCTGCGGCAAAACCCATAATCCACCTCGGCGCCACATCAGCATATGTGGGGGACAATACCGATCTTATTCAGATGAGGGATGCTCTTGAGATAATACGGGCCGAACTTGTCAGTGCTATTCGTAATATAAAAGATTTTGCCCTGAAATATCGTGAGATGCCGACTCTCGGTTTTACCCATTTCCAACCTGCTCAGCTTACTACAGTTGGCAAACGCGCCTGTCTGTGGCTTCAGGACTTAATAATTGATTACTATGATCTTGTGCATTTGCTTTCAACGTTTCGCTTTCGCGGTGTGAAAGGCACAACCGGTACACAGGCATCCTTTTTGAGCCTTTTTGACGGTGATCATGAAAAAGTCAAAAAACTCGACAGAATGGTAAGTGAGGCGTTTGGTTTCTCAAACGCTTTCAGAATAACCGGACAGACCTATACGCGGAAAATCGATGCCCGTGTCGCAGCGTTTTTATCGGGTGTTTGCCAGTCTTTAACAAAAATGTCGAATGATATACGTTTATTGGCGCATCTGAAAGAAATCGAAGAGCCGTTCGAATCGACGCAGGTTGGTTCATCGGCTATGCCATATAAAAGGAATCCCATGCGTTCAGAACGTATTGCCTCACTTGCACGGTTTGTTATATCTCTCGAATCGAGCCCTGCAATTACTGTTGCGACGCAATGGTTTGAAAGGACTCTTGACGATTCGGCAAATAAAAGGCTGTCGATTCCGCAAATGTTTCTCGGAACGGACGCAGTATTACGGATAGCAATAAATGTTACTTCTGGCCTTGTGGTATATCCTGCTGTGATTTCAAAAAGAATACAGGAGGAACTGCCATTTATCGCTTCTGAAAATATTTTAATGGAAGCGGTCAAAAAGGGTGGTGACCGCCAACAGCTTCACGAAGAAATCAGAAAGCTTGCACAGGAAGCCGGGCGTCGTGTAAAAGAGGAAGGTGATACAAATCAGTTATTAAATATGATCAGTGAATCCAGGGTTTTTGATTTGGATAAGACCGTACTGTCAAATCTCATTGATCCGAAATTATATATCGGGAGAGCGCCGGAACAGGTCGATGACTTTATAAAGAATGAAGTCAATCCGTTACTTGAAAAAGAGACAGCCTGCTCAGCTATTTCGGTTGAGCTAAAAGTTTAAATTGATGCGATAATTTCGAGATTAACATTACATAGAAAACAGCTTAATGGATGTGAAAAAGACAGCTCTCGATATTTTAAGTGTTGCTTTAAAAGCAGCAGATCCATACCACTGTATAAAAAAATATGTCCGAATTGAACACGGCAGCATTGTTATTGATGGCATTACTTATCCGTCTGTTGAATACCCGAAAGTGATGGTTGTCGGCGCCGGGAAAGCATCGGCCCGTATGGCGCAAGCGCTTGAGGATGTTCTCGGTGACCGTATTAACGGTGGCTGGATAAACACTAAGGATGATCACGCTGTTCCGGTTCAATACATTCATGTTCATGAGTGTGGGCATCCTGTCCCTGACGAACGAGGATTAACCGGTGCCCGACACATTCGTGAAATTCTGACGGAAGCAGACGATCACACATTGGTTATCGGTCTTCTTTCGGGAGGGGGATCAGCTTTAATGCCCGCTCCGGTTGACGGTATCACACTCAAGGAAAAACAGGATATAACCAGCCTGCTCTTAAAGTCGGGAGCTGCGATAAACGAACTTAATGCCATCCGCAAACATCTTTCTACGTTGAAAGGCGGTGGAATGGCACGTCTTGCATATCCCGCAAGGCTTCATATGCTGATTTTATCCGATGTAATCGGTGATAAACTCGATGTTATTGCTTCAGGACCCGGAGTAAGCGATTCAAGTACATTTCAGGATTGCCTCGATATTTGCGAGAGATATAATATTATGGATTCGCTTCCCGAAAACGTCAAAAGTCGATTTATCGATGGATCACAGGGGAAAATTCCCGATACATTAAAAGAAGGAGATACTGTTGTATTATCAGCAGTAAACTCGCTCATCGGAAACAACCGTATGTCGGTGGAAGCAGCCCGATCATATGCCGGAAAATTGGGATATAATACATTGGTCCTATCAACCATGATTGAAGGCGAAGCATCCGATGTTGGAACCGTTCTTTCGTCCGTAGCGTTAGAGATTATGGAAACCGGCAATCCAATAAAGAAACCGGCGTGTGTTATCTGTGGCGGTGAAACAACCGTAACGATACGCGGCAAAGGAAAAGGTGGGCGAAACCAGGAAATGTCGCTAAAAGTAGCCCAACGTCTCAGAGGGATAGAAAATTTCATGTTTCTGAGCGCAGGAACGGACGGTACTGACGGACCTACCGATGCTGCAGGAGGAATAGTTGACGGTAACACGGTTTTACAAGGAGAAGAAAAAGGATTTGATTGCTACAGATTTCTTGATAACAATGATTCATACCATTACCTTGAGGCTGTTGATGGCCTGATTAAAACAGGCCCTACAGGGACGAATGTGATGGATATACAAATTCTTCTCGTTGGGAGACCGTAAACTATGGTAAAAAGCAAGAAAAAATATATTTGTGCATGTGCATTTATTTTTGCTTTAGGAATTATTCATGTGAACCCCGCTTTATGCACAAAAAATTTCGCCGGAGACTTTTTAACACTCGGATCCGGCGCAAGATTGCTTGGAATGGGAAGTGCTTCGGTAGCATCAGTCGGAGATGCTACAGCATCGTATTATAATCCCGCGTCACTCGCGCAATTGACTGTCAAAGAAATAAACCTAATGCACTCCGAACAATTCGGAGGATTGGAAAACTATAACTCGGTGTCTTTCGGTGCTCCGATTTCAGAAAAACGCTTTATCGGCATAACACTTCTTCAACTCGGAGTCGGAGATATTCCCTACACAAGATTATGGGATCCTACAAAAGCGGTAAGTGACTCAAACCAGGTTGAGGTTGCATCACGGGAAGATGCTTCGGACTATGCGCTGTATCTTTCGGGAGCGCAACATGTTACCGATAAGTTTGATATGGGCGCATCGGTAAAAGTGATACGGCGATCAATTGGTTCGGATACTGCTTTTGGTTACGGTATCGATCTCGGATTGAGATATGAAGCCACTGAAAAATGGATTCTCGGTTTGAACTTTCGTGATGTAACCGGTACTACCATTGCCTGGGACGGAAAGGCCAATGACCGCATAGCCATGACTATGGATGCAGGGGCAATGTACATGGACAGACTTCCGATTTTCGGAGGAACATATGTTTTTACCGCATCGATATTATATTTCGGCGATTCCCCCGAAGTAAAGGGAATTAAAACGATGAATATCGGCGCAGAATATTATCTTAATGATCATATTGCATTCAGAGCCGGTTCGGCGCAGGGAAGCGGAACATTCGGCATGGGATTGAAAAGACTTCCGTTAATTTCATCTTCCGGTCTTGATTACGCATTTCTTTCCCATGAGGAATTAGACAGCACTCACCGTGTTTCACTTACAATTCGATTCTGAACAATATTTGTTATGTGAAATATAGTTGTATTATCACAAAAAGTTTCTTATAATTAGTTATGGAAGAATTCGAAAACATATTGAAAAAATATAATTGAACAGACAGTGATGCCTGTTCTTTTTTTATATATCAGGAATATTGAATATTTAACAGGTTTTATCCAATCAACTTAAACGTGGCTTAACTAATGAAAAAAACAACATGAAAAACCTGTCAATAAAGAATAAAAAACATGTGTGCGGGTATGTGGCTGTTGTCGGTTTGCCAAACGCAGGTAAATCGACTTTGATGAACCATTATTTAAAACGAAAGGTTTCGATAGTTACTCCGAAACCACAAACAACCCGTGAAAATGTTACCTGTATTTTAAGTGCAGATGATTACCAGATCATATTTATCGATACACCGGGTATTCTCAGGCCGCGTTACAGGATGCAGGAAGTTATGACATCATTTATTTCAAAAGCAGTCGATGATTCCGATATTATACTTGCAATGATTGACGCTGCTGAAATTAAAAATTCTTTACATCCCGACATAACGGAATTTGCCCGTAGATTGAAACATGGAAATGTTATTGTTGTTATCAACAAAATCGACAAAATAAAAAAACAGAAAATTCTCGAACTGATCCAATTAATAACCGAAATGTTTCCCGATGCTGAAATTATTCCCATATCTGCCCTTGATGGCGATGGTACCGAAGAACTATTGTCGGTTATCATTTCGAAATTACCGGAAGGTCCGAGTTTATATCCCGAAGATATAATCTCGTTTGAACCTGAACGATTTTTTGTGTCCGAACTGATACGGGAAACCGTTTTTCTTTCTACAAACAGAGAGATACCGTATTCCAGCGCGGTAATGATTGACAATTTTGAGGAAAAAACATCATTGGTTGTCATTCATGCGACGATTTTGGTTGAAAAAAAATCACAAAAACCCATCATTATCGGGAAAGACGGTTCAATGATAAAAAAAATCGGAATTATGGCCCGTGAAGCGATTGAAGAATTCCTTGAAAGAAACGTATACCTTGATCTCCATGTAAAAGTGAGAAACGACTGGCGAAACAAGGATGTTCATTTGAGAGAACTTGGGTTGATCAAAGGAAAATGAAAGGAGTTACGATGAAAATTCTCGTTGTCGGCAGCGGAGGCCGTGAGCATGCTCTTGTGTGGAAACTCGCACAGAGTAAACCTGCACATGAATTATATGCAGCTCCGGGTAATCCCGGGATTTCTGAACATGCCGAGTGTATCGACATCAAAGCCGATGATGTTACGGGAATGGCAAAATTTGCGATGGCTGAATCGATAAATATGGCAGTTGTGGGACCGGAAATACCGCTTTGCCTGGGTATTACCGATATACTTGAGGAAGCCGGTATAGATGTGTTTGGGCCTTCCTATAAAGCAGCACAAATAGAGGGGTCGAAGGCTTTTTCAAAACAAATTATGCGTAAATACGGAGTGCCGACCGCTGAGTTTGAAAATTTTACGAATTTTGAAAATGCGGTCGCATATGCACGGTCGCTCGGTACGGATATGTGGATAAAAGCGAGTGGACTCGCTGCGGGTAAAGGTGCAATATATGCTCCGAATCCGGATGAAGCGCAAAAGATTCTGAAAAGTTTAATGATTGACAGTCAATTCGGTGAGTCCGGGCATGAAGTGGTTATTGAAGAACACATGCGTGGAGAGGAAGCTTCCATTTTTGCTTTGTGCGATGGCAAAACCTATAAACTGCTGGTATCATCCCAGGATCATAAACGCGCCTATGACTGCGATAAAGGGCCAAATACAGGTGGAATGGGAGCGTATGCTCCGGCACCGGTGATTACTAAGAATATACTGGATAAAGTGGAAAACGCTATCCTTCAACCGACACTGGAAGGAATGGCCAGTGAAGGTGCCGCATATAAAGGACTGTTGTATGCCGGAATAATGATTACTAATAACGGCCCGAAGGTAGTTGAATACAATTGCCGTTTCGGTGATCCTGAAACACAGGCAGTTCTTCCGCTTCTTGATGGCGATCTTGCAGAAATTCTGACTGCATGCGCTCGGGGTGACATTTCCCGCATAGATTTTGATGTAACGGAAGGATATGCCATGTGTGTTGTCATTGCATCCGGTGGTTATCCCGGTTCATATAAAAAAGGTTTACCGGTCAGCGGTCTTGAAGATGTAGCAGCGATGAAAAATGTAAAAGCCTTTCACGCTGGAACAATTTCTGATGGGGATGTTATAAAAACTTCCGGCGGACGTGTTTTTGGTGTGACCGGTTGGGGTAGCGATTTCACGACAGCCATGACACGTGCATATGCCGCAGTTGAAAAAATTACCTTTAAAGATGCATTTAATCGTAATGATATAGGGAGTAAAGCCCTGAAACATTTATAATAATACACATTCAATTCAAATATGCTTTGTAGCATAAAACATTGATACAATGGGGACAATAGAAAATGTCGAAAATTGCGGTTGTATATGGCAGTACATCTGATGATGGCGTTATGAAAGGAGCATTTGAGATTCTCGACGAATTCGGAGTAGAATATGAATCTACAGTGATTTCAGCGCACAGGCAACCTGAAAAAACCGCAGAATTTGCTGCCGGAGCTTCTGCTAAGGGTATCAAGGTTATCATCGCCGGAGCAGGCCTTTCAGCGGCTTTGCCGGGAGTTATAGCAGCACATACGGTATTGCCGGTCATCGGAGTACCAATAGGTGGCGGACCGTTAAATGGTGTTGATGCGCTTTATTCCATAGTACAAATGCCGAAAGGTATCCCTGTTGCGACCGTCGGAATTTCCAACGCAAAAAATGCTGCTTTACTTGCGGTTGAGATTTTGGCACTTTCCGATGAAGAACTCGGAAAAAAGCTTTCGGTTTATCGTCTGAAGATGAAAAAATGACCGTAATAGATTTAAAAAAAATAAAAGAAGCCGCAGTAATTATCAGAAACGGCGGAATAGTGGTGTACCCCACAGAAACCGTGTTTGGAATTGGTTGTGATCCGTTAAACCGAGAGGCATGTGACAAAGTGCAGCGATTAAAACAAAGACCGAAACCTAAACCGTTTATCCTGCTTGCCGATACCATAGATACTGTGGTGAATTTCGCAGGGGAACTTGACACTATATGCCGTAAATTTGCCGAAAAATTCTGGCCCGGCCCTCTCACAATTGTTATCAGAACTTCAAAATCTCTTCCCGATTATCTTTCCGGTCCGACAGGCGGTATCGCTTTCAGAGTCACACCTCATCCGATTGCGGCAACACTCTCGCATGAATTCGGAAATCCTGTGGTGTCAACCAGTGCTAATATTACAGATCAAAATACTGTCACATCATATGCCGAGGCTCAAAAGGTTTTCGGGTCAAACGTTGAAATGGTTCTTGAAGACAAAGGATATTATCGAGGTGTACCCAGTACTGTAATCGATTTGACCACAGAAGCACCAAAAGTGTTAAGATCGGGAGCAATAAGCGACAACCTGATCTGGGAGGTAATATAAATGCCTTTGAGACGGCGTTTACCCATTATATTTGGAATTTCACTTGTTTTATGGCTGATAACTATGGGAGCCGTATATTATACTCACTATATCAAAAATACGGGGGAGGAACTGGGGTATTTTAGTCCAGAGGTGAAATTCGATTCAGAATCGGGTGATTTTTATGGAATTAATTGCGGAGATCAAAAAATCGGGTATAAAAATGAAATGAAAACAAGCAGGCAAGGTTTGAAAATGATACGCGATAACGGAACCCTGAAATTAAACCTTGCAGGCATGTCGCGGGAAGTGTTTTTTTCAAGCATTACCGGTATAGATTCTTCACAGTTTGTTACAAAATATATGAGCTTTACCATTCAATCGGGGGAACATCAGAATACTTTTGAAGCGACAACAAAAGACGACACTCTTTTCATACAGGTTAAAAAGAATACTCTTTCCCAGTGGCAGAGGGGATTTTTTCATATAAGTGGTATAATAACGCTTCCTGTCGCTTTACCATATTATTTACATAATTCTGCTGCGGATGCTTTAAGTATGCAGGTCTTTGATCCGATTGAATTTTCCCCCTATATTGTGCACAGCGTCAGGGTAGGGGAAGATTCGCTTGAGATAGAAGACCGGTTTTATAAAACAATCAGGTATGATTTGACATATAATGAGAAAAATTCTTCACTATGGCTTGACGAAAACGGCGCTGTTGTTAAAAGTGAAGGTTATTTGTTTTTTTCCGATATTCTGGGTAGCCTGATAATCGCAAAAGCAATGAATGAAAAAGTGTTCTTGCTGCCGTTGAAGGTAACACATGGTACCGATAAACTCAAGAATCTGGCGATTATTACGGAACAACCGTTACCGTCACCACGCGAAACATCTTATCTTGAGGTCGAATTCCGGGATTTACGTGCGGCGAATATCGATGTATCGGCACCAAACAAGGTTATGCTTTCGAAACCCGGTGAAACACTCAGATTGGGGATTTATAATAAACCGGTGGCAAAGGGCGAGCAGTTGATGAGTGAAATGGAAACGGCCGCACGAGATACAAGCATATACGGTATGAGTGACTACATACAACCCTATGATGCGAGAATGATAAGAACAGCACAGGATATTATCGCCACTGAACAGGATACGCTTTCCATGGCTTATGCATTGAATTCATGGTTATTTGAAAATATGCAAAAAGTATCCGACCTTGATATCATACGTTCTGTCGACATACTCAGAAATATGAAGGGAGATACGGATGAATACACGAAACTCTATACTGCTCTTGCCCGGTCAATCGGGATTTCGACACAAATAAATATGGGATTGGTATATAAGGACGACGCATTTCGTTATCACAGTTGGCCTTCCGTATTTGTAAACGGACTATGGTATGATCTCGACCCGTACTTTGGTCAGAACAGTGCCGATGCAACTCACATCGGTCTTGTACGGGGAGATTTTGAAAAATTAATCGAGATTTATCGGCTTATGGGTAACATTTCATTGAAAATCAATACATACAGGTAAAGATTATGGAAGATGCGATGGTAAAATTTGAAGGTGTCTCCAAAAAGTACGGCAATCAAAAAGCTCTCTCTGATCTTTCATTTCAGGTAAAAAAAGGTGAATTTTTCGGATATCTTGGACCGAACGGCGCCGGGAAAACAACGTCTATCAAGTCTATGATCGGTCTTATCCGGACTGATTCGGGAAGCATTCATGTTGACGGTATCGATGTGGCAAACGACCCTATCTCGGTTCGTTCCCGTATCGGTTTCGTGCCGGATAGTCCTTTTGTGTACAGTAAACTGACTGCCAGGGAATTTTTAAGGTTTGTCGGCGGTTTGTATCACATGGAAAAGAAAGATCTGGAGAAACGTATTGACTGGCTGAGCGACATTTTTGAGATGCATGGCTGGTTAGACCGTCGAACCGAGGAGTATTCCCACGGGATGAAACAGAAAGTCGTGATGTCCGCTGCATTTATTCATCGCCCTGAATTAATAGTGGTGGATGAGCCGACTGTTGGATTGGATCCTCCAAGCGCCCGTCTGTTAAAGGATATGCTCAAACTGATTCAAAAAAATGGCGCTACCATTTTTATGTCCTCTCACGATCTTTCTGTTGTTCAGGAGTTGTGCGAACACATGGCGATTATCCATAAAGGTTCTATCGTTGCGGAAGGAACACTTGAGGATTTGAGAAAAAAAGCCGAAATGGAAGGAGGAAATCTCGAGGATTTGTTTTTGAAACTGACCGAGAAAACCCAAAAAGCCGTCTATCTTGATTAAATTGAATCAGGAACAAAATTATGCAGACTTTAGGATTACTATTTTATTTAAAAGCAAAAATGCTTAAATCGCTGCTTCTTGATACAAGAAAAAGCTATCTTTTAAGAAATATTTCAACGGGGATTGTACTTTTTGCATTACTTTATATTTCGTATATCTTTTTTTATAACTTAATATTTATGTATGTATCGAATCTTGAAGAAATAGGCTCTCTGCTCATTGATCGTCTTGTTTCGCTTGGTTTTCTCGCATTTTTCTTTATGTTGATTATTTCGAGTTTTGTTTCGGCACTGGCAACATTATTCCGATCTACCGAAACGGAATATTTGTTCAGTACTCCTCTTTCAGATCTTCATCTTTTATTAAGCAAGTATTTCGATATTATTATTTATAGTTCATGGGCGATACTGTTTATGGCGCTGCCTATTTTATATGCATATGCCAAAATACGGCGGTTCGGTACGTTCGAATATGCTTTGACAGGCTTTTTTGTTCTATTACCCTTCATACTTATCGCAACGGCAATAGGTACCGTTTTTTCAATTCTTGCGGTGCTTATATCAAAATATATCAGTATACGTCGTCTTATCGTATTTGGCTCTGTTGTATTTGCCAGCTTTATATTTCTCGTTATTAAATTTTCTCAGACAAACCAGCTTACTATACCATTTACCGAAGATTTTCGCGCTCTCAACATATTTATTAATAATTTTCAATTGAACGCGCATCCGCTTACTCCTAATTTCTGGTTGATACAATGCCTTCGATCTCTCGTACTTCATGAATACAAAGAGTTTGTCTTATACGCTTCAGCATTAATGACCTCAGCACTTTTTGTGTTATCTTTTCTTTTTATGGTAGGCGAAAAGATGTATTTCAAAACATGGATGATTTCAAATGAACAAACAGTTGTTTCAAAAAAAGATCCCGGTTTTATTTTAACACAAAAATGCGGATTTTTTTCACGTACCCCCAAAACACAGGCACAGGCCCTTTTCAATAAAGATGTGTTGACGCTGATTCGCGAACCGGGGCAATGGTCTCAAATTCTACTTATTTTAGCGTTATTGATACTTTATCTGTTCAATCTTCGTATGATTCCTCAAGATATAACCGACGAGCGCTGGATTACTATTATTTCAATCATGAATTACGGATTTTGCGGATTTATTCTTGCAACATTTGCGATCCGTTTTGTATTTCCTTCAATCAGTCTTGAGGGTAAATCGTTTTGGGTGTTGAGTTCTGCTCCTTTATCAACATCTACACTTTTCAGGGTAAAATTTATGACTGCTTTTGTTGCCTTTTTCATTATAGGAGAAACAATTGCACTTATTTCAAGCGCTATTCTGAAACTCGAAGGTCTCTACCAGTTAATGACGATAAGTGGTATTTTTTTAATGAGCATTTCATTGTCAACTCTCGCAGTCGGTATGGGGGCGGCCTATCCCGATTTTTCCGAAAACAATCCGAGCAAAATTGCAACAAGTCCGGGAGGAATTCTCACTATTGTATTATCGCTGTTGTATATAGCAGTTATGTTAATGCTTTATGCCGTTACTGTGTACCGGTACACTCTGTTTCTCGTTTCAGGTAATGAATTTCCACGAATTGTTATAATTAGTTCGATTTTACTTACTGTAGTTCTTAATGCTGTAACCATTATTTTACCTTTGCGGTTTGGAGCAAGGACACTTGCCCAAAAGGAATTTTGATGAGAGTATTTAGCATCATCGTCATTATTTTGTTGGGAGCCGTTTTACTACATGATAATGCATATGCGCAAAATGATGCCGGCCCCGTTAAAATAAAAATAAACCGTATTGTTTTTGAGCGGGAAAACTCATATGCTTTGTATGTCCCAAGTTTTGAGTTTCACGTTTTTTTTCAACAGGAATTCAATATACTGAGAAGCGCGATAACGGCTGATTATGACTACCGCCGTCAGGATATGGGATTCGGAATGAGCCATGCATTTTATAAATATATAGTAACACCGGGAATTACTATTGAAGATAATTTATATTTCAGAGAAGTTTTTTCCGATTCAACAGGAATCTGGAACCGCGCTCAATCAATTACTCCGTTTTTATCTCATAAAGTTAATGGTAATACATCGGTAGGTATGGAATTCAAAATTCAGCGTGAGTGGTCACCTAACCGTAGAATGGGGGCGCAGATAATCAACTCCCAGGACCGTTCGCTCAAGATTTATTATCTTTACAAGAAAAAACATACGACAGATTATGAACAATTCCTTGGCTATTTATCATTTGAACGGGCTTATCAGATTTTCAATGGTGATTTTAATTACCTGCTTTTAGAATTATTTGTACGGCAGGCAACTGAATTAAATAAATCTATTCGTTTTAAAAATGTTTTTAGTTATAAAGGTAACCTTACTCCTCAGACCTCACCCCTTATATTTCTTGGAGGTCACTCAAATTTAATCGGATATGAGAATGATGAATTCTGGGGAAAAAAAGTTTTTTATATGCAAAATTTATTGGAACTAAAACCATTTCCGAATTTTGAATTTTCGATAAATAAAGCGCAATTCAGACGTCTTGCTCTGCTTTGTCAATTCGATATCGGACAAGTCCGCGGCGCTCCGGATTTCGCTGATCTCAAACCACAAAACATGGATATAAAAATGGGGGGAGGAATTGGATTTGGAGTAAATACTGATTTGCCATATATGCCGCAAACTGACTTGCATATTATGATTGCCTCACCTGTTGACAGATCTGATTTAAAATTCTATGCAGGTTTCGGGGGATGGATAAAATAGTTGTTATTTGTGATTACTGACTGAATTTCTTGACAAAATGAGTGTAAATGCTTATCTTTAGTGTTGTTGTTTATTATATATCAAGTATTTATGGAGTACCGGGATCATACATTGGATAATTTTTTATTAGTTTTTGTCTGCACCGGGAATATTTGTAGGAGTCCTATGGCCGAAGGTATTATGAAAGATCTGGTGCTCGATGAATTCAATTCCAATCATAATGTCGTATCAATAGAGATAACATCTGCCGGAACACATGCTTTTTTTGGAAATACGGCTTCGGAAAATGCGGTTAAAGTATTGGAAAGTAAGGGGATAAACCTTCTTTTTCACCGTTCGAAACCCATATCTGATAATCTTGTCCGAAAAGCCGATCTGATACTGACTATGGAAAAGAGCCATACCGAATATATTAAATCGATATGGCCTTTTTTTGATTCGGTACAAGAATTGAAACGTTACGGCTTAAAGGAGAGTGAAATTCCGATTTCGACCGAAATTATGGATCCGATCGGTATGGGATTAGAAATATATATGGAAGTATTTACAGAGTTGCAGCGTGAAATAAAGCGTATTGCGCCATTGGTTTTTTCTTTGGCGGGAAAAAAAAGTGGGAACTGATTGCTATACTGTAGAGTACCATTAAAAAGGTTTGCTAATGCAGAAACACGGGCAATTAAAAAAATCATGTATCGTAATGACTGAAACTGATCATAAAATATGATTACTTTCAATATTTGTGATCATCGTAAGGAAGTAGTTGTGAATGATCGTGTGAATGATCGGTCGAAAAAAAAAGCGTCTATATCTGCATATATTATTACACAAAATGAAGAGAAAAACATCGACCGTCTTTTGAGCAGTATATTATGGATGGATGAAATAATCGTACTTGATTCAGGGAGTACGGATAATACTGTAAATATTGCGAAAAAACTTGGGGCTAAAGTTTCATATCATTCTTTTTCAAATTATATCGAGCAGAAAAATGAAGCGATGTCTCTCTGTACCGGAGAATGGCTGATAAATCTTGATGCTGATGAGGAAATCACCCCCGAGTTAAGAAAGTCAATCGAGATGGTACTCGATTATAAAAACTTTACTGACAAACCTGATATTTATAATATTATCAGAAAAACTTACTATATGGGACGCTGGATAAATCACTGTGGATGGTATCCGCAGTATATAACCCGAATGTCACGAAGAGGGAAAGCTTCATGGTCGGGCGAATTGATACACGAAAAACTTGTTGCCGAAAGTCCGTCAGGTACACTCGTTGGTGATTTACTTCATCGCCCTTACGGAAATCTCGGCGATCACCTCAGGAAAATGGATAAATACACGGAAATGTGGGCGCACCAGGAATCAAAAGCAGGTCGCAAGGCGAGTATTCATTCCTTGCTTTTAAGACCGATGGGAAAGTTTATAAAAATATATATTTTGAAAGCCGGATTTCTTGATTATGTACCGGGTTTGATTGTAGCTGTAATGGCATCATGGTATACCTTTATGAAGTATGCCAGGCTGTATGAATTATCAAGGAATATCGAATGAATGAATTCAAAATAGCTCATATCGATACCTATTCTGCATGGCGAGGCGGTCAGCGACAGGTACTTGAACTGATAAAGGGATTAAAGAAAAAAGGCATTGAAAATGTTCTTATCTGTAGGGAAGGAAGTGAAATTTCAACCCGCGCCGGGGAAGCTGATATTCCGGTAAGTCATTTGGCTTTGAGAGGTGAATGGGATATAGCATCCGCGCTTAAGCTGCGGGCATTTATAAAAAAAGAGAAGATAAAAATAGTACATGTACATACCGCACATGCACATACGATAGCACTTATGGCGTTATGGAAGTTAATTGATTGCAAGTTGGTTGTATCGCGAAGGGTTGTTTTTCATGTTCACAGTCTGTTCAGTCAAAAAATTAAATATGGAAAATCCGTTGATAAAATTATTGCCATTTCAGATGCGGTACGCCGCGTTTTGATTGAGGACGGTATCGATCCGGGGAAAATAGTCACTATAAGAAGTGGTATTAATTTAGATGAATACACTGGTTCCGAAACAATGAAAAACTATCGTGATACGCTTGGCCTGCCGCGCGAAACGGTTCTTATAGTTAACGTAGCAGCCCTGACAGAAAATAAGGCGCAAAGTGTGTTGCTTAAAGCGGCATTCCATGTTGTGAAAAAGTATCCGGATGTTGTTTTTCTGATTGCCGGCGAAGGAGAAATGCGGACGACAATTGAAAAAGATATCCACAATCTCGGATTGGAAAAATCTGTCATTCTGTTGGGATTTATCGATGATATCGGACGGTTGTATAATTCAGCGGATATTTTTGTCATAACGTCCCGTGAAGAAGGTTTATGCTCCTCGATTCTCGATGCATTATATTTTAAATTACCTGTGGTTGCGACAAGAGCAGGAGGAATACCGGAACTTGTACAGGATGGCGTAAATGGATATATCGTTCCGGTTGATGATTATGCATCTATCGCTGATCGTTTGATTTATCTTATTGAAAACAAAGAAACAAGAAAAAAAATGGGTGCCAGATCCACTGCAATTTTAGATAGAAATACTATTAACCATACCATTGAAAAAACTATTGATGTGTATCACGAAGTTTTAAACCATAATATCGTCTAAAGGTTATTTATAAATATGTATAGAAACTTTAAATTTTTTTTAATTCTTATAATTACTGTAGTAAGTTACAACCTTCTGCATGGGGATGAGGATGGGTCACGATATAACGGAAGACTGGACAGAATAACGGCAGAAATACTCAACGTCCCTTATTCTCCTGATTCGACC
>JAFGMP010000191.1 GCA_016927495.1 Candidatus Latescibacterota bacterium | reverse complement strand
GCGTCACCCTTCGTTCCGAACAACACCTCCCACGCTTTTGATCCATCGGTAAAACGGACACCGACCTGCGACCCGTCACGGATAAGCCCGGAATCGACCATTCTGCCAAGACTTTGGTCACCAGCCTGGATAAAGTGCAGAAAGTAATCCTGGGTGCTCTCTTTCTTCGGGCTGACTTCAATTCGCCACTGGCCGAGTAACTGCGTCGAGTCCGGTGTCGCATGGCCTTTCGGCATGGCGTAATTGTGGCCGTCCACCCAAAACTGCTTACCGGGGCCGCCGATTTTGACGATGTCAGTCTGCTGCGGCAGCAACGTCCGTGCAAAGAGTTTACCCTGTTCCTGTGATGCCGAAAATGTATCGCTCCTGATATCCGGTTCCGTCGCGGTATGGAGCAGCCATGATTTTTTATAACCGGGATCGGTCGAGACAACACGATCGAATATCACAAAGTAGTCCGGATAAAGAAAAACAAACTGACGGAGTGCCAGTTTGCATTTTTCGGGTGAATAACTTTCCGTCGCATCACCTGCCGCATACGAGTAATCGTCTTTTGTCTCGAACGCCACGATTTTCGAGCCGAGAAGCTTATACTGGCCGCCGTCATTGGGCACGGGACGGTCTTCTTCCTCAGGCGCAGGCGCTCCCCAGCGCTGGCCGCCGCCTGCGCCAACATCGACATACACAGGAAGCTGCTCACCCGGCATATCAATCAGAATGCAGTTATGGGCGACTGTCCGCGGATAGTAATTCTGGGTGTGAAGGCTGTGGGGACGGGAACCGGTGTCGAGCGCAAGAAATCCTCTTTTGAAGATGGCGAAATGGTTGTTGTCGAAGTGTTTGTGCTGTTCGAGCATACCGCCGGACATGAGCAGTGTGTAGGTGTCGTTTTCGCCGGAACCCGACCTGAAAAATACCTGCCCCATATTTTCAAAGTGACGGGCACAGGGCATGACCTCCGCAGGCCCGATCGGTTTAAGGTCCTCGTGACGTTCGGTGAGCAGAAACGGGGTGAATGGTATTCTGCCGAAATTGCCTTCGGGCACCTGACTCATCATCCAGCGGGCGAACGCCGCACATTCAGGATTGCTGTCGCCGAAAAAGTGGATTATCTGCAGAAGGTGGCTCCTCATCTGACTCAGGCTGATTACATTGGTGGAGTGATAAGCATCGCCAACACCGAATTCACGCTGTCCCGGCAGCATGTTCCAGTACAGGTAGCCGGGCAGGTACGATGCATGCGGCCAGTCAAGAGCTATATTTTCCCCCGTGGCCGATCGGAAGGTATGGAAAAAGTTGAACTCCGACCAGGGGTATGCAGCCATGGCGTAATTCTGGGAAGCTGTCGCCGAACCGCCGTCATCGCCTGCCCCTTTGCGACGGTGATTAAGGAGTTCCATGTTCAGACGGTATCCCTCGGCGAGAAACCATTCGCCGCGGTCATCGATATTCTCACCATAGGTGGCAAGCCCGGCATACCATAAGAGTGACCGGTTGCCGTAAAAGCCTGTGGTGTAACCCGACCAGTTTTCCTGAGGATAGAAATAGTGACGGGTATCCGTGGGCTGAACCTGTTCCACCGCATCGAGAAACGACACACCGAGAGCTTTTCTCTCTGTGTCAGTTAGACGGTTAAACATCCAGTCGTATGCCGCCCAGGCACATATTCGCGAGTAAGCATACCAGTCCACCGGTTTCTGCTGCGCATAACATTCATGGTAGTATGCAATGCTTGTTTCGAGCAGTTTTTTCGCAAGCCGGAGGTATGTATCGTCTCCGGTGACCAGCCACACAAATGCAGCTTCCGATGCCTGTATGCCGTAATCTTTCGATTCAAACTCAGTGGTGGCAAGCTTGTCTATTCGTGCCTTCATGTCGTTGAAAATTCCTGCATCTTCATTGAGCGTACGGGATTTTACCGCCGGGAAACTGTCGATGTTGAAAAAGATACGCGGATGATCGATTCGAAGTATTGATTTCAGTTCGGATGGAACGGGAGCATGAGGAATTTCGGCGCGACTTGAAAACACACTAAGGTTCATCACCAGAATAAACAATGATATTATTTTCAATTTATGATAATCGGGCATTGGTTACTCCATATGTTACTGAGGTTTTTTTTATATTTTTACTTAAGTTTGCACTGTAATAGATCAGACAGAATACTGTATTTAAAATTTGTATTCGATCTGTCTGTCATTGCGAGGAAAAAAATGACGAAGCAATCTTTTCGAATGATCAATAATCCTAATCATATTTGATTAATCAGTCTTCATCATTTTTGCCGTTTCGACATCCTGCTGTGCACCATTGACCAGAGCCATAAACCGGTCACTACCATAAATATAAGCCCTATTCCCGAAACCAATCGGTAGATGTGCCCCGGAAGGCCGTACTGCCGGTGAATACTGTGTACGATTCCACCCCAGTAAGCGCCGAGTAAATCCTCGATAGTAAGAACAACGCCGGTTAAAGCCTGTAAAAAAATAAAAACTCCCGCTGTTATGCCAACATTACGGTGCCACTTGCGCAGTTGAACTTCTTTCACAATGATCCTCCTGAATATTAAAATTATATATATTAGTAATCCTGTGCCGATGAACCGATACCGGGTCTGTAAAGTACGGCATCCTCTTTCGACTCGACTTTCCCGTAATATTTTTCATTAAGGGTCAGTTCCGGGGCAATTTTCGAGTACCCATAGCCAAAGATCAGCCCGCCGGTCAATGTTACCGCAAGATACAATAGTGCAACTTTTTTGCGCAGAACAGCATTAAGCGATACAAGGGTCGATATTTTTGTTGCGGGGCCTGTGATAAAAAAGGCAAGCGCGGCCCCCTGTCCCATCCCCATATTTACCAGAACACCGATCAATGCGACCGTTCCGCCGCCGCACACATAGAGCGGAATGCCGAGAAGCCCACCGAGAAGGACCGATTTGAATCCCTTGCCGCCAAGAAGCCTGCCAATCCATTCCGGACTGATAAATGTCTGTACCGCTCCGGCAAGAAACAATGCCAGTACAAAATATTTCGAGATGAAAAGAGTCATTTTGGCCGACAGCTTAAGATAATTAAACACGTTATCTTTCGCTGAATTTTGAGGATTGTTCATCATACATACCGGGTGGGTTCCCCCAGCCGAAAAACCGGATCGCACCGGATCGGTAAAATGAGTGTATCCCCTTAACAAAGCCCATTCGGTTATCCACCCGCCGGCAAGCGCCATCAGCAATGCCGATAAGGTCCTCGCAATCGCCATTTCTGGGCCCATAACTCCCCAGGTAACAATAAAGAGCGACGGATTCATAAGCGGTGATGCGATAAGGAAAGCCATAAGCGGAGGCACGGGAAGTCCGATTGCCATCAATCCGCCCGCAAGGGGAATCGCTGCGAATGTGCACATCGGCGAAAGGATGCCGATAACTGCTGCGAAGAAAATCGGAGCGCTTCCCTTGCGCGCGAGAAAATCTCTGACTCTTCGGTGCGACATGAGGCGGGTTACCAGTACGGCAGCGGTTGCACCGAAAATAACATAATACCACAATCCTCTGAAAAGAAACCATGTGTTTGCTATTACTTTTCCGGTGTATGTTCCGTGGAACAGTGCCTCGATAGCAACATTCAGACCATAAAAAACATCGAGTATTTCATACAATAGCGACACTGTGTTTTACCCAAATTATTATTTATTATATCTTACCAGTTTGTACAGCAGGCAATGCCATTCCTTGTTCTTTTGGGACAATAACTTCGAGATCGAATAGTCGTGACTCCGAATCATCCTCGATGGAGGAAGCAAATCCTGCATCACCAAAGCGATTTTTCAACTTAATGAGCAGATGATTTTCCCCTCTCGCAAGGGTTATGGGTATTTTCTCTTCACGGATTTTGTATTCCCTCGGCCCATCATCACTGAAAATAACCTTGCCGTTCAAATAAACCTTTGCGCCATCATCAAACCCGAAAGTGAACATACCCTCCTGAATTTTGGGCGATTCAAGGCAGAGATAGGCATAGGTTATCGTATTTGTCAAATCCCCGTCGAGGTTTTCATTGAGGCTGACATATGCCTCGGGAAATCCGAACGGATGCTTGAACACCCACCACGGTTTACCGCTGGTTGTGTCACCGTCAACAGGTTTGATAGTTGCTTCACTGCCCAGCAGATCTTTATCGAGGTCGGTTTCCTTGTACGGGCCGTTCATGAGGTAATTCTGAAATCCGATACCCTGATATGACGAATGTTTGATAAAATTCCTCCTGATTTCACGAACAGGAGGGCCGACCACAGAAATATCCTTCTCGTCAAAACGCCCGAATCCTTTCGCTTCCGCCAGATAGGTCCATATTACATCATAGGGATTGACTCCCATCACCCGTAATGCGGTTGCCTCGGTTGCAAGTGTATTACCCCCAACGATCACCACATTATGGTGAAGATTCGTGGTATGAGAGGGCCAGTCTTTTTCGGATGCCCAGAATCCGGCAATGATCCCGTAATCGGTAGGTTTGTAGCTGTAAATGTCGATCATGCCGTGAGCGAAGCCAAAACGATCCATCTGGCTTTTTGCAATGCCGTCCCCAAAAGGAATGGATGCGAATGCCCCGACATAATTTTTGAAAAGGAGCGTGCCCCCTGCAGAATTCATTTTAAATGCGGGAATGTTGACCAGCTTATCGGCCTGAAGTATGGTTTCCGGCATGTAGTATCCTTCCCGAATCTTTCCCGAACCGGGTATTAATGCCAGACGTCCGAATTTTTTACCATCTCTGAATTTCGCATCGACATACTGGAACGCCCCGCCCGGAACAGGCACAAACCGGTATTCATCCTCATTAAGATCGATGTAATCCACCACCGTATGATTCTGGGCGCCGGAGAACGCCTCGCACATCTCCTTGTAACAGATATTATCGAACTCTCTCCAATGTACAGTCCAGCCGTCATCTTCAAATGATTGCTCGTACTGGGGACCTTTTCCATATTTTCCGGCAACAGCCCAGGTTGCCGATCCCTCGACAAGCGTAATACGTTTAGGCTTTATGTTTTCGGTCATGTAATTGACGACACTTTTTACAACACGGGCATCGGTAACATCTCCCCAGTGCTCGAAATCATGCCGCCAGAAATTGGCATTCTGACGTTTCCCGTCGGCATCGCGAACCGGTGCATGTACCATGTTTAGCTTGACTATCACCCAATCCTCAGGTTTAATAACATTGACAAGTCCGGTTTTCGATGTGTCAAGGTCGAGCGCCCTGCGAACCACGGCATCTATCTGATCGTAGGTAAGCTTCTCGGCATCGAGCGGTACGGGCGCCGCAAGTTCTTTATCCTCAGAAGTCGAAATGGCCACAATTGCTTTATCCTCAGAACGTGCTGCGAAACTGTCAGTTGCAGGCAATGATAAAAAACTTGTGTTTCGTCTCGTTATGAAAACATCGAGAACAACTGCAAACAGTATCAGAACACATACCGCTGCAATTACTTTGTTTTTGTTTTTCCTGCTCATGATATCCTCCATGATAGTTTTTAATCAGGAATGAACTGAATTTTAATCTATAGCTGCGTTATTAGAATATATCACATAATTTTCCGGTTTTTACAATAAATAATATTCAAAATAATTTTTTAAAATTTTACTCAATGCGCACAGAAAAACCACAAAAATTATTTAAATAAAGCGCATATTCGACAAAACTGTCGACAATGACAAAACTGATATTATAGTTATAATGCTCTGTAGTTATATAGTTAATTAATAATAGCAAATCACATATATTCGACAATATTGTCGAATTATCCTCGGTCACTAACCTTCCTTATCACCTTCATAACCCGTTCTCTTTCAACCAGATAACAATTATGAAATTAATTGGCACAGCGGTTGCTCTATACATATGCCAGGAAGCATCAAACAAACTTTAAACCAAATCTTTTTTCAAGGAGGTTAGTCATGAAACGGTTCAACAAACTCACACTGGTACTTGCAGTCTTTGCATTGGCATTAGTATCGCTCGGAGTATTTGCCGAAGATGGTGTTCCCGTTGAAGGTAATGTTCCCGACACATTTATTGATGAGAACGGTGACGGTGTATGTGATACATATGCGACCGGAGGTCAGGGACAGGGTCTGCAGCAGGGCAAAGGACAGAGCGGAAAATCTTACGGCAAGGGCAGCGGAGTTGCTGACGGGACACAACCAAAAACCCAACAGCGTCTGAGAGACGGAAGCAAGGCGGGTGGCGCTTATGGTCCGGGGACATGCAATGGAACCGGAAGCCAGAAACGCAGCGGCGGCAGCGGCAAAGGCGGCGGCAGAAAATAAATAACATTTTCAGTAACATTCAGGGGAGCCAATAATATGGCCCCCTTTTTTATTTGTTTGCTTTTTGGTTGAAAGTTCTTGGAATTCACAAAAAATTTCTTTTTCATTATTGTTCAGATATGAATGGTTTTAAGTGAATAATTAGGATTCATTAATACATAAATTGTCACTCTGAGTGTAGCGAAGAGTCTCAAAAAAATAAAACCGAGATTCTTCACTTCGTTCAGAATGACCAGATATATTTAATAATGATAGCGAATTTCATCATTAGAAAAATGATTTATGAATAGTCTGTTTTCATATTTAACCATGAAAAACTTTTCCCAAAAGTAGAAAACAATGAATCTTACAGTTCTCGGCAAAAATGGTGTATCGCTAATCGACGAAGCGGCCAGAAATATCCTTTGGCGTACCGGTGTGGAAATCCCTCATCAGGAAATGCTGAAACTGTTCTATAACGCCGGTGCAGAGGTTGACAGCACATCAGGACGGATAAAAATCCCCTCAAAGCTGGTCGATGAATGCCTCAAAACCTCAGGGAAAAAGTTTACTCTGTACGGCCGCGATAGAAATCAGAAAGCATCGTTTGGCGCCGGAAAGCGCAATTATAATTCGATTGCCGGTGAAGCTCACTGGATTGACAATCATGGTAACCGGCGCTTTGCCACGTTCGATGATGTTGAGCAGGCTGCCAGACTCGGTGATGTATTACCACAGCTTAACATTGTGGGCGCGATGGCGGATCCACATGAGGTAGATATATCATACAGGTGTGTCGAGGTTGCGGCCAGGCTGCTTCGCACAACAACAAAACCGGTAACATTCTGGTTTTTTGACCGTCCAAGCGCAGCGTTCATCATCGAACTTTTCACCGTGTTGAATGGTACAAAAGAAAATCTCGCGCTGTATCCACCTACATATCCCTTTCTCGAACCAATCAGTCCGCTGCGGTTTCCGAAGGATGGAATCGATCTTTTGTTTGAGACCTGCAGAGTTCCGCTTCCGGTGCCTGTAGGACCTATGGCGCAGGTCGGCATGAGTGCACCCGGTACGCTTGCAGGCACAATTGCCCAGGAAACTGCCGAGATACTCGCGGGAATCTGTGTTACTCAGCTCATCCACCCTGGTACACCGGTTTGTTTCGGCGGTATACCTCATGCATTCGATATGCGTACAACTCAAATGATTTTCGCAGGCCCGGAACAGGGATTAATGGCCATAGCCATGACTGAAATGGGTAAATATTATGACCTGCCGGTATACATCAATGTGGGATTGACCGACAGCAAATGTGTAGATGCCCAGGCCGGTCTTGAAATAGGCTCGACACTGCTGATGGGCGCTCTCTCAGGCGCCGATATTTTCGGGCATCTGGGGATTGCCGGTGTCGATCAGGCATCGAGCCTCGGCATGCTTGTTTTCCAACATGAAGTCATCGAATATATTGAACGGATAATGCGATCTTTTACTGTCGACGACGAAACGCTTGCGCTCGATGTCATCGATAAGGTTGGCCCGGGTGGAGTTTTCATTGCCGAAGAACATACGGTCAGACATTTCCGTGAGGAAATCTGGATGCCAACACTTCTCGACAGAAACTACTGGCCAACATGGGAAAAACTCGGCAGGCATTCTGTGGATCAAAACGTGAAAGAGCGAGTTGAAGAACTCTTGGCTTCGTATAAACCATGTCCACTTAGCGAAAATGAAGATCGTGAATTTGACAAGATACTCGACAGTGCCCGGAAAACTCTGTAAATTAATGAGCAGAAGCAATGATTTCTGAACTATAATCCTTGAACTTTGAACTTGAAACTTCCCTTGGGGAACCTATGATTCCACACAAACAACTGTATTTGTTAATATATATTGTGTTGATAATCGTATTATCTGCTATTGCAAGTTGCGGGGATCGGGGTGAAAAACCGGTCAAAATTGGTTTTTTGGTGAATAATCCCGAGCAAACATGGTTCCAGAATGAGTGGAAGTATGCCCGGAAATGCGCCGACAATTACGGATTCGAGTTGGTAACAATCGGAATTCCCGACGGTGAAAAAGCGCTTGTGGCAATCGACAACCTTGCAGCGCAGGGAGTCCGCGGCTTTGTGATCTGCCCGCCTGATGTAAGGCTCGGTCCGGCGATCATGGCGAAATCAAAATTGTACGGATTGAAGGTATTCACTGTCGATGACCAGTTCCTGAATCATGATGGCACTTTTATGGATGTACCGTACATGGGTATTTCTGCGAGAAGCATCGGGAAAGAGGTCGGGATAGCGCTGATGGCAGAATTTTCAATTCGTAGATGGGATATAAACGATACTGCGGCGCTGGCGGTAACATTTGATGAACTCGATACCTGCCGCGAACGGACTGACGGCTCTATCGAGATACTTATAGAATCGGGCATTCCGGCAGACCGGATATTTCGTGCGCCGCAGAAACACAGCGATGTCCCCAGTGCCTTCGATGCGGCGGATGTTGTATTGACACAACATCCTTATGTCAAACGGTGGCTTGTGTTCTCAGTCAATGACGAGGGTGTTCTCGGTGCGGTCCGTGCTCTTGAAAACCGCGGATTTAAACCTGATTCCATTATCGGAATCGGTATCGGAGGCGGAGTATCGAAATCCGAATTTGAAAAAAGTGAGCCGACAGGATTTTTTGCAACATGCCTGCTGAATCCCTACCGGCATGGTTATGAGACAACCGAATATGTTTACAAATGGATCAAAGACGGAATCGAACCACCGAAAGAAATTAAAACTACCGGCGTGGTAGTCACCCGTGAAACCCGCGACGAGGTCATGAAAGAATTGGGATTAACCGATTAAGGCAAAAGATGGAACGGGCTTATCTGGAATTTGAAAACATCAGCAAAATGTTTCCCGGCGTAAGGGCGCTCGATACATTATGCCTCAAAGCGAATGAAGGCAGTATCCACGGCATCATCGGCGAAAACGGAGCAGGTAAATCGACGCTGTTGAAGATTCTGTCCGGAGTTTACATTCCAAGTTCCGGTATGTTTTATCTGAATGGTACTGCACAGGCATTTACATCGGCACAGAGCGCCATTCAATCAGGGATAGCAGTTATTTATCAGGAATTGCACCTCGTTCCCGATATGTCAGTCGCCGAAAATCTCCTCCTCGGACATTTACCCAATCGTTTCGGACTGGTTGACAAAGCAGCGTTACAGGGAAAAGCTCACAGCGTTCTTGAATCACTTGCCGAGGATATCGACGTTAACGCAAATGTACGCTCGCTGCCCATTGCACGGCGTCAGATGGTGGAAATTGCCAAAGCGCTCATCCGTAACGCAAAATTTATCGCATTCGACGAACCAACAAGCAGCCTGACAGATAGAGAGATCAATAACCTCTTTACCATTATCAGAAACCTGAAAAAACAGGGGCATGTTATCCTCTATGTCTCACACCGTCTCAACGAAATTTTCGAATTGTGCGATACGGTGACTATTTTACGGGACGGCAAGGTTGTGGAAACATGCACGAATATAACGAGCGTGAATCATGATTACTTCGTTCGTCGTATGGTGGGCAGATCGATTGAGAATATTTATCATTATACGCCACGTCAGTACGGTGCCCCTGCGCTTGAGGTTAAAGGGTTAACCGGCCCCGGTTTAAAATCACCGGCGGATATCACGGTTTCACAGGGAGAAATCGTCGGGATTTTCGGGCTTGTCGGCGCCGGAAGAACGGAACTTCTTAAATGTCTGTACGGCGCGGTTAAATCCCACACGGAGTATATTAAAATTCACGGTGAAGGTGTAACTATAAACAATCCAACGGATGCAATCGGCCATGGACTCGTTTTCATCCCCGAGGACAGGAAGTTTGAGGGCATAATCCCATCAGGTTCGGTTAGTGAAAATATAAATCTATCGGTACGAAGGCTGTTTTCGCGATTTGGATTAATCGATGAAAAAAGAGAGCGAATAAACGCCAAACATTTTGTCGATTACCTTTCGATCAGAACACCGTCACTCAAACAACTCATATGTAATTTGTCGGGGGGAAACCAACAAAAGGTCATTCTTGCACGGTGGTTATCGGAACATGTTAAGGTGATGCTCCTCGATGAACCGACACGCGGTGTCGATATCGGCGCCAAAAGCGAACTATACGAACTCATTTTAAAGCTTGCATCGAAGGGAATAGGGATTATACTGGTTTCAAGCGAATTGCCCGAGATTCTCGGTATCTCCGACCGCATTCTTGTCATGCGTCAGGGGAAAATTATGATATCATTGAACCGTGATGAAGCAACGGAAGAAAAAGTACTTCACTATGCTTTACCTGAACAATAAAAAAAAATATAGATTATAATTCAGAGGAAAAATGTGAATAACACTCATGCTGTGACTGTTAAAAACAAAATTTTTGTTTTATGGGACAAAGCCGGTATACTTGTTGCCTTTATACTTTTATTTATACTGTTTTCGCTGTTTGTCCCGTATTTTTTTACCTGGATTAACATGATCGGGCTTGCGCTCTCCGTAGCAACGGTTGGAATGATTGCCTGCACGATGCTTTTCTGTCTTGCTTCAGGTGATTTTGATCTCTCAATCGAATCGACAGTCGCATTCACCGGAGTTTTCACCGCTGTTATCATCAATGCCACCGGAAGTATTTTTGCCGGGGTTGTGATTGGCCTTACCGCTGCCGGATGCGCCGGGCTGTTCAACGGTCTGATAATTTCCAAGCTTAAAATCAATGCGTTGATCACCACGCTTGCGACCATGCAGATAATGCGGGGCCTCGGATTCATCGTATCGAAAGGATCGGCTGTTGGAATTAAGGCTCCGGGGTTTTATGCTCTCGGAACCGGCAGCTTTCTGAGCATTCCGTTCCCGGTTTGGATCACGGCTGTATGTTTTTTGATCTTCGGATTTCTGTTGAATAAAACAACCTACGGCCGTAACACACTGGCTATCGGCGGAAACAGGGAAGCAGCGCGGCTCGCAGGTATCCCTGTGGACAGAATCAAGATTATCATCTTCACCACGCAGGGACTAATGGCCGGTCTGGCAGGAATCGTTCTGGCGTCACGCATGACCAGCGGCCAGCCAAATTCATCGGTGGGATTGTCGCTCGATGTCATTTCGGCCTGTGTTCTCGGCGGAGTATCGCTTACCGGCGGTGTCGGCACCATTCTTGGCACGATTGTAGGGGTACTCATCATGGGAACGGTTCAGAACGCCATGAATCTGCTGAATATTCCCACATTTTACCAGTATGTCGTCCGAGGTATCATACTGCTTCTTGCAGTTGTTTTCGACCAGTTAAAACAAAGAAGGTACGTATAAATTTCGGAGTTTATATGAAATCAGCGCAATCTCATTACGAACGGGCTAAACAGGTGCTTCCCGGAGGAGTAAATTCATCGACACGGGTTAACCGTGCGCTGGGAGTTCCACTATACGTTTCCCACGCAAAGGGCAGTCGTGTATGGGATATCGAAGGCCGTGAAATCATCGATATGTCCTGTGCCCATGGAGCAGCGCTTCTCGGACATGCACATCCGGCGATAGATGATGCGTTAAAAAAAGCGAGGAATATGGGTTACGTCAGCACGTTCGAAACCGAGTACCATGAAGAACTGGCAAGATTGGTGTGCGAGTATGTCCCCTGTGCTGAAAAAGTGAGATTCTGTTCTTCGGGTTCCGAGGCGACCCTTCACCTGATCCGTGCCTGCAGGGGTTACACTGGCCGTACCAAAATCATCCGGTTCGAGGGGCATTTCCACGGCTATCATGAACTCATCTATATCGGCGGGCACCCACCCCGTGAAGCATTTCCGGGTAACAGAGTTCATCCCTATATCGAGTCGCCGGGAATTCCCGAGCATTATGCCGATTACATCATCCCGGTCCCCTATAACGATCCCGAAGCGCTGAAAGAGGTTATAGACAGGCACGGCAACGAGACAGCGCTTGTCATTCTGGAGCCTGTTAATTTCAACTGCGGGGGGATTAAACCGCAGCCGGGATATCTTGAACTGCTTCGCAAGTTGACTCGTGACACCGGTATCGTGCTGTTCTTCGATGAGATTCAATCGTCATTCAAAAAATCACGCGGTGGAGCACAGGAAGATTTTGGAGTGAAACCTGATGTCTGTACAATCGGCAAATCACTCGGCGGCGGCCTTCCCCTGTCGGCATTCTGCGGAAAAGCGGAGATTATGGATATGTTTCAACCGGTTGGTCCGGTACAACACAGCGGCACATTCAATGCACACCTTGTCCCCATACTCGCAGGACTGGCGTTTCTCAGGGAGATTGCAAAACCCGGATTTTATGAGTATTTGCGCAAACTCGAAACACTTTTTGATGAAGGAATACGTAATATCATCGAAGACCATAACCTGAATATGATAGTTCCCCGCCATGGTGCACGGTTCAACATTATGCTCGGCAGAAAAACACCGGCGTTCAGATATGAGGATACCTTCTGTCATGACTCAAAGGTAATGCTGAACATTATAAAGGCATGCTGGGAAAAAGGTGTATATTTTCATGATTACGGCGGCGGTCCGCTGCACCACGGTTATTCGAGTCAACATACGGAGGAAGATATTAACCGGGTACTAAATATTTTGGGAGAGGTTTTGAAAAATATAGCCAAAAAATAATCAACAGGCAATTCATTCATATTTATCAATTTACTTCTATTACATGGTATATCAGTATTTCTAAGTGTATACTGGTTTAAAAATCGCGCAGTCTTGCCGCGCCGTTTTTTTTGTGAAGATATTATAAACCAATTATTATTTGCTGGTAATCTTTCTTTATAACCGGTTCGGAGGTTGATTTTTAACAGAGCCGGATATTATTTAAGGATTATCAATAATGGATAAAGGTTTATAGATGATAATTCAAATAGTCTGTCATTGCTAGGCATAGAATGACGAAGCAATCTCAATAAATTTTTAAAATGAAGGAGATACTATGAAATACAGACTCATACTGTTCATAGTCTTTTCTATGTTAATCGAGACTGTAAGTTTACAAGCCGATTCAGGTTGGTATTCACGTGAAAATTACAAACCCGAAACCCGGATAAAAATAACCTGTAATAATCAGTTGAATTTCGACCGCGAAGATTGCCCGATCATTATACCACGACAACAAATGCCTCTCAAAAACGTATATCAGGAATGGTTCACAATAGTCGATCCTTCGCTCCCACCGGAGGATGATGCAGAAAATGGACGTGTTATTCCCTCACAGACTGATGATATAAACAAGGACGGCATCTGGGATGAACTGTTCTTTATGGCAGATTTTAAAGCTAATGAAGAAAAGACACTGTACGTTTATATCGGGCGTAATACCAGTGAGATAAAGCATTTTACCCACGCTGAAACAGGCTCCTATGGCCGTTATATTGTACCATGGTGGGAGTCGGAACAAATGGGATGGAAACTCTGGTTTCCGGATTCTGCCGATATGTACGGCAGGCGCGGCAAAAAGCTGGTATCCAACCTCAATCTGACCAACATTTACGGTCATGATGCGCCATATGATGCAGGCATCGATCTCATGCTTGTGGGCAAAACCTTCGGTGCCGGAGGCATATGCCTTTTCGAGGAACCGGACCTGCCCGATTCGCTCTCACGACCCCGGTTCAATCCGTATCAGGGTAAAGGCCCGTTTAACGACGCACGGTATGCCTGTGAAATCATTGTGAACGGCCCGCTGAGAAGTATTGTCCGGGCTCATATCATGAACTGGCGAACCGGTCAGGGTGAATACGATCTCGATCAGTACTTCACTGCTTACAAAAACAAAAATTATTACACATCACGTGTCCGTTATAATACATTTCTACCGGAAAAATCCGATACCGTGTTCGGCTGCGGAATAAGAAAAATGCCCTATGAAAATGAATGCTCTACCGGTGATGGTTTTATTGTTTCATCGACTGACAGTTTACGGTATGTCATCACGCCGATCGAGGGTGATCCCGGTCTGAAAAAAGGAGTAAAAGAGTATCTTGGCATTGCAATGATAGTGAAGCAAAAATACAATCCGCAATTCAGGGCAACAGAGAGTTATGAAGGCAACTATACCTTCAGGATACCGGTTACTGAAAATCTGACATACGAATATCTTGCTGCCGGAGCATGGAGCGAGGGCGAAATTCTTACAGGTTATAATGAATTTAAAGATTATATTGTAAAGACTGCTCAGGAATATAACAATCCGGTTGATGTACAGATTCAGGATGTTGAAAACAAGTAATAATGTAAAATCTTATGATAAAGGACACAATTTTGCCTGACGATAGGTTTTATTCCAATATTAAAGATTTCAGCCGAATCGCAGAAAGGGCGTTTTCGGATATAGCACGTGATCACCCGTATGCAAATGGTTCAACGGTTGATATCAGAAGAAGCCTGAATGCATACCGCGCCGGATTAAAATGTTTATATCAATCGGTCGAGGAACATCATCTCAACAAAGCGCCCGGAAAGCTGATTTGTTCGATGCTAACAGAACTTATCGATTGTCTCGTTATCCATGCGCATTGTCTGTTTTTTTCAGGGAATACTGATTCCGATGAACTTGTTATTATAGCTCTCGGGGGGTATGGACGTAGTGAACTGAATCCGTATTCTGATATAGATATTCTCTTTCTTTCGCGGGAAACACCGGACAACCGGCAGAATAATTCAATCCAGGCTCAGGTGCAATTCCTATGGGACATGAATCTCGACCTCGGACATTCGACACGTACGATAGAAGATTGCCTCGATGCTGCAAAAAACGACACATACCTTGCCACGTCTCTTCTCGAACCGCGATTCATTACCGGTAATCGCACATTATGGGATGATTTTATCAATATGTATTCAAATCTGATCAATGAAGGTTTTGGGAAAGAGATTGCAGCGCAAAAAATTAAGGATATTAAGAATCGGCATGAATACTTTCACAACACAGTTCAGATACAGGAACCGAACATAAAAGAATGCCCTGGAACACTACGTGACATTCATACCATACGGTGGCTTCTGTTATCGACTCATCAGGGAAAATACCTGCGGGATTTAACGAAAAATGGCCTGCTCACCGAATCCGAGGAAACAACGATAGAAGACGATATGGATTTCCTTCTGAGACTCAGAAATGCCCTCCATTTTGCTGTCGGGAAAAAATCGGATGTACTCAACCATTTGAGCCTTCCCGATATCGCCAAAAACCTTCGATACACCGGTACAGGGGCACAACCCGTAGAGAAACTAATGCGTGAATATTACATGCATGTTGCCCGTATTCGTCAGCTGACATGTAGAATTGTCGATGAATTCACAACTCTCATTACAAATGCCACCCCTGAACCTTTCAAGGCTGTTTCTGAACATTTCAGTTCAAATGGGAAATATATCAGGCTAAAATCAGAAACAAGCGGCTCCATAAAAGAGCACCCGGGACTACTTGTCGAAATTTTCTCAGCAACCGGCGCACAGGGTTTGAATATTACGCGAAAAACCTCATCTGTGATTTCAGAGCGCATACAATCTTACGGTCTCAAATTTCCCCAATATGAAGGTGTTGAAACCGCATTTCACAACCTGATCAATATGCGGAGCGGCGTCGCTTATTCTTTACGATTATTGCACGAACATGATATGTTGGTCAAACTGATTCCCGAATTTGCCTCAATTTGCTGGCATTACCAGTACGATTTTTATCACAGGTTTACCACCGATGAACACTCTCTCAGAGTAGTCAAAAACCTTGAAGATATGGCTGTGGGAAACAGTCCTGCCGATCCCGAATTAATCGCAATCATGCAGGATGTGGCGGCTAAAGGAGCACTTTACCTTGCAGGACTTTTGCATGATATCGGTAAAAGCAGTGGTGCTTCGCATTCAAAACACGGGGAACGTCTTGCCGCTTTGGCGCTCAAAAGGCTCGGATTTGACGACAGGACAATCGAGCTCGTACGGTTCCTGATCCGTGAGCACCTCCTTATGTCACATATTTCCCAGCGTCGCGATATCGAGGATAAGGATACTATCAACGACTTCATCAAAATTGTCACCAGCACCGACCGTCTCAGAATGCTCACCCTTCTTACATTTGCAGACCTGATGGCGCTTTCCGAGGATGCTCTTACCGACTGGAAACGTGCACTGATCTGGGACCTTTATGACAAGGTGTTTCTGCGCATCGAAAAAGGATTTGACAGTACCGCTCATACTTCCAAAGAACATTTTGACCGTGTATATAATAAACTGAAAATCGATGTGCCCAAACGTGACATAGGCAGTCACCTTTCGAAGCTTCCCGAACAATATTTACGGGTTACCACACCGGCGATGATATTAAAGCATATCAAGGGCATAGAGCTCATGAAAAAGCGGGGGGCATGGGCATCTTTCAGGCATCACGGGAAAATGAATACTTTGACCGTTATCGCGCCCGACCATCCGAAAGCGCTTTCTAATATTTGCGGAGCCATTACGTCATCGGACATCAATATTATCAGGGCGCAGATATTTACTCGTGACGACGATATCATCATCGACACGTTTCATGTTGTGAATGAAAGCGGAGAGGCGCTTATCGAACCGGAAACTCAATTTGAGTTCAAACAAAAACTTCCCAAAATAATATCGGGTGAATTCAACGTCCGTGACCTCATACGTGATCATACACGCCGCTGGAAACGCCGTAAAAAACAGGTTGTATATTCCCCGCCGCGTTTAAAAATCTACAACGATATTTCTCCCAATTATACTATTATGGATGTTTTTGCCACCGATTATACCGGCCTTCTGTATGACATTACCAGCGTTATCGCATCCCATGACATCGATATCCATACCGCAAAGATAGGCACCGACGAAGATCAGGTCGCCGATGCATTCTATATCCGTAAGGACGGGAAAAAGATCACCGACAAAAACCAGATCGAACAACTTTCAAATGAAATTATCAAGTGTCTTTCATCAGCATTTGTGTAAAGTATTAAAAACAAAACCGGCTGGGGTAACACATTATATACATGAAATTATTCCCTAAAATACATCGTCTAAATTAATAGAAACAGAGAGAAAAAATAACAGCTTAAAACGGGGATGCAGAGATGAGAAAAGAAGTTTTAATAATAGGTTACGGATTTCTGTACTTTATCATAGCATACAGCTATTTCATTATCAGATCCGTGGAAAAGATAGCGGGAATAATGTAATTTGAAGTAAAAAAAGTCAGACATACATCAATAATTTATGTGTGAAATATAAGAATGGGGGTGTGTGCAATGTATCAAGAACTTGAACATAAAATAACATCGCTGGAACAGGCAATTTCAAACCTGACTAAAAGATATGAAACTCAGTTGCATCAAAAAGAAATGAGCCGCTGTCCCAATACCCTCATTAACCGCACTTCAAAACTGCATGCATTTCCCCACAGCTTATAATCCTATAGTATTTATTATTGCATTTTCACATCAGAAATATCCGGCAGTTCCCATCTGTCACATAGCCGCTTATAGCTTTTTTGTGTCAACTGCACAAGCACAGGATTCTGTTCGGGATCGAGCCACGAAAGCAGCCGCACCATCTCAGGCTCGGCCATGGCGGTACATCCGGCAGTCCACGAATCCTCGTTACTCCAGAGATGCAGGAAAATACAGCATCCGGCGCCGGATTTTGCCGGTGTGTTATGCTCAACAAAAATAGTGTATTTATAGAGATCGTCACGCCGAAGCATTTCCTCATGCGAGGGAAGGTTGTTCGTGTCTAATCCCTTCTCACTTATGTCTATTACCAGGTTGTAGTACTCCGACTCGACATCGTCCACACAAATGAGTTCAGGACCTGATTTCTCGTAAGGCAGCTTAGTATCGACCATTTCACGGGGCAGATACCCATACGATTGTTCGATGCGGTAAATACCCATCGGCGATTTGCCGTCGCCCTCGCGTTTCACCGGTTCTGCCGGATCGCTGTCGGCATTGTCGTGAAGTCCGAGCCCCCAGCCAAGGCCTTTTGCGCCGATCACCACTGGGAAGGTGAATGTCTGCTGCCAGGTATTACCGGTACGGCTGAATCCGAACATTTTTGCAGCATGAACGGAATCGTTTTCGGCGATAACAAGCAAAATCTGGCGGGAATTGTGAATTGGTGATACGGATTTTTGTGTGGTGGTGCAGGAAAAGACAAAAAACGTCAAAATGGCAATCGATATTATTTTCTTAACTATATTTATCATATGAAAGAAACCTCTCCTCTGTTATTTGATCTTTTGACCATTTCGAATTAACAAATAATAATATATGGTTACAGATGGTTCAAAAGAATTTTTACACTTCATCGAACTTTTCAGTCAGTTTCATTCCTGCAAATAATAAAACGTTTATGGTTGCCACCGTCAAAAGATTTAACGACCGGTATATGGAAAATCCGTTATAAATTATCCTGCCAAAATACATATAGAGTGAAAACGTTCCGATAAAGGTCAAAATCCCGATGGCTGTCCTGTAACGATTAACCGCTGTCGTACCCGCCCGGGCGATAACTACAAAACTGCAAAACAGGCTCAACCGCAAAAGGCTGCTCAGTATTGTTTCCAAAACATCATTCTTCCACCAGCGATACAACAAATAGTCGAAATCTATCGGAACTTTGGTCCACCTGTCCACTATAAATGTGTATTCACCGTTATACCATTGATAAAGTATGTTGAGTGTTCCGGAGGTATGGAAACTCCGAAGAAATGAAAAGATAAGTCCCACACTCACTACAGCTAATAATTTTGCAAATATGATTTTTGATGAACGTACCGGTAATGAACATAATTGAAAATTTGTTTTCGTTTTCTGTTCGATGATCAACAAATAGGCAAAGATCACGGCGAGTATCTCTGTACTGGAGTAAGAAAAACGATAACGCAAATAATAACTAATATGTCTGCGAACAGCATGACCTTCGATAAAAATAAAATGGTATTGATATTTCTCAGACAAAAAACGAGTTAAAAAATCCAATACTATTTGAAAAAAAAACAAAACGACCAAAATCAAAATTAGTCCCGAAATGCTTTTTAATTCTTTTCTGTATAATGTTATGAATGATTTCATTGGTTGATCCTGGCTTTTTGTGTTTACCATGTCTTTTTTGTAGGGGCAGGCCCCTGTGCCTGCCCTGATTTTGATTATTTTAATCGTCTGAACCATGATTTTCCTGATTAAAGGATTAACATGATTTTTCTAATCTAGAAATCATGTGAATCATGGTTCAAACAATTATAGATTCACTCATTTTCTACTTACCCTGTTTTCCCTCACACCTCACTATACCGCTCATACAACATAAAACCAGTGCAGGCAAACACAATACCCATAACCAATGTATAAACAGAGACATAAAAATATCCGTTATTCAGAGGACTTAAAACATTCCGCTTGATATACATCCAGAAAACATCGGACAGCCATAAATACACACCAAAGCCTACTATCCCTGCCACCAAACCGACCAAAAGCCTGTTTTTCTGCACAAGCTGCATACATCCCCATGATACACTCACAAGACACAGACTTATGTAGGGATAGGTGAAAAACCATAAAATTCCGGATACCGCCGCTTCAGGTGTTGCGTGAACATGCCCCATACTGAAACCGATTACGGTATGAGTAATAATAACCACCGCAAGAGCAATCATTGCGCCGAGTACAACCAGAAATTTTATGCGCAACAGATTTCGTCTAAGTGGCAGTGAACATGCCTGATATATTGTCCCGGTCCGTTCCTCTATGTACAGCGAGTAGACAAGAATTGCCGGTAAAAGAAATGGAGAAAAGTTGAATGCATCCATGATGAACTTATGAAATCCTGAAGGCCTGTTTGGAAATTCATACCCGGTAAATCTCCGTAACATAAAGACAATAACCAGATAGCCGATTTGAAATCCCAAAAAGAGAAGCAGTTCACGGTACATGTTTTTTAATTCTTTTCGAAGCAAAACCAAATATTTCCCCATCGGCTAAATCCTTTATATGCTGCTGAATTTTTTGAATAAAATCACACCAACGAAGTAGTACAAACCGCCCAGGCACAATACATACATAACCTTTACCGTAAAATAAACTTTGAAATGTAACCTGCTGTCGACCGATTCACTGTGGATAGTAGTAAGAATTTGAGTAACCGCCTGCTCAACATACCGTATAACGTCATGCAGCAGACTTTCATATATCCACTGAAACGCTACATATCCAATAATCAGCACGGAAATTCCTATGAGCAGACGGTGATGCTGCATCGTTTGCGCCGCTCCCCAGATAGTACAGACAAGGCACAGCAGAATAAATGGTAATGCCGTCAGTTGATAGACTCCATCCAACATGGAGAAAGCGTTCGGTACATACACCAGATGTAATCCAGCAAGTTAGTCCGGCGGCAGATAAATATACGCAGTCACCGTAACCACAGCGATACTGAGCGCCATAAAAGCGGCTGCGATCAGGAACTTAATCTGCAGGTACATACTTCTCCCGGCAGGCAGGAAATATGCGAGGTAAACCGTGCCGGTTCGTTCCTCGATATAGAGCGAGTAGACCAGCAGTGCGGGATAGAGATAGAACGACATATCGAATAAGCCGAGAATGTAGCGTTCCATCGATGATTGCGCCATATTTTGGGGATGGCCGGAAAACCTGAAAAACGATATGATCGAAAACATCACAAAGAAATAACCGATCTGTACAACGAAAATGGCACAAATCTCCGGGCACATGTTTTTAAATTCTTTAAGGAACAAAGCGATGGTTTGTTTCATTGTAGTAATCTTCGCTTTTTGTAGGGGCAGACCCATGTGTCTGCCCTCGTTGCAGAAATGGGATACTCTTTAACCGTCTGAACCATGATTCGCATGATTAACATGATTTCTTGATTTAAAACAATCATGCCAATCCTTAAATCAGGAAAATCAAGGTTCAGATAACTAATATTCACCAATCACTACTCACACCTCGCTATACCGTTCATACAGATACAATCCGATGAACACCAATACCATACACGTCATCATTGAAACGGAAATTTGCACATACCGTACACCATTCCTGCCGGACTCCATGTTAAAAGCCGAAATAACCGGAAGCAATAACCGATATATAAATTCCATCAGGTGATTATAAATTTCAACGCTTAGTATGAAAACTCCGAGTCCTATCAATTGATGATACTTTGGAACTACATGTGCCGCACCCCATGCAAGCACAATCATCGATACGTATCTAATATTTGATAACAGGGAAAAAGCAAAATCCCGTATATATAAAGCTGTATTTTCCGGCACAATCATCAAAGTAACCTTTGGTACCGATAAACCTTTTGTTGTTACAAAAATTCTGCTGTGGATAGAATATAGAAAAGCCCACACAACGACATAACTCATTGCCGCTAAAAGCTTATATAACAACGACCTGTATTTACCGGTAGGCAGCATATGAAGCTGATAAATCGTGCTGTGTTTAGATTCCAGCGAAAGTGCATATAAAAGCAGCACAGGCATTAGATATAAACTCACCCGGGATGTCATCATCCTCAACGCATCGAACATTTTTGGTATTTGTTTGGTGGAATAATATATGTCAAGATATAGATAGTGAAATACAATTGCGCTCGCAATGAGCACCACAGGAATAAAAAAAAGCGGGAAATTACCTTTCATTTCCTTGCGATAGAAAACAAATGCTGTTCTCATATAACAAAACCTCAGATTTCACTGAATTTATTATAGATATAATGGCCGAGGACTACAAAAAACAAACCGATAAGGAACATCACTCTGTATTCATCATATCGGATATTCCATCGAAGAAAGTCGATTTTATACTTAATCATCCATTCCACCATATCATGAAATTTATACGACAGAACCATTAACGTTACAAATAATACCAAACCGGCCACCTGACGGTAGCGTTTGATTGATAACATTATAGCCGCAGTGAAACAAGTGATTCCAAGTATCCAGAATACATACATGGATGTTAAAATTACAAGTTGGCTGTAATCTACCAATATATCATTATGATATTCCATTTCCTGAAACAATTTCATACACATTGACGAACCAATTGATGTTACTAAACAAATAGTTATAGCCAAAAAATATTTGCCAAAAAAAATCATGAACCTTTTCTTAGGTAACGAGAAAAGCAGATAAACTGTGTTATATTTCAGGTCATCATTTAATAATAAACCGAAGATTGCAGGTGCCGCGAGTGTAGTGCCGAATGTCATAAAAACCACAAAGAATCCGGGAATACTGTTCATCATTAATTGACGGTTTCCAAATTTTAAAAATAAAATGGTTATCAAATAGAGTATGAGTAAAAACAAAAGCGCCACACGAATCCTTTTATAATCATTAATAAATAACACAAACAAGGTTTTCATCCCGCAATCTCCTCGAAAATACCGACAAGCGAGGTGCCTTTTTCCTCACGCAGCCGGTCAGCCTCGCCGGAAAGCACAATCTTGCCTTTTTTCAGGTAGAAAACATCCTCGACAAACTCCTCCACCTCACTCACCATGTGTGTCGACATGATGATGGTCTGCTCCCCGAACCTGAACTCGTGGAAAAACGTGTTGATGATTTTCTTACGGGCGGGCGGATCGATCCCCCCGAGCGGTTCATCCATGAGCACAAGCTTCGCCGGCCACGAAAACGCAAACACCATCTTGAGTTTCGCCTGCTGCCCCCGTGACAACGTCCCTATCTTGTCGTTATCGGGCAAATCCATGAATTTCAGCAGTTCACGGGTTTTATCCATATCCCATCCTTCATAAAACGCTGCCAGAAACTCGAACTGCTCCATTACTTTCATCCAGCCGTAAAACGGGTTAATCTCAGGCAGAAACGCCACAATCTTCCGGGTTTCCAGCCCGACCGGGATGCCATCCACCATAATATTCCCTTTCGATGGCCGTGTTACACTCGCAATGATACGGAACAACGTGCTTTTCCCCGCGCCGTTCTCGCCTAATACACCGAGTACCTTTCCTTTGGATACATCGAATGTCACTCCCTGAAGCGCCCATTTTCCCGGATACTTTTTCCAGACATCATTCACCTGTACAAACATTGTGTGTTCCCTCCCCTGTCGATTTGTCTTTGCCGTCTGCCCCTGAAAACGAGCGTTTCAGCAAAGAAAGCATGTCCTGTATCTGTTTATCTGTCATATCAAGTTCAGTAATGTCTCTGATAAATCGCTGTGTCGCATCCCGCCCGAATTTTGTGCGTTCGGCTTCGATACGGCTGCTGTCTTCTGTGATGAAACTGCCTCTGCCGCGCCTTGTTTCGATGAATCCCTCCTGCTCCAGTTCACGGTAGACACGGGCGATGGTGTTGGGATTAACCTCCATCTCTTTCGCCATATCGCGCACGGATGGAAGCTGTTCACCCGGCCTGTACAGTCCGCGAACAGCCCGTTTCTTTATTTCCTCCATGATCTGGAGATATATGGGCCGTGTCGGATCGAGTAAAAATGCCATATATATTTAATTATTCTCCGTTTCTGCTTATCCGTATGAGTGTACTATCACAATAGTACACTAAAAATGCTGTTTTGTCAAGTAAATTTTTTGATCATATTTGGGTTGCAGGAACAGAATATATACTGTCCTTACATACAAACAATAATACAGGGCAACCACAGGGGGTTGCCCCTTCAGGCAACATACCCTGAACTCAAAAGGGCACAAAATGTTATGCCCCTACTAATCCCTTTTACCTTGTTATTGTCTTTTTAAATCCCGACAGTCCCGGTAGTATTTTTCTTTGAACTCGTAACTTTTAAATTTTTAACCTTTTTTTCCTTTGTGCCTTGGTGTCTTGGTGTCTTGGTGGTTAATTTTTTACACTGTTTCCGAAAAATTCTGGATAATAACGATCAAGTTTCGTATTCTATATCTTCGAAGATATTTTTTTCGATAATTCTCTGGGTATACTACAAGAAATTTCTTTTATCAAGGAAAATATTAATGGAACATTTTGGTTTATGGTCGGTAGTACCGCCGGTTCTGGCAATCGGCCTCGCATTTGCCACACGGCAGGTGCTGCCGTCGCTGTTCATCAGCATCTGGGTTGGCGCCACTATTTTTAACCACGGCGATCCTGTTTCGGGTTTCACTCATATGATCGGCAAATATATTGCAGGTTCGATTGCCGATCCATGGAATGCGGCTATCATCACTATCAACATAGTACTCGGTGGCACTATTGGCATCATCTATAAATCCGGCAGTGCAAAAGCTGTCGCAGATCTATTGTCCCGCAGGGCACAGTGCGCCAAAAGCGGCCAGTTGACAACGTTTTTCATGGGTGTGGCAATATTCTTTGACGATTATGCCAATACCCTTCTTGTGGGCAACACCATGCGCCCGCTTTGCGACAAACTCAAAATATCCCGTGAGAAACTCGCATACATTTGCGACTCCACCGCAGCGCCGGTTGCAAGCATTGCGGCGCTGTCGACATGGACAGCCTATGAGATGGGGCTTATACGGGCTGCGTTTGAAACGATCAACGTAAAAATGAATATTTACGAAGTTTTCCTGCGATCGATTCCTTTCAGGTTTTACAGTATTCTCGGACTTGTCTTCGTATTTTTTGTAGCGCTTTTGGGTAGGGATTACGGCCCCATGCTCAAAGCCGAAAGACGTGCCCGAAAAACCGGCAAACTTATTGCGGACGGTTCCACGCCCCTTGCAAGCAAAGAGCTTACCGGGATGAAGATCAAAAATGACGTTCCCCACCGTTGGTTCAATGCGGTTATTCCTATCTCTGCCATTATCCTGGTACTCATAATGGGATTATATATGGACGGCCGGCGGGAAATTTTGAGTGAAGGAAATACTGTGCTTGTAGAGGCGATAAAAGCAAGTCCGTATTCATTTAATATACTGGGTGAAATAATCGGTCATTCATCTGTCGATAAGACGCTTATGTGGGCGGTTTTTACCGGAGCTCTGGTTGCGATGATACTGGTAATTTCACAGGGAATTCTGACACTGAATGAAACCATGAATGCATGGATCGACGGCGCAAAATCAATGGTTATAGCGCTCCTGATCATTGTATTTGCGTGGGGAATCGGGTCATTATGCAAGGATTTGGGTACTGCGGTGTATCTCGTCGGTATCCTCGAGGGAAAAATGCCGCCCGAGTTGATACCTGTCGCTGTATTCGTTATCGGGTGTATCATTGCATTTTCCACAGGTACATCATACGGCACCATGGCAATCATTATGCCTATCGCGGTTCCGTTGTCGTATCATCTCAGCGGTAATGTTATCGGCGGCCTTCTGTTCGCAACAATCGGCGCAACATTCACCGGCGCTGTTTTCGGAGACCACTGTTCCCCAATATCGGATACGACAATCATGTCATCGATGGCATGCGCTTCGGACCACCTCGATCATGTCAAGACCCAGATGCCATATGCGGTTACCGTTGCGTTTATTGCTCTGTTTGTTGGGTTTATTCCTGCGGCGTACGATGTGAATCCATTTATACTGCTGGTTGCCGGATCAGGCGTAGTATATCTGATCGTCAGATTATTCGGCAAAAGGGTCGACGAAGCCTGATTCTAAACCGTCATATGATGCGGATAAGTATGTCATTTTTAATCATGAAATAGCTGGGTATAACATGCATTACTTCGCTGTCATTGCGAGGAGTAAAACGACGAAGCAATCTTAAAATAACTTCCAAATCTTCTCTTGAAAATTCAGGGATCGCCAGCAAAGTATTATATCTTGCAAACACAAGCAAAATCTGTTATTTTTTTACTACAATAAAAATTGAGTCAGAAAAATTTTCAAATAAATGTATACCTATAATAAATATGCGAATTCAGGTTTGCTTTTTTTTTATGTATTTTGTTATATTGTAAAATCTGTCTCACATTTAAATAAACGTTACATCTTCGCCAGACTATGATTTTTCATAACAATGTGTTTAATTTGTATTTATTGTTCGGGAGCACGATTATTATATGAACGACAGCATTAAGATAGGGCTTATCGGTTTTGGGACAGTCGGAACCGGTGTCGTCAAACTCCTGTTTGAAGAAAATAAACCGCTGCTAAGAGACCGTGAAATAGATATCGATCTCATTAAAATCGCCGATCTCGACATAATATCCGATCGGGGTATCAAAATCCCGGACGGAATTCTGACAACAAATGTCGATGACATACTGGATGATCCTCAAATCGGTATTGTCATTGAACTCATCGGAGGATATGAACCTGCACGGTCGCTTACGCTCAGAGCTTTTGAAAAAGGGAAATGTGTTGTAACCGCCAATAAAGCGCTGATAGCCAAATACGGCAGAGAACTGTTTGAAGCCGCGAACAATGCCGGGATTTCCTATCTCTTTGAGGCATCGGTCGGCGGAGGTATTCCTATTATCAGAGGATTGAACAACGGTCTCAATGCCAATACCATCAAAAGTATATACGGCATACTTAATGGCACTACAAATTATATTCTTTCGGGAATGACCCGTGACGGTGTGGATTATGACGAGGTTCTCGCTATGGCGCAAAAACTCGGTTATGCCGAAGCCGATCCGACTTCCGATGTCTCAGGACAGGATGCGCTTAATAAAATCGTTATTCTTGTACGTCTCGCTTTCGGCGCTGATCTCAATGTCGAAACTGTCTTTTGTGAGGGTATTGAAAATTTAACCGTTCAGGATATCGATTGTGCAGGCCAACTTGGATATACGGTCAAACTGCTTGCCATCGCAAAACGCCATGAAGGCAATCGTATAGAGGTGCGCGTTCATCCCACACTTGTGCCTTCGGAATCGATCATGGCATATGTGGAAGATGAGTTCAATGCGGTCGAAGTTGACGGAAGCGCTGTGGGACGAGAACTCTTTTATGGCAAGGGGGCGGGAATGATGCCCACGGCATCGGCTGTTGTTTCCGATTGTATCGATATTGCATCACGATTAAATGCAGGAACACGGGTCAATTTCAACCGTCATATGATCGAGGGTAACGGCCTTGAGTTAATTGCTATTGAAGACATTACCATGAGATATTATCTTCGGTTTACTGCCAAGGACCAACCGGGAGTGCTTTTTCAGATATCGAAGATTTTTGCAGATGAAAACATTTCCATTGAATCGGTCATACAGCTTGGAGCGTCCGACAGTGATTATGTACCGCTGGTGATAATGACCCATGATGCGCTGGAAGGCGACATGCGAAGGGCAATGCGGCAATTTGAGAAACTCGAAGTTGTACATGGAAGAATTCAATTAATCAGGGTTGAGGACATATAGATTTTGGAGATTCAGTATGGCATATCAAGGTGTGATCAAGACTTATAAAGAATTTTTACCGGTCAACGAAAAAACCCCTTATGTAACATTACTCGAGGGAAATACACCGTTAATACAGGCTCGTAATATACCTGCTAAAATCGGCCTTGACGCCAGATTATTCTTTAAATACGAAGGACTCAATCCGACGGGTTCCTTTAAAGACCGCGGTATGTGCATGGCAGTGGCAAAAGCTGTGGAAGACGGTTCGAAAGTCATTATGTGCGCCTCGACAGGAAATACTTCCGCATCGGCGGCAGCCTATGCGGCGCATGCGAACCTTCAATGCATAGTTCTTGTCGAAGGAGGCGGAATCGCTCTGGGTAAACTGGCCCAGGCCATGATTCAGGGCGCCACGGTCGTAGAGATTGACGGTAATTTTGATCAGGCTTTGAAACTGGTCAAAGAAATAACCGAAATATATCCGATAACGCTTGTCAACTCACTGAATCCATTTCGCATCGAAGGACAGAAAACAGCATCGTTCGAAATAGTTGATCAACTTGGTGAAGTACCCGATTATCATTTTCTCCCTGTCGGCAATGCGGGAAATATTACGGCCTATTGGAAGGGATACAAGGAATATTATAAACATGGTAAATCACAAAGACTTCCCAAAATGATGGGCTGGCAGGCAGAAGGAGCGGCTCCGATTGTTCGCGGAGAACCGGTTGAAAAACCTCAAACCATTGCGACGGCTATAAAAATCGGAAATCCTGCTTCGTGGAACTTTGCGGAAGCAGCCCGTGACGAATCCGGCGGTGTTATCGATATGATCTCCGATGATGAGATTCTCACTGCCTATTCACTGTTGGCATCCCATGAAGGAATTTTTGCCGAACCTGCCAGCGCAGCATCTCTGGCAGGCGTCATTAAATATAAAGATCGCGGTGGTTTTAAAGGTGGTGAAACAATTGTCTGTACATTGACCGGGCACGGGCTTAAAGATCCCGACCGTGCAATGAAATATGCCAGTCCGCCTATTAAATTGAAAGCCAACATCGATGATGTTATGAGCGTTTTAAATATTTGAACCTCGTAATAGAGAAAGGATGGTGAAAAGCCATGAAAGAATTACGGCAAAAAATTGAAGATAACTACCTTACTTTTATTACAGTAGCAGCCGGTAGTGTAGCGCTTATCGCAGTTATTATCTGGACGATTACGATATTTGTTCAAAGGGTTAAAAACAAATAAATTTTTGTATTTAATACTATAGGAGTATTATCAGTGAGTAGCGAAAGCAAAAATGGCTTTAGTTATGGAAAAATGGGAATTTTTATCGGTATATTTTTCGTATTTCTATCAATTATATGGATAACATTATCGGTTATATCCGATGATGATACATCCGGTGAAGACATCACCTGGGTAGGCTGAATATGAAATTTGTTGTATTGATTGGCGACGGTATGGGTGACTACCCACGGGATGATCTTGGCGGCAGAACAGTTCTTGAAGCGGCAAATACTCCGAATATGGACTGGATAGCTGCAAATGGCCGCGGTGGGTTTGCTCAAACTATCCCTCCGGAAATGCATCCGGGAAGTGATGTCGCAAATATGGAAATTATGGGGTATGATACTACCTGTGGATTTACCGGACGGGCGGTTTTTGAAGCGTTAAGTATGGGCAGGCATCTTCACGATGAAGATGTAGCTTTCAGGGCTAATCTTGTTACGCTTGAAAACGGTTATATGAAAGATTATTCCGCCGGTCATATCACAACACAGGAAGCCGGTGAACTAATTAAGGGAATCGATGAAGCGCTCGGATCGGATACTTTACGGTTTTACCCGGGAGTATCCTACCGTCATTTGATGATATGGAGCGGTGGTAACGATTCGATGGCAACAACACCGCCACATGACATCATAGGAAAAGAGTATGAAGAACATTTGCCCAAAGGCGATGGATCTGAATTCATACGTTCCATTATGGAAAATTCAAAACCGGTTCTGGAAGCATCACTGATTAACAAAAAACGCCTGGCAACAGGGAAGCTTCCTGCAAACTCTGTCTGGTTATGGGGACAAGGCAAGAAATTATCTCTTAAAACAATTGAAGAAAAATATGGCATTATGGGTGGTGTTATAAGCGCTGTCGACCTCATCAAAGGTATTGGAGTTGTGGCAGGCCTGAAACCCGAATTTATTCCCGGTGCAACTGGATATATAGACACTAACTATCGTGGAAAAGCCGAGGCCGCCTTAAAGATTCTGGAAACCCGTGATTTTGTGTATCTTCATGTTGAAGCCCCTGATGAGGCTGCACATAACGGGGATGTGAAAATGAAAATAAAAGCGATAGAAGATTTCGACAGTATAGTGGTAGGTATAATTCTCGAAACACTTAAATCGCGCAACGATATGGCAGTGCTTTTAACCTGTGACCACAGAACACCCGTTGTTGAACGAACACATACACGTGAACCTGTCCCGTTTTGTTATTACGGACCGGGCGTTGAAAAAGATAACATGACGTCGTATTCGGAAAAAGCTGCCGAATCTGGGGTGGTAAAAATGATAAAAGGACATAAATTGCTCGATTTATTTTTAGGAGATTTCATAACCTTATGAGCCCGCTTGTTGTACAAAAATATGGCGGCAGTTCAGTTGCCGATGCAAAAAAAATAAAAATGGTCGCAGCCCGAATTGTTGAAAAAAAGAAAAAAGGGAATGACGTTGTAGTTGTTGTTTCAGCTATGGGCAAAACGACAGATTGTTTCGTTGATCTCGCCTATGAGGTCAGCAATAATCCACCCGATCGTGAGATGGATATGCTCATGGCAAGCGGCGAACAAATTTCCATGTCGGTGATGGCTATGGCTATTCAGGATATGGGCTATGATGCAATATCGCTTACCGGGCCTCAAGCGGAAATAATTACCGACACTGCACATAGAAGAGCAAGAATTGTTGACATTAAAGCTACTCGTGTTAAACAGGAATTGGAAAAAGGACGTATTGTAATCGTCGCAGGTTTTCAGGGAATCAGTGGAAAAAATGAAATAACAACGCTTGGCCGTGGTGGTTCGGATACTACAGCCGTCGCTCTTGCATGTGCGCTTGGAGCCGATTTGTGTGAAATTTACACTGATGTTCCGGGTGTATTTACCGCCGATCCGCGAATTGTTCCGAACGCACGAAAAATCAATGAAATATGTTATGAAGAAATGCTGGAACTTGCAAGTATGGGAGCAAAAGTTCTCCAGACAAGATCGGTTGAGCTTGCAAGTAAATATGGTATAAAAATCATGGTGGGTTTAGCACATAAAGACGTACCTGGAACCATCATCAAACAGGAGGATAATTCAATGGAAGATGTGCTTGTACGGGGTATAGCACATAATTTTGATGAAGTCAAATTTACCGTACGCCATGTTCCGGATAAACCGGGTGTTGCGGCCGATATCTTTTCCAAATTGGCTGACAAGGGTGTTAATGTTGATATGATAATACAGAATATCGGTGCAGATGGTTTTACAGATATGTCATTTACCGTATCGACAGAAGATTTAGAGAAAGCTACGGCATTATCGGATATGATAAAAACCGAAGTTGGTGCCCAGGATGTAATTTGCGACGAACATATCGCTAAAGTCAGTATTGTGGGAGTCGGCATGCGGTCGCATACGGGTGTTGCACTGATAGTTTTCAGAACTCTCGCCGATAAAAATATAAACATTGAGATGATCAGCACTTCAGAAATTAAAATTTCCGTAGTAGTATCGGACGATTGCGCCGAAGAGGCGGTAAAAGCTTTACATGAAGCTTTTAAATTAGGCAATTAAATACACGCAATATTCAAAACATGCTTGCATGATAATAATGCATATCGATGGCTGAAATAACCTGAGTAATAAAGGGAGCAAACATTATGAAATTCAATGTCTGCGTTGCCGGTGCCACAGGTAATGTGGGCCGCACGATGATTAAAATACTCGAAGAACGGAAATTCCCGGTCGACAGAATCCGACTGCTTGCTTCATCACGAAGTTTAGGGAAAAAACTTGTCTTCAGAGGCGCTGAAATTGAAGTCGAAGAACTGACGCTCGATTCATTTGAAAAGAACGAATTAATTTTAAGTTCACCGGGAGGCTCTGTATCAAAATGGTATATTCCTTCGGCAGTCAAGGCCGGAGCATTGGTAATTGATAACACCAGCGCTTTCAGGATGAACAGCGGTGTACCACTGGTGGTGCCGGAAGTTAATCCCCATGCAGCTTTCAAACATAAAGGGATTATTGCCAATCCCAACTGTTCAACAATACAGATGGTTGTCGTGTTGAAACCGATTCATGACTTCGCCAAGATACGCAGAATAGTGGTTTCGACATACCAGGCTGTCTCCGGTGCGGGAATTGCAGCTATAGACGAGTTGAAAAAACAATCGAAAGCATTGCTTGAGGGATCACAGTATGAACCATCCGTTTTCCCTCACCAGATTGCTTTTAACTGTATTCCGCAGATACCTCAAAAAAAAGCATTTTCTGACAATTTTTATTCTGAAGAAGAGATGAAGATGGTCAACGAAACTAAAAAGATTATGGAGGATCCCACAATTGCTGTGACTGCCACTACGGTAAGGGTTCCTGTGGTTACCGGGCATTCGGAGTCGGTGAATATTGAAACCGAGAGAAAGTTAACCAGAACCAAAACAATAGCTATTCTAAAAGAAGCACCCGGAGTTACGGTTATGGATGATCCTGAAAATCAGGTATATCCGCTTGCAAGTTTCGCTGAAGGTAAAAATTCGACCTATGTGGGTAGAATCAGAGAGGACATATCTCATAAAAGCGCTCTCGACATGTGGATTGTCTCGGACAATCTTCGCAAAGGAGCAGCGCTTAATGCGGTGCAGATAGCAGAATTGTTTTTATAAAAAAACCGGGTGTTTTACACACACCCGGTATTTTTTTATGTGCCTGTCAATAATTTTTCTTGCCCTTTTTAATCAATATATCTTTCTTTCATATACTTTATGGATCATCGAGATAACAGCGCCTGGTATGAATACTATTTTGGATCCGATTATTTATTAATTGACATTCAAAATAATACAGCAATAGAAGTTGAGTTTCTCTATCATATTTTGAAACTTGATCGCAAGGTCCGGCTCCTTGATGTGGGATGCGGATATGGTCGTCACCTGATACCGCTTCTGGGACGAAATGTTGATGTTTACGGTTGTGACCTTTCGCGATTTCTGCTGGATAACATTGTACAGAATATTTGTGATATATCTCACAACAATAAACCGGATAGTATATATATTCAAAAATGGGGCAAAAACGGACCTAAACTCGTTCAGTGTGATAACAGGATTCTCCCTTTTTATAAATCGTTCGATTGCGCATGCAACATGTTCAATTCATTCGGATATTTTAAGGATGAGCATAATAATTTCAACATGCTGAAAGCAATCGCGGGCGCTCTTAAACCTGGCGGTTTGTTTCTCCTTGATCTTGTGAATCGTGATTTTGTTATCCGTATGAATTCGAGAAAAGACTGGTTTGAGCATGATAATGCTATCATTTTGGAAAAAAAATGGTTTGATCCGATACTCAATCGCTCGGAAATCGATGTTACAGTTATTGACAAATGCGGAAAAAGAGATTATCATCATTCAATAAGACTTTATTCATTTACTGAACTCGAAATGCTACTCAAAGCGGCGGGTTTTTTTGTAAGAGCGGTTTTTGGCGGTTTCAAAAATGAAGAATTTGATCCCTGCCATGACCGTATGCTAATTCTGGCCCAAACTCTCGAAACGGAGGATGAATGAGAGTTACATTCTGGGGTACTAGAGGATCTCTTCCAACACCTATGAATACCCATGAATTCAGGATTAAGGCTAAACGTCTTCTCATGAATGCAGTGGATCTGGACTTAACCGATGAGGCTGTTGTCGATACTTACCTTGAAAATTCTACAATTCCGCATGCCATGACTTTCGGAGGCAATACTCCCTGTGTCGAGATAACCGAAAACGATGAGCAGATCATCATAGATTGTGGTTCCGGCCTTCGTGTGCTCGGGCATACCATGATGGAAAGAAGTTTCAAACCCGGCAGTCGGATAAATATCTTTCAGACACATACTCATTGGGACCATATCATGGGGTTCCCATTTTTCGCCCCGGCGCTTACCGGAAATGCTGACATCCATATTTATGGAATTCATCCTAACCTCAAAGATCGTTTCGATCATCAAATGGACCGTATCCATTTTCCGATTACCATGGATGATATGGGAGCCACAATTTCATTCCACCAGATTAAGAGTGAAAAGACAATTACTCTGGGCAACTTCACCATAACAAGCAAAGCTCTTCACCATCCGGGAGGGTCATATGCATATAAGGTTGAAAGCGGTGATAAATCGGTAGTTTTTGCTTCGGACGGCGAATATAACAATTTAAGCAATGTGAATCCGTATGTCGAGTTTTACAGAAACTCAGATGTCTTAATCTTCGACGCCATGTATGCCACACTCGAACAAACTGTCGAGAAAGAAAACTACGGTCATTCCACTGCTGTCATCGGTATAGATATCGCTCTTCAGGCTTCGGTCAAAAAACTCATTTTGTTCCACCATGATCCTGAATGCGATGATAGTCAAATCGCCAAATCGTGCTCAGATGCCCGCGATTATCTTATGAACCGTAAATCGGAATACCCTGACAGCAAACTTTCAGTGGTTGCCTCTTTCGATGGATTGGTTATCGATGTTTAATCACCCGATCGTTCCACTGCATTAAAAAAGTCTGCATAATCATACTTTGTATGGTCATAACCGAGATGGAAATTCACCCATCCCGAAGACCGTTCAAGCTTCCAGTCTTTCGGACCGATGACCGTATCGCGAATGTCTTCATGTTCTCCGTATGATTTCGCACGCACGTAAACACGATTCCAGACACAGGGACGGTCGGGATACACTTCGCAGGCATCGAGCCTCGATCCGCCACAGGGGCCGTTTCGCTGTTGTTTCGGGCATTGTGACTGGGGACAGAGAAACTTCAGTTCCGGAAGAGCACAATCTCCACAGTCACGGCAGTTGAAGCATGCAAGTTTCATCACCCATTCAAAAAAATGTGATACCGCTCCAACAAGTTTGAACCTGTCGAGATTTCGGGAAAACACTCTCATGAGTCCGCTCGATCCTCCTGTTTTTACGAAGAGGAGTTTGTGCAACACCCGCATGACCAGATAATTAACCCAGCTTTTTTTCAGTTTACCGGAAGCATATGACCGGGCAGTACATCCTGACTGACCCAGATAAAAAGATCCCTCAGGGCAAAAATGCAATTTTTCAAAGCATTCCTCCCAGTCCGGTTCCAGTTCACGTGCCCGTCCGAGAATTGTCTCCACCATATCGAATTTGAGGATCATTGCCTCGATATGTACACCTTTAAAGCCGAGACCTTTTATAACGGCCACCTGCATAGCGGCGCGTTCGAGCGAAGCCGACCTGCCTTTGTCATCGGATTCCGATTCAGCGGTAACAAGCGACAATAATTTATCGGAAACATATGCGCCGGGAATTTCACCGTGATTCATGACACTTGCTGCACCTTTCCTGAGTATAAAAACACTTCCCATGACCGGTACGGTTATGTGCCTTTCAAGCATGTAGTTACGCAGATCTTTCAGTTTTGACGCATCAAAACCGAGTTGGGTGATAAAAAAATGCGCTCCCGCACGGGCCTTTTTCTCCATTTTATACATCTGAAGCATGAAACCGGGTTCGGTGTATTTATATGGTGATACGACAGCTCCGTGAAAGAAATCTGTCCTGGGACATTCTTCAAGAGTCCGTGTGTCTTTACCAATCCGCCAGCCTTTATTCATAAGGGTCAGTTTGTTGAGAATATGAATGGGATCGATATCGAAAACAGGCATGGGCAGCCCTGATTTCCCGAGAGTCTGATAATCACCGCTCATCACAAGCAGGTTTTTGATACCCATGCGATCCAGTGCAAGCCCACGGGCTTCGAGCATATTGCGGTTCATATCTTTAGCGGTAAAATGAACGATGGCCGGTAGACCCAACTGCTCGATTTCCTTCACAAGAGGATCAGGTAAAATAGCCGGAGTGCCACCAGGATTATCAGTAAGGCTTAAAGCATGTACGATGCCGGTTTCAAGACTTTTTTTGGCAAAAGTGAGGATATTGTCCAGACTTTTATCACGAGAAACCCTGCCGGGTATATGCTCACACGTTACGATAAAAGTGTCAGAGTCTTCCATAAGGCGTCGAAATGTGTTCTGTCTGTTATCCAAAAACAATCCTCCTGATGTATAACAACTATATTATTTTAATCATTTATATAGTATACAACTTGTATCTTCTGTGATTATTTTGATTATTAAAGAATTTACTATAAAAAAAGCCGCCGATTTCCGGCAGCTTTTAATATAATGTCTGTTTATTATTTTTACAATTCCGTTGTACCCATTTTAATTGCAGCCTGTTCGGGTGTCATACCGGATCGTATAAGTTCGCGAACCTTATCCTCAAATTCTTTCCGCTTCTCCAGCTTCACCAGCACTTCCTCGGCGACAGCTTTCGGTATCACCATAACACCGTCGCTGTCACCAACGATTACATCCATAGGTTCGATTTTGACACCATTGATAAGAATCGGCAGATGCCAGCCACGCAGACGATTACCTGTATAAGCATCGATAGGGCTCGAAAATTTGCAGAATACCGGGAAATTCATCAGTTTAACAAAACCCGTATCTTTAGCACCGCCATCTATGACCGATCCTCGAACACCGTTTCTCATCATTGCATTAGTATTGAGTTCGCCAAGATAACCCGATTCAGGATCACCGCCGGTATCGACACAAAGAATGGCATTTTTAAAATAGGAACTCAGCATCTTTTCACCGGTACGTGTCCTCTCATCAGGGGATGGGTCCTTTATCCACTGGATAGTGAATGCAAATCCGGCGACAACATCCCTGTTCAATTCTTTTGTCCGGCACTTGATATCCGGTCCAAGCCATGTGCTCGGTAGATTCAGGCTGTCACCGAGACTTCTGCTTGTCATGACATCATTTATTGCTGCGGTGTAGCATTTTTCGAACCGGGCTACCATTTCATCAGAGTCAATGGAATAGGGATACGGTATGTCACGCTGCGTTATAATTTGGTCTTCTCTTCCCATTGTTAATAAACCTCTCCTTTTCAAAAGCAACTAAACACATTAAAAACAACATGATAAAAAAATATGTTATGCTACGGTATTACACGCTACCTCCGTATCATAAAACATGCAATAATAAAAAACTTTTGCATTTCAAAAGCAACCTTTATTTATATTTTAATCCACTTTTCGCTTTTTTCTCACAATTCATTCATTATTTTATGTTTTATACGTTATAATTATTCATGGTAAAATTACGATCATGAATGTCTTACGATGAAAGAACGATCGATGGAAATCAGAAAAGAAAAAATTACAACATATGTTGCATATGTTATTATTTGCTTGTCAGTTATTGTAACGGTTTCTTTGCTTGAACGACTCGACATATTCGGAAAAATCGAATTATCCACACATGATCTGCGTTTTCGTATCAGAGGTATTGAAGATCACACCGATGAAATCGTAATCGTGGCTATTGACCCACAGACACTTGATTTTTTAGGGCTTACCGGAGTTCCTCCCCGGGATTATCATGTACGGTTGATTGAAAACCTTTACAGGGCAGGCGCAAAAGCGGTTCTGCTCGATATTTTATTTCTCACCTATACCGGGAAACAAATATCCGATGATTATTCAATGGAATTAGGCGGTACCATGTCATGGAGAGATTCTCTGTTTGCCGACACGTTGTTCATGTACCCCAATACCGTCATTGCCCGTAAGCAAATAGTGACAATGGCCAAGGCAACCAGAACGTCAACCGGTGAACCTCCGCTTCCTATTCCGGAATTCCGTAATCACGGTCAGCTTGCTTTTGTCGACATGGTACTTGATTCCGATAAATTCGTCCGCCGTGCTCAACTCATCCACAATGACACCGATCCGCAAATGGAATGGCAGTATTCATTTGCCTTGAGAGCGGCTATGTTTGCGATGGATGCCGATACAGCATGGGTTGACACAGAAAAACACAGGGTATTTGTTGGTGATAAGGTCGTACCACTTGATGAACGCGATACCATGGTTATCAACTTTTGCATGGATGAAGCCAGTTATGCCAACAGTGGAGGATATATTTCCTATGAACAGGTGCTCGATGAATCCGGCCTTCAGTCCCTGATCGAAACCGGACAATTTAAAGATAAAGTAGTGCTCGTAGGGGCCGCATATCCCGAATCGAAGGACTGGGAATCGACACCATTCTATCTGGGAACAAAACTGTCAAGTTCATCCGAAATCCCTATGTACGGTGTACATGTTCACAAAAATATAATATCAACAATCCTCGATGATCGTTTCATAGTTCCGTTCAGTTACTGGCAAACCGTTATCCTGATTGTTCTAATCGCCATTGTTTCAACGTTTATCAATTATCGCTTCAGAGGCTACGGCGGTTTATTTTTGTCAATCATGTTTATTGTTATGTATTTTATTACTGCGGTATATTTTTTCGAAAAAAAGAGGCTGCTTGTACCGATAGTTGCGCCATCATTCACAACAGTACTGTTATCATATCTCAGTGCGGTAACCTATAACTTTTTGACGGAACGCCGTCAGAAGGCAATCATACGGGGAGCTTTCGCTCATTATGTACCGGGAAAAGTAGTAGGAGAACTGCTTAAAAATCCCGAAATGCTTACGCTCGGGGGTGAAGAACGGGTTATGACCGTGCTTTTCAGCGATGTTCAGGGATTTACCTCTATATCCGAAAAACTTTCTCCCACCGAGCTTGTGGAACTGCTCAATGAATATCTTACCGCAATGACTGATATCATTCTTTCGTATGACGGGATTATCGACAAATATGAAGGTGATGCGATCATGGCGGAATTCGGCGCTCCTCTGCCTGACGAAGATCATGCCCTTAAGGCATGCCTGGCAGCTATCGATATGCAGGCGAAACTGAAACAAATGCGTGAAAAATGGAAGGAAGAGGGAAGATCAGAGCTCAAAGCCCGTGTCGGTATCAATTCCGGCGAAATGGTTATAGGAAATATGGGTTCGCGTGAAATTTTCGATTACACCGTAATGGGTGATAATGTAAATCTGAGTTCACGTCTGGAGGGTGCGAATAAAATATACGGCACTTATATAATGTGCAGTGAAGCAACAAAAAGCTTTGTTGATCATGCCGTACATACCCGTGAACTTGACATATTGAGAGTAAAGGGAAAACGGGAAGGTGTAAAAGTATATGAAATCCTGGGGAAAAAATCAGACAATTTGGATTCAGGCATACAGAAATTATTAACAGTATATTCCCAGGGGCTTGCAGCCTACAAAGAATGCCGCTGGCAGGATGGTATCGACTTATTCACCGAAGCGTTATCTATTAGCGGTGAAGACGGGCCATCGGTATTGTATCTGGAACGTTGTAATAAGTTTTTAATAAATCCACCACCTGAAGACTGGGACGGAATCTTCACAATGAGGACAAAATAATGATAATGAGCGGACTTGTAACTTTAACGACCGATTTTGGCACAAAAGATCCTTATGCCGGTATCATAAGAGGAATGGTGTATACTACAAATCTCAATGCGAAGATTATCGACATTACTCATGATATACCACCTCACGATGTAGTAAGCGCTGCGTTTACTATTGTTCGCGCGTATGAGTTCTTTCCGACGGGAACTGTCCATATCGCTATTGTCGATCCAAAGGTTGGCAGTAAAAGAAAGAACATTGCGGTAAAAACAGACCGGTATATTTTCATCGGACCGGACAACGGAATATTTTCCCTGGTTCTGGGAGACGATGATGCAATAGAAATTAGGGAAATTGTTAATCCGACATTTTTACAGGATAAAATATCGAGCACTTTTCATGGCAGAGATATATATGCGCCATGTGCCGGTCATCTCTCCGCAGGAAGGGACTTTTCCGAAATCGGCCCGGTTCTGAACCGACTCAAAAAACTGGTTTATCCTCAGCCCGAACAAAACGGTAATATTTTAAAAGGTGAAATCGTTTCGATTGATTCATTCGGTAATCTGATTTCGAACATATCGATACATGCGTTTAATACATTTGCCGGCAAACGAAAAATCGAAGTTTCATTCGCTGCGGAACGATTCAGAAAAATCATGGATCATTACAGTCAGGCCCAGAAGGGTACTCCACTTGTATTATTTGGCGCTTCCGGATATCTGGAAATATCAATGAATGAAGGAAACGCTGCATCATACTTTATGACATCGATTGGCAGTACAGTTACAGTCAGGAGATCGTAATGGATTGGTACAAACGCTGGTTTGGCGAGGAATATCTGCTCGTCTACGAGCACCGAAATATTCAGGAAGCCGAATATGAGATTCAGCGTATTAAAGATATAATCGGCCTGAGGGGTGATGAACATGTGCTCGATCTCTGCTGTGGTCCGGGAAGACATGATTCGGCAATTGCTGAATTGGGGTGCAGCGTCGTTGGCCTTGATTATTCGATGCCGATGCTTAAAATTGCACGGGAAAGTGCGCCATACGAATCAACATACCCGCTTTATGTTCGAGGTGATGCACGGCATGTACCTTTTAAAGATGAAGCTTTTGATGTTGTGCTGAATTTGTTTACGTCATTCGGGTATTTTACCGATGAAGAGAATAAGGAATTGATTGTTACCATAGCGCGTGTCCTTAAGCCTGGTGGGCGTTATCTGATCGACTACCTTAATCCGAAGCAGGTTATTGAAAACCTGGTGGAAGTATCAAGCAGAAATAAAGAAGGTATGAAAATAACCGAAAAACGTCATTATGATAGAACTACCGGCCGTATTGAAAAAACTATTTTTCTTCAATGGGATGAAAACTCCCAGACGTTTCATGAGTCGGTCCGTCTTTACGAACCTGAAGAAATGCGAGCGATGATCCGAAATGCGGGACTGGGTAATACAACGATGCTCGGTTCGGTTGATGGAGAACCATATTCACCGACATCCCAGAGAATGATCCTTCACGGAGTTAAATAATTGTGATTAAAATTGTAACAGCAGGATCATTTTTTTCAGCGAATATACCCGCAATTATCCCCGATGATACAGCCACACCCAACTGGAAACGTCTTATCAACCGAGCCGATATGCTTGATGCATCTTCATATCCTCTTGAATCACTGAAAACGATTCTAAGTCGTGAAAATGACCGTATAGGAGCAGATGGCAAATTGCTTGAAACAATAGATACGGTTGATAACGACACAATGTTTGTATTAAGCGGTCAGCAGGCCGGGCTCTTTGGCGGCCCGCTGTATACGTTCTATAAAGCCATGCATTCAATACGCCTTGCATCACGGATTTCCGAATCATCGGGCAAAAATGTACTCCCGCTGTTCTGGATAGCCTCTGACGATCATGATTTTGATGAGGTAAAAGATTTGGGAATCAGAACGCAGAACGGCAGTGAGTTTCGCATTGAATATAAGCCGAAATCCTATCATGAAGGAATGCCGGTAGGTGATATACTTATCGATGATGATATTCATGAAGTTATCGATTTGTATGAAAAAAACATATTTTCCGGTGACCGTACGCAAAAATATATTGAAATTATTCGAAATTCCTGGCAGCCGGGAACTTCATGGGTAAATGCCTTCTCGGCACAGATGGTAGCAATGTGTTCCTCATACGGCCTTATAATAATTGATCCGCGCTGGCAGGGAATTAAAAAACTGTATGCTCACATTATGACTGAAGAACTTAATAATCCGCTTGTTTCTACCGGCCTCATAAACACGGAAGCGGATACATTCGAAAACTCCCGCAAACGCAGAAAAGCGCTAAAAAAACCGGCAGATTCCACCAATCTTTTCGTCGAGTTCGAAGGAGTTCGGTATCCTGTCCGGTTTGACGGTACCGGGTTCATAGCAGGGTCTTTACGGTATTCAAGAACTCAGATACTCGATATGCTTCGGACATCACCTGAGCTTTTCAGCCCCGGAGCGGCATTACGCCCTGTATGTCAGGACTTCATGTTACCCGTTGTGGCAACAATCGGCGGCCCCGGGGAAAGAATATATCTCAGCCAGATTCAACCGTTGTATGATTTTTTTAACATAAACGCTTCTGTCGTGTGGCCAAGAGCATCATTTACTATTATAGACAAACGGATAACGAGAACTGCGGAAAAGGAAGGTATTGAACTGGAAAAATTATTTGAGACTCCTGAAAAAATCCGTGCTGAACTTGCGTATGACAGTTTTCCTGAAAATATAATGGAAAAGTTTGACTCGCTCGAAAATGCCCTGAAGCACGGATTTGATGGGCTTGCCGATAGTATCACCGCACTCGATTCAACACTCGTACAATCAGTCGATAAAGAAAAAGGCAAGGCAATACATATGCTTGAAGGCTTGAAGGAACGGGCTATTCGCGCACACAAAAATTCGGTAAATATCACTGACAACAGATTTACTTCGGCGGCAAATTATCTCAGGCCGTCAGGAGGCCCCCAGGAACGATGGTTTGGCGCTGACGTCGTATACTCGAATTTCGGCGAGGAAAATTTTAAAGAGTTCATAAAACTCACGAGTCCCGGTGAAGAGCACCACAGGCTCATTTTCCCAGAAGATTAAAAAAAACGGGCAAACATACCCGTTTTTTTTAGCGCTGCAAAATTGTAGATTATATCGCCTTATCCGGCCGAAACGACCCGCAACCAAATTCTATAAATTATAGTACATATACCGGTGATCGACTATTTTAGCATTTTTCCGTAGGTCTTCCATTGTTCTGCTTATAATAAGATTCTGTTTTTCCCGTACAAGTTGTTCGTAGGTTTGCTCACGTTCTTTCTCATACAATTCCGTATCGAGCGGTTCGATAGATTCCAGAACTGCAATTCCGACTCCCTGCTCCATATCGACAGGGCCTGTCGAATCTCCGGGCTCTTTCAATTGGAAAGCTGCGGCTATTAACGGGCTTTTAGCGCCAAGTATCCTTACACGCTGAACCCGGGTTACTGTTTCGGTTTGTACCGCAATCGGATTTGTGGAATCTGCGGCCGCGGCTTCTTCGAAAGTCTTTCCCGATTTCATAAGACGGTCAATGTTATTAGCGAGTTCCTGAGCTTTGGCGCGTCCTTTTTCTTTACGAACATCCTCTTTCACCTGATTCTGTATTTCTTCAAGAGGTGGTATACCTGCCTCATATATTTCCGCCACACGTAACACAAACGCTCCCGGATCTGTCCAATATGGAGGTAGAACGTCTCCCAGATTCGAGTTGAAAGACCGGTTAATCAGAATCTCAGGATTTTGACCGATGGACCCTATAAACGTTGACTCCTTATTAAATTTAGCGGTCCTGCCAACTTCGAGACCTTCCTCCCGAGCCGATTGCGCAAAATCCCCACCCTTACTGACTTTCTCCTGAAACGCAGTTACCCGGTTTTCGTGTTCATCGCGGGTTGTGCTTGATGGATCGAGAGTAAGAAGAATATGCCGCGCCTTGACCTGATCAACTTCCTTCGTCGCTCTTTTTTTATCGTCTTCTTTATATTTGAGAGAATCTATTTTAACAATATGATAACCAAAGGGAGATAAAAACGGATCGGATATTTCTCCGGGTTTCATACTGAATGCCACATCTTCAAATACTTTCACCATTGTGCCTTTTCCAAAATACCCGAGGTCGCCGCCACGGCGATTTCCCATACCGTCATCGTTTCCGGGATCCATCGAATACCCGTTTGCCAGGTCGGCAAAATCCTCGCCATTTTTAGCTCTCTGAGCTAACATCTGTGCTCGCTCAAGTACCTCTGCGGAGTCCTGTGCTGTAGCCTGAAGAGGGAAAAACACAAAATCGAGAGTACGCTGCTCTTCACGTTTGTACTTATCCTTATGTTCATTGAAATATGCTTGAATATCCTGGTGCGGCACATCATTGATAGCATCGCTGAACCTGGTAACACTCACCAGCCCCCACTTAATGGTACGTCTCTGTTTTTCCAGATCCCATCGTTCACGAACATGTGACTCGGGAATAATAACCGACCCAGTCAGAGCCTCCTGAAATTTTATAAACGGTAAGGTGTTTTTAGCTTGTGCTTCAAGCCCCTGAAGAAGTGCGGCTGTCTGGGGATTATC
>JAFGMP010000190.1 GCA_016927495.1 Candidatus Latescibacterota bacterium | reverse complement strand
GTTATTTACAGATAATACCTATTCAGTACAACAATATGTCGATCCTAACCAATTGAATTTATTCGACTTTTAACCGGACAGTAGTGAATACAATTGATAAAAACAAGTTTCAATGGATTTCAATTTGTCTGGATCATTGAGAGCTACATATAATGGATTATGTGGACGAGCAGTTTCCCCATAACGGTTTTGCCAACGAACTAAATTATTTTTTTCAATTTCTATTGATTTAATTACTGATAAAATAATATTACCGTTTCCAATATCTGACTTTTTCCATGTTTCGAAAGATAATTCTTCACGAGCTTTCATATTTACTACAAACTTATAATTTTCTTCTTCATCAATATATCGGTGGGATGCGAAGGATACGAAAGGAACATGTTTTTGTTCTTCAACAAATATCTTGAATGCCCTAAATTGACTTTCAAATAGATAAGGATCAATTTCTGGTTTTTCGATTGCCATTAGCCACTCCAATGATTTATTTTCGACAATCTAATTATCCCTAAATTCTCTAAGAACTGTATTGGTTTCAATGAAATATTAATTTACTGTATATCCACCATATTAAAATTACGGCTAATATCTATATAATTTTCATGTCATTTATAACTTCTGTTTATTCGTCATTTGTAGTGATATAAAAAACTGTCTGAACCATGATTCACTTAATTTTCATGATTACATGAATAATAAAATCAGAAAAGAGAAAACGGATGTGTCACATTCGTCTTCGCGAAAAAGACTGCTTCGATGCGACACGTCGAAGTGATATTAACCACGAAAACAGATCACGGTCATCATTCCATCATGGGTATCATGGTCCAGACAATTAATTATCCAGGGCAGACACATGGGTCTGCCCCTACAAATCCCTTGTACCGGTATTTTGAAATCCCGGCAATCCTTCTATAATCCCGGCAATCCCGGTCGTTTTTTCCCTTCTGCCTTTGTGCCTGCTGCCTTCTTCCTTTTCTTTTTCAAATATCATCGATCGGATAAATCGGCCTCGGGATTCTTTTCCAGGTGAATGTCGATAAATCCGGCGAAGAATATCCCGGTGTCGCGCTCATGATATAGTTATAAATCTCCGGCGGATGCTGCGGTCTGAACGCGAAACCGCCTTTGCACACGGTCATCCGGTACTTTTCGGGATATATGCCCATCGCTCTCACATTCGTCTGATCGTTGGGGCCGATCCGTTTTGTATTGAGCAGAATGGTGACTCCTTTCAGATCGATTCGCGCCGCAGGATGCCAGGATTTACCTTCTTCCGAAATCACAGTCACTTTGCCGGTCACTGTCACCGGCGGGCCGTACATGGGATCGGATTTGCCGCCGACATCCACCGTCACCGTCGCACCCACACCCGCATTATATGCCTTTTGAGCAGATTCCGGATCATAAATCTGGACAAACGCCGAATCGACATTCTGTTTGAGGATTTCTCGGAGAAGCGCTGTGCCGTCACCTGCGCCGCCCGCGCCGATGTTATCGCCGCCGTCCGCAATGGCAACCGGTTTATCGGATTTCATAGCAAGGCGAATGGTCTCTGTCGGTCCGGGCAGGTCGATCCAGTATTCTTTACGGTATGAAAACATCATGTCACCAAGTTCATCAGCGAGTTTTTGCGCCAGTTCACGGTCGCCGTCGGTTGTTACCATGATTCCTGCGCCCTGTGTCGGCAAATCCTGCTGCATGAAACCGTGCGCCGGGCAGCAGGTCAGCACACCGGGGATCGTTCGCTGCATCATCTTCGCCTTTTCATACACAAGCCTGATCGGTTCATCGGCAGTCACAACATTGAGCGGCGGGCCGATCATCAGCGGTATTTTTTTGACAGCGGTAACCGGTTTCAATTTGCCAAAAAACGTACCCATCATTATGGTGCCGATTTCATAGCCAACATCGAACGCATCGATGTGCGGGTAGGTTCGGAAGATGCTGACCGCATCGGCTGACTGCGCCATCAAATCGGTCACCGTGCAGTGCAAGTCCATCGTATACATAATGGGAATGTCCGGTCCGACTTTATTACGAATCAACTGAAGCGTTTCACCCTCGAGGTCGTCATGGCCGATTGTGCAGCCTGCGCCGTGAAGGTTGAGATAGACTCCGTCGACCTGATTTTTATCGAGGGTATCGAGCATATAGCCGGTTACATAATCGAATACCTCTTCTGTCATGATACGGTGGTTACCCCCGGCGGCTATCGAGCCGATGAGTTCGATATCGTACATTTCAAGCACATCGACAAAACCGTCCATCGAACCGCCCACAGTGCCGTGAACCATACGACCGCCTTTTTTGAAGACATCATCGCCGTATTTAGCGCTTTTTTTGACATCGTCAAGAGTGCGGGTTTCGTTGATGAATGTATTGGTCTCATCGGAAAAGCTTCCTACCATGATTCTTTTTTTCGGTGCTCTTACATTTTTTCGGGAGACCGAACATCCGGTTGTACCTGCTACTGCCAGAGAACTAAAGCCGGCAGATTTCAGAAAATTTCGTCTGGTGCCATTTCCGGTTTTCATTTATTTCCTCTTTCTCAAGTTGTTATCGTTATCATAAGATACCGTATTTTTCAAAGGTTGCAACTACACTGGCGCCTGACCTCAGTTCCTCGCGGACTTTGCTTTCACCGCGAACTTTTTCCCATGCCTTGGCAACAACCTCGTCGACGATACCCTGCGGTACTACTACGGTTCCGTCCACATCGGCAAACACGAGGTCACCCGGAGAGACTCTGATGCCGCCGCATTCAATCGGTATATCACGTTCCTTGGCATCCATACGGCCCAGCGAATCATACGGCGAGAGTCCCTTGCAGAAAACCGGGAAGTTCATTTCCACAATCTCATTGTAGTCGCGAGCACCGCCGTCGATAATGACGCCTGAGAGCTTATGACCCACCGCTGCGTTGGTCAGAAGCCCACCCCAGAATGCCGAACGTTCCCGTGCGTTGCACTGTGCGACAATGATCTGGCCCTCACGGCTGTCATCGAGCAGTTCCATCTCCATTTGGAACGGTTTTGCCGGAACCTCGGTTACCGTTTCGAGATAAATTGTTACCGCCTCGCCCCAGGCTTTCATGGATGGCAGCAGCGGGCTTATTTCAGGGTCCATGCACTGTACTCTGACACCCATACCATCCATAACATCCTGTAATACCGCGCTGAAACATTTATCGAGTTTATCTTTGTATTTCAGGTATTTCGATGGCTGCTTGTTTGCTGTACTCCGGTTGCTTTCAGGTTTTGTTTCACAACCTGCCAAAAACGGTGAAAGCATGGAGCCGCCGACTGTTGCGCCTAACAATGATGCGCCGTGGGTTAACAGACTCCGTCTTTTTCTGTTGATAGTTTCCGGTTTCATTGGTATCCTCCGTGATGAAAATGCTTGAATTAGATTGCAGTAAGCCGTATTATAAATTGGTTAAATCTTAAAAATAAGCAATCCGTTTCTTTACCAATATAATAGAATTAGTTGAGGGTTCAATACATATACCGAAACCATAGTAATTTTTTATCCGGAGAAATAAATCATGAAAAAGACAACCGTTGTTCTATCAGTAAGTATGATGCTTGTAATCGTTTTTGTATTTAACGTATTCGCCGAACCACTCATCAAAAAGTTTGCCCGTCCCGGGCCAAAGCCCGGTTTGTATTATTCCGGCGTTATGGTTGGCAAAACATATTATGTCGCGGGTACCGGGGATGGCCGTCCCGAAAGTCCCGATGAAAGTTACGCGGTGAAAACCAAGCGTTGTTTCGCCAGCATACAACGGTCGCTCCAGATGGCAAATCTCGATCTCGCAAATGTGGTTCAGGCATGGGTGATGCTCGAAGATCCCGAAGCGGTCAAAGATATGACCGCGGCATGGAAGGAGACTTTCCCAACAAACTCACCGGCACGCACGACCTTCAGTGTCGCCAATATTCCAGGCCCTTCGCAGATGGAGATTACGGCGATTGCATATTCTGATCTTTCCGAACGAAAGATAGTCGGCCCGAAAGACCTCACATACAGTCTCGGTGTATTAGCAGGCGAGACACTCTATGTATCGGGAAGGGGCAGTAGCATCCCCGGAAGCGGTCAGCCGGAAACATTTGAGGAACAGGCCAGACAAGCCATGAAGAATATGGAGCACGCGCTCACCGAAGCAGGGCTGGATTTCGGCCATGTGTTATGGAGCAATATTTATCTCGACAGTTACGACAATTACGGCGTTTTCAATAAAGTCTACAGCGAATTCTTCGATTACGGCAATGAACCGGCAAGGATCACCGTGTTTGTCGAGGGAATTCCGGGAGGCAACCATGTAGAAGTTACCTGCATCGCGACCACCGATCTGGCAAGCCGAAGGATTGTCCGTCCCGCAAGCATGAAATACGGCCCGGAGGAGATGGCGCCGACCGCAAGCCCCGGTGTCTGGGCGGGAAATACGCTCTACCTGTCTGCACAGACAGGATATATCCCCGGCGCGGGAATAGAGACTGTCGATCTCGAAAAACAGTTTCACCAGATGATGCAAAATCATCTCGATGTGCTCGAAGAGGCCGGGCTTGGTTTTGAGGATATCGTTTCGGCAAACGTCTATTTACGCAACATCAACGATTACGACCTAATGAATATATACTACCCTGAGTATTTCAGGGTGAACGGCCCCGGAGTGAGAACCTGTTTCCAGCCGAATCACGGCAGCGCGAAAAATGATGTTCGGGTCAAATCGACGTTCATTATGGCAGGAGAAAGAAAGTAGCAAAATTATATTTGCCACGGATGGACACGGATAAACACGGATAAAAAAAGTAGGGGCAATTCGCTAATTGTCCCATACTTGAATTATGGCTTAACACTTACCCCTGTCGCTACACGATATCCTCTCGCAATTGGCAGAGGGGAAAGGCGGTGATACGTAACTGCCAATGGATTTCGGATTTGATAATTCTCCCTCTCTAAAGGTTAGAGAGGGAGTAAGAGGGTGAGTTCGGGTTGGGTAGCTGGGATATATTTATCAATTTATTTCCCTCAATCACTTCTCCCCTATAACAATTTCTTTTTTATGATGCCCGCCGCGTGAAGAGAGCACATGCACCGTGCACTCAGCAGAATCGATACCGTTCAGTTTAACCGTAAACCGTGCGGTTTTTGTCTCATCGCTCTTGGTTATTCCCAATTCGATATCCTTATTCTGTATTTCCGGCACCAGAATTTCAACCTGTTTGTTTTTACGGTCTTTGGTGAGTTCCTTGTCGAATTCGAGCCGAACACGGTCGGGGCGCACAATCTTTACCAGTTGCGCCTGCTGAAGTGCAGTTGGTAAATAGCCGGTGTTGGTGAATTTCACGGTGACTTCATATTCGCCCTTTGTTCTTTTCGGTTTGACATCGGTCGAGGTTATTTCTATCTGCGGCAGATGTTTGGCAAGAAACAGGTTATGCTTTGCCTGTTTAATGATCCATTCCTCGAGAAATTCGACGGGTGGATTCTGTCGGAAGAATTTGGGGTTGAATCCACCGATTTCAACCTTGCCAAGCTGCGGATGATCGAATTCCGTCCATTCCATAAATTCTTTTCCGCCGCATGCCTCATCGTTCCAACGCAGCGCATCGTACTCGTCATAAGTACCGTCTTTGTCGTAATCAAAAACAGCGCCGGTGCACCAGAGTTCGTCGCCATACCAGATACTGCCGTAATACCAGTACCCGAAATCGGGGCCGTGACCGAACAGGGGAACCGGAATATTGGGATCACCGGTTACCGGATTGAATTTTGTGCGTGTCTGATAATTTTGATAGGTGTCGCCTGCCCAGGGATAACCGGTGATTTTCTGTCCTTCTTTGTCGAAATACCGGAACAGTTCCAGGTCTTCGGGGTACATCCGCTCCTCGCTCTTTGATGTGGACGGCCCCCTGAGGTGCATGGGAACGCTGGTGTCCATCGAGTTCACGATGCTGATATGCGGATGCTGCAAGAGGAACAGCACAAAGCTTCTCGTTTCAGGTTCCGACAGAGGATATTCTCCCGCGCCGAACTGTGTCCAGCCTCGCTCTGTAGCATCCAGACCGGAATCGGGCCGCCAGTTTTCGGGATAGTTGCGGTGCAGGTCAAGTCCGCCGATGCCATCCTCGTTATATTTGCCGTCGCCGTCGTTGTCGATGCCCTCGCTGTATATCTTATATTCACCTTCTCCGTCCATAACCTGTTTCATAAGCCTTCCCGAAGAGTCACGGGGATCGAGTATATAGTTACCGCTGTCTGGTTCCGCTTTGACACGCATCTGACGTATGAAGCCGTCGCCGTCGAGGTCTTCCGGCGGGTCTTCATCGAGCAGGCCGTCACGGTCTGAGTCATGGGGGCGTACCGAACTGCGGTTACTCTGAACCGTCTGCAGATACATTTCGGAGCCGTCGGGATTGTTCAGAACTCTGAAGTAGAATGTCTTGGTGTCGATGAGTTTCGTTATTTCATCATCTTTTCCGTACTTCTCCAACAGGTAATTGAGCAACCAGAGCGCCGATTCTGCTGCGGTTACCTCGCCGCTGTGACGGTTTGCGTCGATCGCCATTGCCGGTTTGTCGGTAGGTGTAAGGATGTTTTTGTTGGTCAGGGTAAGCTGGTATATGTCACGGCCCTCGAAACTCTGTCCGCCAATATACAGATCGATTAGGTCGGGATATTGTTCCGCCCATTTTTTGAGGAAACAAACCATCTCGTCATAGGTGTGGTAATGCCTGAAATCAAGCTCACCTTCTTTAATCGGTATTGTTTCCTTGTAATGCGCTTTTTTGAAAAAACTTATGCCGTGACGGTACCCTTTCACGGTGTAAATTTTGTGTTCTTTTTTTTCTGAATCGGAGTCCTTCGCTTTATCTTCTTTTTTGTCCTGAGCAATGCTTGTCATGCTCAGAAAGGTGAATATTAAAAGTACGAACATAACCGGAACATTCTTCTTTTGTTGATTAAGCATAGAATTCTCCCCGTTTTTTTATTTTTTCCCTCGCAGT
>JAFGMP010000189.1 GCA_016927495.1 Candidatus Latescibacterota bacterium | reverse complement strand
TGTACCTTTGTGCCTCCTAAATATCTTTATCGTCAGCACTGTTGATGGTTATTTTCTTATTCCTACGTATTTCCGAAAAAATAGGGGCGCCCCCTAACCACATTTAATACTTGATTTCTTCATCGCTTTTTGCTTGTTTCCATGTGAGCCTCCCCGGGGTTCGGTTTTACTTCACTTTGGTAATATCCTGTTTCTCCCGCTGAGGCTCAACTACTTTTTATAAAAATGACTGGTAAAACTCAGATATCAGGAGAACAACCTATGGTTTATAAAAATCGACCGGACCTTGTTTGGTGGGGTACATATTCAGTGCCGTTAAACACGGTTGGCCGCTGGAGTATCGGACCCTCGACTTTTTGGATCGAACGCATGAGCAATGAATGGAAAATAATATATGAAACCGGTGATAATGAGCTGGATACTTTCCTTGATGTGTCATTGCCTTTTACCCAGTCTGTTGAAACGGTACCGAAAGCGGTGATAACCAGGTTCGGTGTGACGGACACCGACGAGACGATCATGCTTACTCCGGCGTTAGCCGACCGCCCCGTCGTCATTCACTCCGAAACTCCTTTTTATGTTCTGCCTAACCAGAATATATCTTTTTATGTCAGTTCGCCGGTATGGATTATCATCAAGACGGGAAATCCACCGGTTAAAATAATCGACATGCCGGTTTTCAGACCTTCCGATACATGGTTCGGCCCCTCGACAATGGAAGGCGAGCTTTGTTATGCCAGCAAAAGTTATGGGCGGTTGAAGCTCGAGGATATTCAGTTCAGACCGCACCGTGCCGTTACAGTCGTTCTGCTGAAAAACCAGACAAACCAGTCGATTTTACTTAAATCACTCAATCTTCCGGTACGCACATTGTCTCTCTATGAGTCGGAGGATGGTTATCTGTGGACTCAACCTGTTACCCTTGAAATGAAACGTGACAGCGATTCTGCCGATCTTGAAATCAAGCCGAGAGCGCCTAAAGAGGCAAAAAAACCGAAGATTATTTGTGAACCAAGAGAAAAAATAGGTGGAAACATTTTAACTCAGGCTTTATACCGTCTCATTAAATAACCGGGAGAGGAGATTTTTTATGTCTGAAACTTTAAATTCCCTGTCCGGCCATTTTACACCGGATCAATTATATTCCTATCTGCGTGCCGGCATCATGCTGGTAGCCGGTATCATAATTGCAAAAATTCTCAGCTCATTCCTGGCAAAAGTATTTACTAAAAAGGCTAATGCTCAGCATGCCATTCTGGTTCGTCGTATATCCTTTTATCTGTTTTCGACTCTGATTATTTTTTCTGTGCTGGAGGAAGTAGGATTTAAGCTGAGCGTATTTATGGGGGCTGCCGGAATAGTGACGGTTGCACTCGGTTTCGCCTCCCAAACATCGGTATCGAATATCATAAGCGGATTGTTTCTTCGGGCAGACCGTCCCTTCAGAATAGGTGATATTATTAAGGTCGGTGAAACGACAGGAGTCGTAAACTCCATCGAATTATTGTCGGTCAAGGTAAGGACATTCCAGAACGGGCTTGTCAGAATACCCAATGAAACCATGATCAAAACCGATGTATTGAATTACACGTATTTTCCGATACGGCGAATCGATATTGATGTCGGAGTTGCCTATAAAGAAGATATTGCCAGAGTGCGGGAGATTCTATTCGATGTGGCCTCGAAAAATCCGTTATGTCTCGAGGAACCCCCACCTATTTTTATTTTTAAAGGTTATGGGGACTCATCGATTGACATGATGTTTGGTGTCTGGACGGTTAAGGAAAATTTCCTTTTACTGATGAACAGTATTAAACAGGAAATCAAGGAAGCGTTCGATAAAAATGGTATTGAAATTCCTTTTCCACATCGTACGTTATATACCGGAAGTGTGACGGATCCGTTTCCGGTTATGATTATGAATGAACCGGGAAATAATAATTAACTATAACCAGTTGTTTTTTCTGAAAATAGCTAACATTGTTGTAACTATTGTAATTATTACCCCCCAAATGAGTGGGTAACCCCAGTGCCATTCAAGCTCCGGCATATATTTAAAGTTCATGCCGTATACACCGACAACAAATGATAACGGGATGAAGATTGTGGCTATTATGGTCAGTACTTTCATGACTTCATTCATCCGGTTGCTGAGGCTTGTCATATACATATCGAGCATACCGGTGAGCAGATCACGGTAGGTCTCTATGGTATCGATGATTTGAATTGTGTGGTCATAAACATCTTTCAGATACATAGTCGTGCTTTTCCGGAATAGCGATGATTCTCCTCTTTCGAGGCTGCTGATGAGTTCCCGAAGCGGCCACACGGATTTTCTTAAAATAAGCATGGTTCTTTTTTCATCATATATTTTATGGAGTGATTCTTTTCGGGGTTCCGATACCAGCTCATCCTCGATTTCTTCTATAATATCCCCGATATTTTCAAGGACAACAAAATAATTATCGACGGTTGCATCGATAAGACTGTACGCCAGATAATCTGCATCCATTGTTCTGACACGGCCTTTTGCGTTTCTCAGCCTGTCTCTGATCACACCGAAAACATCACCAACCTGTTCCTGAATCGATATGACATAATTGGAACCCAATACAAGGCTGACCTGTTCCACCTGCAAATTATTTTCAGAATGGTTGTTGAACGTGATCATTTTAATTACAATGTAGATATGATCCCCATAATCGTCCATTTTGGGCCGCTGATTGGTATTGACGATATCTTCCATCAGAAGTGAATGAAAGCCGTAAAAATCCCCGATTTTTTTGATAAGTTCCACATCGTGCAATCCGTCGATATTTATCCAAGTTACACCGGGTGAATCTTTGTAGGGGAAACAATCCTCGATAAAATCTACTTCCTTTTCCATAAACTGCTTTTCGTCATAAGAAATGAGTGTTATCCTGGTTCCTTCCGCTCTTTTATCTCCGATATGTACAAGAGTACCCGGAGGAAGTCCGGCTTTTTTTGAAACTCTTTTAAATAATATTGACATGCAGTAATACCTCCCTGAAAATAATATCGGAAAAAATGTCTGAAAAAAATGCTTTGCTCATTTATTTTCTCATGTAAATTATGTACACGGCGGTAGAAAATGAAATATTTTTTATTATGTATCACATAAAGGAGTTATAAATGGATGAATATGCGAATCAGGTTCTTTTGGGTATCGATCTGGGGGCGACTGGGATCAAAGCCGCCGTTTTCGGTCTGGACGGCAAACTAATAGCTTCGGCATCACGGCGTAACGGACCGGTTCGGCAGCCGGGCGGCAGGGAAGGATGGCTCATTTGGGATGCGGATGACATCTGGAATAAGGTCTGTCAATGCACCCGGGAGGTAATCGAACAACTGAAATCACCATCTCAGATCGGTGGCGTATCGGTATCGGGATTCGGTGTGGATGGCGCTCCTGTAGATCGTGACGGCAAACTCCTGTATCCGCTGTCGAGCTGGCATGATACCCGTAATCTCAGTGAAACCGAATGGTTGACCGAACAAATCGAACCATACGAGATATATGAAATCACCGGATTTCATAATTATAGCATCCAGACCATTAACCGTCTGCGTTGGCTTGCCGTGCATGAACCGGACGTCCTTAAAAAAGCTCACTGCTACCTCATGACCCAGGATTTTCTGGTAAATCGCCTGTCCGGTGAATTCACGACCGAAATCACCATGGCATCGACCACAACGGCGCTGGACATCGATGAAGACCGCTGGAGCGACCGGATGCTCGACACCATTGGTGTCAGCAGAAACATCTTCCCCAAAATATCGCAATCCGGCCACAATATCGGTGAGGTTACAAAATCTGCGTCCGAACAATCCGGGATTCCTGCCGGAACACCGGTTGCCACAGGCGGGCATGACTGCGAAATCGGAGCACTCGGCGCCGGAGTCACCGATCCCGAAACATTTGTCGATATCACCGGAACATGGGAAATGATTATCGCCATTCTCGACACCTTTACCCCGAACCGTGCACTTTTCGACGCGGGGATCGACTGGGAACGTCACTGTCTGCCCAACCAATACCTGTGCCAGAGCCTCATGATAGCCGGAGGTGTGCTGGAGTGGATCGGCACACAGTTCTACCGTGACACTGATAGTCAAACGCTTTATTCAACAATGATCAGTGAGGCCGGGACTTACGGTCCGGGTGCAGGAGGTACAGCGGTACTGCCGTCATTTATCCGCGGCATGGGGCCGTTTCAGGCATATAATTCTATCGGGACAATTCTCGGTATCACTACGACAACTACGCGCGGCCAGATCGTACGGGCAGTTTTCGAGTCTACCTGCTATCAACTTGCCCGGCAGATCAAAGTAATCGAGGACAACACCGGGGCAGTATGCAAAAGGCTCAGAACATTGGGCGGCGCTCAAAAGAACGAATTCTGGCTTCAGATGAAAGCCGATGTCACGGGTAAACCGGTCGAAATCATCGATAATCCCGAGGTTACGCTTCTGGGAGCGGCGATTTTAGCCGGAATCGGTTCAGGTGTGTATTCCGATGAACAGGATGCGCTGTCGGGGATGTCTTTTCCAGTGCATGTGTACGAGCCGGATAAAAACTCGCATGATGAATACAGGAACTGGTATGAACGGATTTTTGCAGGGATTGCGCCGGGTTTGAAATCGGTTTATGCTGCTTTTTGAATTAAAAAGCAGTACGGGAATTCCCCATACTTGTGCAATTTTGATTTTGCCGAAAAATAAATATTGATTTAAATTAATAAATAAGACATATTAAATATTCTCATATTTTCTGTTTTTTTATGATTTATCTAAACTGTTAAGAGTTTATGAATACAATTAAAATAATTATAGATTATATTTATAAACCGGTTATTCATATTATTGCCGTGTAAACGATCATCTGCTTACCATACAAAGTCAAACGCTGTTAACTTTTACAAAAACATACGATAAAGGAACTTATTATGGCGTCAAAAGAATTTCCGATTGTACCAAGGCCTGTGAAACCGGTTAAGACTGAAAACCGAATAATTCTGGGGCCGACACTACCGGTAGCCGAATCAATACCGATTCTGCAGATGCTTCGCGACAATGAACCGTTTTCCATGCGCGGCCAGCCGCCTGTTGTTTGGGATCATGCTGAAAAACACCATGTCTACGATGCGTACGGTAACAAATGGCTGGATTGGTCAAGCGGTGTGCTGGTAACCAATGCCGGTCATGGACGTCGTGAAATCCGGGATGCTATTATTGCCGAGACTGAACGGGGCCTTATACATACCTACTGTTTTCCCTCTGAAGCCCGTGCCAAACTCGCGAAAAAACTCGTCGAAATAGCACCTCCCACAATGACCAGAGCATTCATTCTCACCACCGGATCGGAAACAACCGAGTGTGCAATTAAACTTGCACAGACATGGGGTGTCAAGCACGGCGGCCCGCAAAAGAATATCATCGTTACCTTCGACGAGGCGTTCCACGGCAGAACACTCGGCTCGCAGCTTGCTGGCGGTATACCCGCACTCAAAGAATGGATCGGTGACCTCGACCCGCGGTATGTACAGGTGCCATTCCCCGGTTCGAATATCGTGTTTGATAAAAGCTTCGACCTGTTCGAGCGCACGCTTGCCGATAAAGGAGTCAAACCAGAAAATGTAGCAGGTGTGATGAGTGAAACCTATCAGGGCGGTCACTGCGGTTTTATGCCCGATGCGTATGCGGTAAGCCTCCGTGAATGGTGCGATAAATACAATGTTGTGATGATATATGACGAGGTTCAGGCCGGTTTCGGCAGAACCGGAAAAATGTGGGGATTCGAACATCACGGCATCGTGCCGGACTTAATGTGCCTTGGTAAAGGGATGTCATCGAGTCTCCCGATTGCAGCGGTCATCGGAAAAGAGGATATCATGAATTTGTATGGGCCGGGATCGATGACCTCGACACATTCGGGACATCCGCTGGGTTCGGTCGCCGCACTTGCATCCATCGAACTCATCGAACGTGAGGGGCTGGTTGAAAATGCCCGTGTTATGGGCGAACGACTGAAAAAAGGTCTGCTGAAAATCCATAAACGTCACAGTAAGATATTCGATTTCGAGGGCCGGGGATTAGTGTATGGTTTTATGGCGCTGAAGGACCGTGTGTCTCTGGTACCGGATGATGAACTTGCCTTCGAGATTATCCGTGCCTGTTTCGAAGCCGGGCTTCTGATGTTTGCGCCGGTCGGAAGAGGCGGTGGCACGGTCAAGATTTCACCGCCGCTCTGTATTACTGCCGATGCAATCGATGAAAGCGTCGAGGTATTCGGCTGGGTAGTCGATGAAGTCGTCGAGAAAATGCGGTAAACACGAAACGGTTACGAAATTAGCTTCATAATGCCAATATTCCCCCGAAGAGTACATTTTTTTTAAATTTGTTTGCTTTGGGGGAATTTTTTTAATTACAAATTGCTGAATGCGTACCCTTACCAGAGACTGATCGGCTTAATCTCCAGGGTAAAATGGCTGGTTATTGGACCGGCGGTTTTTGTATGATCGACCTTCACTCCGTCTTTCATGTTCAGTGATGGCGGCGTTTCCAATTCAAAGGAATCATTTCCCGACGAAAAATTAGGGTACGATTCGTCATCACACACCGTCGGGATGCTGTCGTTGAGAAACGTGTTTATATTTAAATAAAATGTAAACCAACCTTCTCCGTGAAAATCCTTGACCCTGATTTCCCCTGTAAGATCGATATCGACTGATCCGCTGTGTGTCCACACACAGTTTTCGTTGCTACCACCGCCGGAGAGCGGCAGAGACTGTCTCGGACCGATGAGACGAAACGTGTTTTCTTCGGTTGCCCCCTGGAAATCCGGTGTATAAAACTCGACTGATCCCGAATACGAGATCATATCGTTAACATCGCTCTCAGTGAGTGTCTGCTCAAACGTTATAGTCATGAGAAAACGGACTTTGCACCGTGCCAGCTTTTCCTCCATCAGGTCGTACAACTCTTTACCCGGGCCTTCCTCGTAGCTCACTCCCAGGAGCATCACCGCTTCCATGTATTTGAACATCGTATGAATGTATTCCTCGTCGCAATCGCTGGGCGGTATCTGGTCTAAAAAGTCACGAACATCGTTCTCGATGATTTCCCGGGCTTTATCCTGCATATCCTGGCTGAGGTTCTCATCACCTATCAGAATTGCCCGTTCCGCGATATTCAGAATACCCCTGATTCGTATGTTCGTACCCCACCACCCGTATGTAAAACCACCGAAAAATGCGGATTTTGACGGGGCTGCCTGTTTGCCGAATGTAATCGACGGATTGATCCAAAGGTTGTACTGGGCGCCGATTTCCTCGTTGGTCGGTATACCGGAGGCGAAAACACCACCGGTGAGTATATCGCAACCACCGGAATAGCCGTTACCTGCTCCCAGTAACGGTGATCCTCCGTTGTTTACATAATTGACCGGAATAGCGGCAACCGTCGAGGATACCTCCCATGCAGCCGGATCGGTATACCAGAAACACATCACAGGATCGCTACTTTCAGGAGAGGATGCAAGACTTATACTGAGCCTCGCTGCTTTTTGAAAGATCAGTGACGATGGTTCTATCGAGACACCGGGAAACACCCATGATTCCAGTGTGTTCGATGGCGCTGTCGTACGAGTGGTCATAGTGACGTATGTTGTCGTTGTTACCGCATCGGGTGGTACAAAAAGCGTTATTTTGTCATTGCGCCAGTTTTTCAACGTAATGGCGCCACCCTGTTCGGGAGTGATAAAACCGCTTGCCGAAGTTGTATGACCGGGAGAAACGCCTTCTCCAAGACTTGTCGCGGTAAGCACATCGACTTTAAATTGAAAGAAATCACCATCTGTGATTGATCCTACCACCGTTTTTACAATACCGATACCAGGGGCAAACCAGACCGACATTCCCTGCGCGGTGGAGCCGAAGTTGGTTACGGTGCTGTACGTAATATCAAACCGGGCGCAATACTCATAGTTGCCTGCGGTTGTTACGACCGTTTCGAGGCCGATATACATCCCTGTTACCGTGTATGTAATAGTAACACCCCAGCCTCCTTCGGTTCGGGAATATATATCCCATATTGTTCCCGGAGTAACATTGAAGCGGAAATACGGATAGGGCTGCTCTTCTTCCGAGGAAACGGATGAGGAGTAAGTATCGCTTATTTTAAATAATCCGGCCTCGGGCTCTATCTCACCGTGCATTATGGAAATAAGATCGTTTTCAATAACAAAGGTTTTGGTATCGGATGTGTCGTTTCGTTCTATTTGCACTATCGTCGCTTCATCTGATTTATCGATATCAACGACGGTCATGGTATACGATTCCGTTTCACCGCCCAACGGGGCGCCGCTTATATATGACCACCATGAATCCATTACCGCGGGCAAATATGCAGTGGCATCAGTTGCGACACCGGAACCGGTAACTCCCCATGCGGTGCTGATGGATTCTCCACCTCCGCTCCGCCAATCATTGAAATCGTCTTCAGGAATAACTCCTGTAAATGTCCTGTTTCCGGCTGTCGCCGTACATATGCCGTGATAAATTTCTTCTCCGTCACTGTCCGTAACAATGCTAACACTATAACTGATATTACCAGCATAGGAACCGGCAAACCGTATATCTCCCTCCCAAGTTTCCTTCATCTCATAGGTTGACATACTTCCTTCTTCCATCTGAGAGAGGCGGCCCCCAAAGTATAAAATACCGTCACCGGAATAATCGCTGAATGTACAGATATAACCGGATTTTACAATAGTGCCGCTTGAATATCCCGTTTCTGTGACCGTTGCATAACCGTTTGCAGCACCGTCGATCTGAACCGAAGTGCCTGACGAGTAGGCGAGTAATTCCTCAGCCTCATTTATGACAGTGAAAAATGTTTTGAACATCTGCTCGTTGACATTGGCAACAGAGGATTCATCGAGAGGAGTTCCCGTTCCGGCATGGTCACCTACAGAACCGCCGGAAACCACTGTTACCTCATGCTGCATTGTTTGCCCGTCATCGAGACGGATATCACTCCCGTCATATAGTATTTCATCCTGATAGGTGATGGTTATATGAAATGAACGTCCTGTAGTCGTTTTTGATGAGTGCACTGTAGGGAGAGGGCTTTGTTTTTTCGGTAATAATGTTATGGTTGAATGCGATAATCCACCCGATATTTGTCCGCCGCCGTCGATTTTAAGCATCTTGCCTGCTGAGGTGAATCGTCCGCTTTTCAGCCGATAGAAATACAGACCTGCTCCTAAAACAACGCCGTTATAATTCCGGCCATCCCATATGGCAGTATAGTCGCCTTTCTGACAGTAATCATCAATAAGGGTTCTAACATGCTGCCCTATGATATTGAAGATGTCGAGTCTGACACGCCCGTATTCGGCAACGCTGAACGGGATTATGGTTGAAGGGTTGAAGGGATTGGGATAGTTCTGTCCGAGGCGATAGGATTGCGGTTTTTCCGTATCGATACCGGTAATGGATCGAACCGATGACAGGATACTCTTACCGGAAATACCGACCGCTTCTATCCAGTAATGATACACAGCGCCGTCTACCCGTTTCAGACAGTCGTTCCAGGATGTTACACCTGCACTGACCGAATCTATAAGCACTGCTCTGTATCGTTCGGCTACAAGCATATCGTCAACGGTTGAAAACTCGGAAAGCAAAACGGGATCGGTAAACCGGTCGGTGCGCGACCGGTAAATACGGTACCACAGTATATACGCATATGTTTCGTCATCGGATGCTTTCCATGAAAGATCGAGACAACCCTGTTTTCCTTTATTTACAGTGAAATCTGTCGCCGGTTCAAGAAATACAAGATACCGACCATCGCTGTCGGTGCTGCATGAGTCACGGTATGATGCATCCTGCTCGTCGATGAATGTAACGAGGGCATTTTCAAGGGATGAACCGTTTCCGTCAACAACATGGCCGGAGATTGCTGCGTTGGAAAATTCTGTTGAGAGAAGTAACAAAAAACCATACACGACGGCGATAGAAAAGAACCTCATAGAGGACTCCTTAACCGACGAATACAATCATATGGTGTTACCAAACGAACTCTAAAGAGAAGCGACTGCATTTCAGCATTTGCAGTCGCCGATCGCTGGCACCTCACTCGTAATTAATAAGTATACAGTGGATTTGTCAAATAAATTTTTCAGCTTAAAAAAGATATAAACTAATATACACTTATTTATCAATAGCCGCGAGAACTTCACGCACTAATTCCTCGATACCCACATCCATATATACAGGATGACATAAACCCAGACGCACAAGCACAATATTGCGGGATGGTATTACAATGACATACTGTCCCTCGTATCCGCTTGCATAATAAAGATCGGTTGGTAACGAGGGAAACGTACGTTTTGTGTTATCCTCTGCGTTTCCTGCGTTAAGCCACCAATAGGCGCCATATTGACCTGACGGTGCTTTTGGTGTCGGTGTCGTCGAATAAGTCACCCAGCCTTCGGGAAGAATTCGCTCGCCATCCCAGATACCGTCCTGAAGGTACAGCAATCCGAATCGCGCCCAGTCTCTCGCAGTAGCATATGAAAACGACGAACCAATAAACGTACCGGTCGCATCCGGTTCGATAATGGCGCTTTGCATCCCTATTCTGTCAAACAGCCTACGACGCGGGAACTCAAAATATTGTGGCAGAGGGCCACCCAATGCCTCACGTATGATGCGGCAAACGAGGTTAGGTGAGCCGCTGATGTACCTCCACCTGCTGTCCGGTTCAACATCGAGCGGTTTCGCCGAAGCAAAACCTGCTGCATCCGGTGTTCCAAAAAGCATAAAAGGAGTATCCGACAATATATCGACATAATCCTCAACAAAACCAAGCCCGCTGCTCATACGCAGCAATTGGTCCAGTGTTATGGTTCCCCGTGGATCGCCAGACCCGCTCCATTCCGGCACCGGTGCCGGTTTTTTAATGGACAGTTTTCCTTCATGCACCATAATCCCGATCATTGCGTTTGTAATGCTTTTTGTCATCGACCATCCCATAAGTGGCATATCTTTCGTGAACCCCGGGGCATATTTTTCGGCAATAATGCGACCTTTGTAAACCACCACCACGGCGCGTGTCCCTCTGAATTTATCCTGATCCGCCAAAGGTTCGGTAAATGCTTTTTCTATTGCTTCAGTTAACTCCTTATTGTTGATTTCAGCCGGTAGTTTTTTTAAATCGACGGAGTTTCCTTCAGGCCAGAGCTTATTCTGTTTTTCCGGGCTCAAAGTCATGGGTGTAAGATTTCCGGTGTCCTGGGCGCAGATATGTTCTTCGGTATAATTAGTTGCCAGAGTGCTTCCGAGTCCTTCACGGAAAATGGCTTTCCGGGCGGGTAAACCGAAACCGGGTGAGACTGAAACCGTTTTTCCATCATAATCGATAACGGATTGATAAGGGAAATCCCTAAGGTCATCATTTCTCACATCGCCCGGATCACGATGAGAAATGAAAACAGCCGAACAGAGGATTTTTGCAAAATATCCGGCAGCCACATACGACATTTTCGGCGCTTTTGCATAATCTGGCACATCATCCGCAAAGAAGAAGGAGGCGGAAAAAATATATATTACAACAACACTTAGTGCACTTTTACATTGATTTTTCATAGAAATATTCCCCCATATAAATCCGGAATAACTCAATACTGGTATGCCACCGGCCTGATTCACTATTGTATACAAAATTAAAACTTGATTTATTAAACAAAACAAACTTTATTGCTACAACGTATAGTGCGACATAATTAGCACATAAGAAACCATAGTATTGATTAGATAATAATATGTATTGGCATATTTCTAAAACATTATTTTTCCCATTTCGGTGAAAGGGGATTTATTATGAAATACAGGTTCACCAACATAGTTATATGTTGCGTTGCCTTTTGTGTGGTAATGTGCAGTTCTGGCGGTAACACTTCATTTGCATCGACCGATGAAGTTATCGAGTCGATAATTTCCGAATGGCCGGCTACCATTTATTATCTGGCTCATTTGCAAGGTCCCGACGGTCCGTATGAAGATATCGATATTTACATAACAGCGATTGATGAGTACACCCTTTATGTTAATGGAAAAGAAATCGGATCGGACAATAACCGGTCAACCGTCGAAAAGTGGACGGTCAAACATATTGATAGAGATGATGTGTTTGTTGGCGTTAAAGTTACAAATTATGGAAGGGGTAACGGTAACGGCCTCATGGTTGATATCAAAGCGAACTCCGACTGGATGGGCACTACCACCATGAGCCGTCGCTCTTTTACACCTCAAAATAATGTGATATTATATGGAGTTTCATGGTACTATTATACTGGTGATATCGAACGGGAAATCGGACCAAAATGGTATGATGTCGATGCAAATTATTTTGGTGATATTACACATCGCGGTTTCAAGCAGGTTATGCTCGGACATATAGAAAACATCGGTTATACACCAGATCCGCATATCGAAGTCGTGACAGGCTACAACGGCAATATCGACACTGGTAACTCTCCGGACGGCGGGATCAGGCTCAGAAATATTGACGGAGAAAATATCGCATTGAACAAACCTTCAGAAGAATATGAACTTACAGATGGCTATCTTTATGAAGGTTATGCTTTCTCACAGGATCCCGTCGGAAAAACCAGATTCATCGATCTTGAAACAATTTACCGGATTAACAAAGTGGTGATATATACCGGCGGGCTGAATCCCGATGTATGGAATGAAATCGCCTTCCGCGGATATGCGGCGGAAATTTCGCTCGATAATTTCCGTTATGAAGAGGTAGGAATTATCCATGAAATCGGAATAACCAACACCGATGAAGGCGGGTATGATTGGTACCAGATTATGTTTCCCAACGAATGGGCGCGATATGTACGGTTCAGAATTACCGAATCAAGGCAGACCTTTCCGACAATCGGCGAGGTTATGGTATATGGCACCGGATATGTTAGGGATGGTATATATGAGTCCGGATGGATAGATTTTGGCAAACTGGATACCGCCAAAAATTTCCGTGAGGTTTCATGGGAAGGTGATACACCGGATGGTACAAGAATCGGTATCCAGACAAAAACCAGACAGGTTATGCCCGACGGTACAATCGTGGAAAGCGACTGGAGTGAAGAAAATTTTGACAGGTCGTTTAAATTCAACTCTCCCGAACCGGCAATATCGTATAAATATCGGGTGAAGCTATATACTCAGGATATTTTTGCCACTCCTGAACTGCGCAGCATTCGTGTTTCCTGGTCTGAGGAAAATCAACCGGTGTCATATGCTGATGGATCCATAACTCCCAATCGTGTTTCAATGGGTAAACAGTCCGATTTTGAGTGCATTGTTCGGTATAAACTCAATCCCGGTCAGGATATCACAAGTGTTGTACTGAATGTTCCGGACACGGCTCAACTCGAATTTGTTTACTCCTCGGATTCCGAGACATTTTTGGCTCTGGATGAGGAAGCGACGTATTCCACTACCGATACACTTTATATCGTCCTGGAAAATCCTGTAACAGATATCAATGACAATTCGGACGGGGAACTCGATGAACTCATAATTCGGTTTAGCGTGAAGCTTTTTAGAAATATTCACGTCTTCAGTCCTTCTTTATTCAATACGGGGGGTAATGATAATGCCGGAGGTATCCAGGTCCGAGAAAATTCGTCAAATTCTCTTGTTGTGATGTCATCAACCAGTGTTGAATCAACTCAGCCAACGGATACAAATATTATCGGGAATACACCGAATCCTTTTAATCCGTCTACTACAATCAGGTTTTTGCTTGGTCAGGATTATGATGGCCTGCCGGTTGAACTTTCGGTCTTTAATTGTAACGGCCAGTTAATACGCATGCTTGTGAATAATTCCCTTAACCCGGGAATACATTCATGTATCTGGAATGGCGCGGATAACAGCGGAAAGAGGGTTTCATCCGGTATATATATTTCCCGGCTGACAACAGGCGGCAAGGTTCTTACGAATAAAATGCTGTTGATGAAATAAAATCCGTATTTTCACGTATCATAATGTTGTGCAGGCTTATAAACTTTTAGGAATAACTGACACCCCGTTCCCTTATTTTATTCTTCAAACCAGAGCCAGTCCTGTTTCAAGGCGCCAATGACTGACTCAGCATGAACGTTCTGTTCCGTGTATGAAGTGTTTGACGCGGTTCACCGGACATGATTGCCTGATGGCTGAAACAAAGTTATCATTTCTTATCGGCGGTCACTCCTGGCCAGTCATCGGTTCTGAACGGTGATGCCGGGAGGCCTTCTTTATTGTAGAGATTACATTCGGGATTCATTCCCCATGCATATCGCACCGATGCAGGATTTGGAACCGAATCACTCCATACTTTAATGTTTTTCCCTTCTATTTGCGCCTGAGCCCATACAAAGTTCCTGTCGGAACCGGCTATAGCAAATCCTTTCAGCGGTTCACCATTGGGAGTGGAAAGCCCGCTGCCGATAAAATCAAACATCAGATAGATTTTACCATCACGGACAGTCATCGACTTGTATATGGGGCCCGAAGAGACTATGTTACGCCCGTATGCAACTTTCAGCGCTCCAAGAGCGAGACGTTCCCCAGCGTCCTGTTTGTTCTTGTAATGGACATCTTCGGTACCGATATCGATAGTAACCGCCATTGCCGTACCGGCTACATCCTGCCATGTTTTAAGCTGTGCTTCACGGAGTTCGGCCTGAGCATTCTCTCCGGGTAAATCGGTACGTTTCCCCCAGTTTGCAAGCTGGACGATCATGAATGGAAGATCCTGCTGACCCCAGTGCATACGCCAATCCCGTATCAGCGCGGGAAGCATGTCACGGTATAAATAAGCACTGCCTGAGTCCGATTCTCCCTGATACCAGGTAAAGCCCTTAACCGGAAACCGTGTGAGCGGCGCTATCATGGCATTATAAAGTAATGTCGGCGCTCCGCCAACCTTTTCGAATCCTTTCGCAGGTTGCGGTATCGGGCCGTAGGATTCCCTCCGGCTCATCTGGACAAAACAGTATTCGAACCACCCCGAAAGCGTTTCATAATATTTATCGATTTCGTCCGGCTTTCCATCGAGTACCTGCTCGTAACCATCGAGTACATGGCTGATTTTGGGATTCGATTCGAACGTTTCACGGCTCACCCACTGCTTGATCGCCGTCCCGCCCCAGGCGCTCTGAAGAACACCGATGGGCACATCGAGTTCCCTCATGAGTTTACGGCCAAAATAGTATCCTACCCCGGTTATATCGCCAACGGTATGTGGGGTGCATTCCTGCCACTGACCCGAAAGATCTTCCTGAGGTTCTCCGGCGCCGTCCTTTTTCACCTCGAATAGCCTCATTTTGGGGTGGTTACCGTCCAGTATCTCCTTATCGGGATTAGCGGAATATTTAACCGGCCACTCCATATTCGACTGTCCCGAACATACCCAGACATCACCGGCAAGAATATTGTAAAGTATTATTGTATTATTTCCCTGTATGGTCATCTCATACGGTCCGCCGGCTTTCAGGGGAGCCAGTTCAACTATCCAGCGTCCGTTCGAAGTGGCACTTGTGCTTTTGCGCTGTCCGTTGAACTCGACTGTGACACGTTCTCCGGGATTTGCCCATCCCCAGACGGGAATTTTTTGGTCACGTTGAATCACCATATGATGGCCGATTATTGCAGGCAGCCGGACATCGGCATGGAGATTTGAAATGCCAGTACATAGCAGCAGGAATAGTGTTGTATACAGGGAAAAAATGTGTCGCTTGTCCACCTTTGGTCCTTTCAGATGATGGGAATAATTCCCCGATGCAAGGGCACAAAATTTTGTGCTCCTGCACTATAGGTTCGTAAAATACATATGTTTTTCATATTTTCTCACCCTGCGATATAAGTCATTAATATTACACATGTTAGAGCGCTTCTCCTCACATTGAAAGAGAGCAGAATCAGGAATGAGTTCCATAAGTGTTGATACCTCGCAGTTCTGTTGCGGGGTAGTTCGTTTATGCATAATATACATTGTAAAACATAAATTATGAAAGAATATCAGCAAAAAAAAACGAGCAGAATATGCCCGTTTTTTGAAGGTAAATACAATAGAGTCCGTCTTATCTAAATAATTTCTTAACTTTCCCCCATGTATGTTTCTGTTCCTGAACATTAACAGGGGTTTCGGTTGCGCCCTGGGATATCCACTCGCGAAACATCTGAATTGTTTCCGCACTGAGAGGATTACCCCCCTGAGGCATTCGTTCAAGCGGATCACCATTTGGCAGTTTTCCTTCGAGACGCCATATCAGAACGCTTTCGTCCGGTTTCGCAGGTTCAACTATTGGCTTACCTTTTGTAACAGATACATCGCTGGTTTTTGCCATAATGGTATCATATGATCCTAAAAAGCTGTGGCACGTGGTACAGTTTGCACTCAATACCGGTTTGATGTCGTCATAAATCACGATATCCGCAGCAATAATTACGCTTGCAAAAACCAAAACGACCATTACAGGGAATGCTATTTTTTTTATCATGTAACTCCTTTCAAAATATACATGAATGAGAACTCTTTCATGTTAGAGGTGAATTTAAAATCGTTTAACTTAAATATAATGAAATACTCTACTATTGAAACGTTCAGACTATGATGTTGGTTCCTGGAAAAAGAAAAGAATAGTATATGATTAATCCGATTAATTAATGATATTTCTATTATTCTGGTTTAGGAGGATATTTTAATTGTTACCATGAAGATCCTGAAGAATAAAACTTCATTACCTTCATGGTGAGATCTCAAATGTGGGAATTAGCGCGTCTGTAAATCGTTCTCGATAAGAGCGAACAGTTCATCGACAAGTTCGGATTCCGGTACAGTTCGGATTTTTTCTCCCTTTCTGAACAACAGGCCGGTTCCTTTTCCACCGGCGATGCCGTAGTCCGCCTCACGGGCTTCACCGGGCCCATTCACCACGCAACCCATAACCGCAATCACTATGGGTTCTTTGATGTGAGCAGCCCGGCGCTCGACTGCATCGGCGAGAGCTATAATATCGATTGCGGTACGGCCGCAAGTAGGGCAGCTTATAACCTCGGCGCCGGATTTTCTCAGACCCATAGCTTTCAGAATCGATATACCGGCTGTAACCTCTTCCACCGGGTCGGATGTCAACGACACACGCAGAGTATCACCGATTCCATACGACAATATTGCGCCGATCCCGCAGGCAGACTTAATGGTGCCGTATTTCAGGGTTCCGGCCTCCGTGATGCCGATATGCAGCGAATTGTTACGTTTCTCTGCGAACAGAAGGTATGACTGTAAGGTTGCGGGAACATTTGAGGATTTGATCGAAACACAGACATCATGGAAATCAAGGTCATCGAGCAGGTCAACCTCGGCAATAGCACTTTCGACCAGCGCTTCGGGTGTTGGGCCTCCGTAACGGGCGAGTAATTCCTTTTTTAACGATCCCGCGTTGACACCGACACGTACCGGAATGCCTTTTTCTTTTGCTGCCTGGGCGACCGCTTTCACCCGTGAGGATTCGCCGATATTTCCCGGATTAATTCTCAGTTTATCAACACCGGCTTCAATCGCCTGAATTGCGAGCTTGTAATCGAAATGAATGTCGGCAATGAGCGGAATATCGGTCTGTTTCCTGATTTTTACCAGCGCTTCCGCCGCCTCAGAATCGGGCACGGCGAGTCTGACCATATCGCATCCTGTCGATACGAGTGTTCGTATCTGATTCAGCGTCGATTCAACATCCTGTGTACAGGTGTTGGTCATGGACTGAACAGTCACCGGGCTGCCACCACCGATGGGAATTCCTCTTACTTTGATTTGCCGTGTATTTTCGCGTGTAAACATATAATATCTTTCATGTCATTTTTTAAGAATGGCTATCGTCACACCGGAACTACCCTCGTTCCAGTAACCGAGGCGCTGCGATTCAACAAATGGATGTTTGTCAAGGTAAGCGCTGATTTTTTTCCTCAATGCCCCGGACCCTTTACCGTGAATTATATGAGCCGTCTCGATACCGGCAACATGCAGCCGGTCGAGAAAAATTTCAAGTTCGGCGCTGGCCTCGTCGAACATTTTACCCCGCAGATCGATTTCCTGAGTTTCCACTGCATTCGAACGGACATTGACTCTTACAATCTGTTGTTCTTTCGTGTGTTTATTTTCAGACTGGAACAGATCCTTAGCATTGACAACAAGAGATGCTTTGCTTTTTCCTATACGTATCCGTGCTTTCCTGCCTCCGTCGAGTACCGCCTCGACTACCGAATCCGAACCTAACGATTCCACCCAGACATCCTGCCCCTTTACAAGATCGGCAACAGGTTTTCGGGAGCGTTCTTTTTTCTTTTTCGGAATCCGGGATGCCGTCTTTTCAATTTTCTCAACCTGCTCCCGAATAAGCGATTTAGCTTTCAATATAGAGTCGCGCGTTGCCTTTTCTTCTTTAATGCCTTTTACAGCCAGTTCGACACTGCGGTTGGCATCGGCAACTATCGCCCGTGATTCAGTCACAGCATCATCTATCAGTTCCTGTTTTTTCTCAATGTAATCCCGAAGCTTTGATTCATAGTCATTTCTTGCTTTTTCCAGTCTCGAACGTTCTGCCTCGGCTAATTTCCGCTCCTCGTCAGCCCTCCGCACATGTTCTTCCATTTCGGTGATCAGCCCCTCGAGGCTTTTTCGCTCCCCACCGGCAATTGTTTCCGCATCTATAAGCACATCCTCCGGCACACCCATCCGCGCTGCAATTTCAAATGCATAGGACGATCCCGGAACACCCATTCTAAGCGCGAACGCCGGTCGCAAGTTTTCTCTGTCGAACTCCATCGAGGCATTGGTGACACCATCGGTCTCGTACGCAAAAACCTTCAGGCCCTCAAGGTGAGTTGTTGCCAGCGTTACTGCTTTTTTGCCGGTGAGTTTTTTAAGAACAGCAAGTGAAATCGCTTCGCCATCGGCAGGATTTGTCGCTCCCCCAAGCTCATCGAGAAGGACAAGCGAACCGGGGCCGGCGTCTTTCAATATGGCTACCATATTTTTCATATGGGAGGAAAATGTACTCAGATCGTCCTCGATGGACTGTTCATCACCTATATCGGCAAAAATACCCGAAGGAGCGAAAACCGATGTACCGGGGCCTGCCGGTACAGGTAAACCCGAAAGCGCCATAACGGTCAATAAACCGATTGTCTTAAGAGCAACCGTTTTCCCGCCTGCATTAGGTCCGGTAATTATCACCGTCACCGTGGAACCGCCCACAGACATATCGAGCGGGACAACAGTGGAGATGCTGCCCGATTTACGAAACTTCCAGTCGAGAAGCGGGTGCCGTCCCTTTTTGATGAACATTTCCGGTAAATCGTTAATGGCAGGAATGACACCGCCGACCATAACACCGTATCGCGCCTTCGCAAAGATTTCATCCAGGCGGACAAGTATATGCTGGTTCTGTTTCAGGTCTTCGACAATAGATGCTATTCGCCCCGAAAGGTATATCAGGATGCGCTCGATCTCAATCTGTTCAGCCAGTTCAAGTTCCCTGACCTGATTGTTTGCCTCGATGGATCCCAGCGGTTCGATAAAAAGAGTTCTCCCCGTTTGTGAGCGATCCTGAATCGTACCGGGTACGTTTTTCTTTTTCGAGTCACGAACCGGAATAACGAACCGCCCGTTTCTGAGTGTTACCACGCGTTCGCTGACAACATCGTCAGAAAGGTTATTCAGCGTTTTTTCCACCAGATCTCTCAGCACACCTTTTGCCTGATTCAGTTTACGCCGTATCGATCGAAGTTCGGGGCTTGCATTGTCGGCTATTTCAAGATCAGGGGTAATCGCTTTACGGATTTCCCGGACAATTTCATCATGCGGTTCGATCCCGTTTATTATGCTTACAATACGTGGGTATTTCGCTTCACGTTTTTGAAAATATTCTTTCACACCGGCGGCAACTTCAAGGTTACCGGCAACATTTGCAGCAGCCTCGATCCCGATGTTGTACCCTTCGATCTTCAGCAGCGGCAGTGTTTTTCTGATATCCTGAATATCAACCGCAGGCAGCGGGTCATCGAAATTAAGCGCATCCATACATTCCGAAACCTCGGAAAGTAGTTCGCGCACCGATTCGATGTTTTTAGCGGGCCGGATATCAAGAAGATTGTCTCTGCCTTCGGAGGACTGTGCATGAGAAGCGACTATTTCCCTGACACGTCCGAATTCAAGCACACGTAGCGCATGAGTGTTATATGAGTGTGTCTGATTCATGTTTTTCATTATTTTCAATGTCCGGTTCATCCGGTAAAGGAGAGAAACGCCGGTAAATCGATGTGGTTGCATGTTTAACGAACGGTATGGTTTCCGATAACAGATGCATAAGAGGTTTCGATGTTGCTGAAGATTCGTACTGATGTCCAAAAAACGTATCAGGTGGCGCACAGGAAAGAGCAAGGGCAATTAATCCGCAAACCAACAGCGATTTCAGGACACCTAACGCACATCCCAGACCGGAGTCAACAAAACCGACCGGAGTCATGTGAATGATTTCATAAATAATTTTGGCGATAATATGAAAGCATATTGTTGCTGTGACAAATATCATTATAAAAATTATCGGTACAGCGATTGCCGGAGGTATAAACTCTATATTTTGAGACCACTGAATAATCCGCCCGGACATACCTGCAATAACGACGATAGTGATTATGAATCCGACGAGTTTTATCGCTCCTCTTATGAGTCCTTCACGGTATCCGGCTGCGGCAAGTCCGATAAGAATCAATAAAACGAGTATGTCAAAAAAATTCACCACATTCCTGTCCGGCTCATTAATATTTTTTAAATTTTACATTATAAAATTCATGTTATTTGCTTCAATAATATATTGAAGTTTAATAATTTTACATAGTATTAATTGTCAGTATACCTTAATCAGGTATGTCGTTCACATCGGATAAACCTGAAGATATGAAGTTATTACATATTATCTTTTTCCGGGTTTTTATCCCATTTGATGTTTTTTCAAGCAGCCCCAGAGAAATTAATTCATATATATCCCGTGTCATTGTTTTGTATGTTCTTTTCGCATAAGCCAGCGCAACCTGAGGAACAGTTTTTTGTAACATCGGCAGGGGAACAGGATTATCCATATCCGACAAATCCAGAGCCAACTGCCTCCGGCGTATATCGGAAATGCTTGTTTTATCGGAGAAAATCTTATGTATGTAATATCTCCACAATGCATCTGCCTGATATTTCTTTATGGAATCGATCTGTCCATAAAGACCGTCCCTTATACCCTCGATTGCGTATATGATAAACGGCTGTAACGTGCTCTCAGGGTTGCTTACCTGTTCAAACAGACGTTTATATTCCGACTGTGTTTGTGTAAAGTGGATACTCATTAAAAGCGCCGCCGGAGGAGGTATCGATGAAGCAATCATCGAATGAATCTCCACAAGCAGAGATGTGCGGAGGTTTCCGTTACCGAAAGGATGAATCCATGCCATATATACATGAGCCAGCACTGCCTTTAGGAATCCGTACATCATTGACATGCCCGACGGAGCCATAAAGGTGTTGCTGTTCATCCAGTCGCACAAATTTTCAAGAAGATAACCACAATCCTCCGGGAGAACTGGAGAAAATGGCCTGTCATGTTCTCCACTGTCTGATGCACGAATCTCTCCCGGAATATCAGTACCCGACAGCGCAAGACGATCCAGAACGATACGGTTGTATTCACTGATTACTCCAGGACTCAGTTCATTTAGCGTGTTTTGCCGGTAGTTTTCAACAATTTTGTTAAATCCTGATCGAATGTTTTCATTTTTTTGAACAATATACTTTTGGGATTGTGGTGGAGTTAGTGATCCGTCAAGCATCTGTCTCACTTCATGTTCAGTCATAAAACCGTTTACCGTGCCGCTAAATGTCATTGAACACCGTGCCAGATAATCGTGAAACAAGAAGTCTCCGGTTTCGGGGAGAAGCGCTGTTTTTTTCAGACAATGGCAAAGCGCATTGCACTCACCAAGCATTGCCCACAACCTTGCAGGAGCCTTTGACAAATTGATCGAGAACTTTAACCATGGATGAGTTTTTTCATAAGCACGCATAGTATTATCCGTTTAAAAATAATAAAAAAGCAATGTATGCTGTTTCCGGTCCGGTTATGACTAACACAACCTATAGATAAATACCGATGATTATTCATTAGTCATATCATATTTTTATTCCAATAAACAGTTTTGATTGTGACCAGTTGTTGCCTGTAAAAACGAAGATGTATTTCGAGGGTAAAATATACAAAAAAATTTGAGAAAGATCACCTGACTAATGACATTTTCCGGGAAATATGCGAGTTTCCTGCATCGATACGATATACATACATACCGGAAGTTAAACGCGAACCATCGAAAACAAACTCATATGCGCCCTCATTTTTAAACCCCATATCGCGACTCATAATTTGCTGGCCTACTGAGTTGAAAACAATAAGCTTAACTTGACCAGGCCTACTGAGTTCGTAACGTATTGTCGTTTGAGGATTGAACGGATTCGGATAACAACTTGTTATAATTTCGCTTTTGGGGAGTTGTGAATTTTGTTCGAAAGTATTTTCATTTTTGTTTTTCACAACTAACCTGAAGTGTTTTTCAGTTTGATTTTTTCCCGAAATAAAACAAAAGTTCCGCGATGAAATATCAATTATTTCATCGCTGTCAAGGTCATATACAATCACGTTATAACTCTCGGGTAATTGTTCAATTCCAATTATCCCGACAGATATTTTTTCATAAGAGATATTTGTTGATACATTAAAATTCCAGGAAATTTCATTATCGGACGGTCTGCAATCCACGGAATAATTATACGGATATTTTCCCCAATCGGTGTGAGGAAAGCTTACCGACACAAACTCACCAACCGGCGGCGGTTCAACATGGTCGTATTTATCCCAATTCACTTCAGCGTCCGGAATTACACCGAAATAGTTTTCAGTATCAATCGCATCTCCTGCCTGTGCTGAAATCGATAGTTTCCAGTCATACCGATTGAATTCCACGACCTTTTTACCGACAGCAACAGCGGGTTCGGGTTTAAGGAAAATAATCACCGGACGGTTAGACATATTCCTTACGGAATAACCTTTCCATGGTTTCATCACCTGTTGTTCATCAGGAGCCAGCCACTTGTTTTCATAAGCGAAAAGACCATCCAGATCAGCATTGGAGGGATTACTGATATCGCTCCATGATATATCGAACATCCAGGGATTGGCAATATCGTTCCAGCCCGGTTTCAACTCGATTTTGAAAGGTTCCTCCGTAGTCACGGTTGTACCCGGCGGCGCTTCCATGGTGTAATCGTTTTTTGAAATTATCCATAAAGCTGTCGCCGGTTTGAATCCTGTGACGATATCGGGATATTCCTGTGGAGTATTGTTACCGGGAGGATAGCTGAAAATGCGCCAGTCGGGTCCCTGCTTTCCAACGGGCAATGTGTCGGTCAACTGCTCAACGATCGAAGTCGTGGTGAATTCAAGCGGAATGGATGCCATACGGTATGCTGTTTGAACCGTACCCCCGGCAACAGGGGCTTTAGAGACAACGCCGCTCACCATCGCACAGATGCAGAAATGCTTGCTGCCATCCGGCAAACGGGCAATGTTATTTTCGTTATCTTTAGCGACTATATAATATTCTATACCTTCCGAAGTAAACGTCCCTTCCATCAAAGCAGCCGAATATATTTCACCATCCGAAGATGTCATGTCCAGCCGGTTGTCATACATTCTGTCACCGGTTGTATCCCAATAAATAACCACCTCGGCGATATCCATGTTACTCTTTACACGAACCTGAAAATCAATCCGATCGTTTTGTACCGCCTTCAATACCGGATCGATCCGTTCGATCGTAATTTCAGGCTGCCGTATGGTAAAAACACCGCTTACCTGATACAATGCGGAATCGGAAACATCAGACAGTCTGATGACACAATTTTCGGACACATGGTCGAGAACATCCCATGTGTATGATCCGCTCGATGCCGGTGTACTGTTCACGATTGTATCCCAATTCGAACCGCCATCGACAGAAAGCTCAATCTTTACATTGATGATTCCGCTGTAAACCCAGGTAATTTCATATTCACCGCCAACCGACCATACCGTTCCCGCTTCAGGTTCTTTCAGAATAATAAAATCGGTCGTCAAACTGATAGCTGTCGTAAGAGTATCGGCAAGCCCCGCAGAGTCTTCCACACGAACTGAGACTGTAATGCCCGATCCCGAATCTCCTGCCGGTTCACCGGTCAGTACACCGGAGTTCGGGTTTATCGTCATCCATTCAGGGCTTTCAAGCAATTCGAAAACATGGGAATCGCTTTCATCGTTATCATTCACTGATATCCGTGTATTGTATGGAATATTAATAAATGCATTCGGCAATTCGGTCGTCATTATCACAGGTGGGCTGTTTATCGTAATATGTCCGGGCTCAACTGTGTGACCGGGCAGCAGATTCTCGAATGTTTTAGCAGCGCTCAGGCTGACTGCGGTTAATCCTATATCGGTCTCCGCACCATAATTGTGCAAGGCGGCAAACATAATCTGCGCAACATTGATAAGGTCTTCAGCACCCTCGCTGTTGATGTAAGTTAGGGAGAGTTTACCTGATCCCGTTTCAGATTCATTACTCATTAATGATGAAAATCCGGGTGATGTTCCCCCTGATACGGTTTTATACTCGATAACCGAGGAATTCCATGTGATTTCAAGAGTGTATTCTCCCAGAAGGTCTTCTTCACCGGTGAGATCGATATTAATGCTCACGGACACACTTTCACCGGGTGCAGGATTGGATTTATCCGGTACGGAAGACACTATTACCGATGCATATGTGTTTGCAGCGTTAACACAAAACAAAACCGTGAAAAACAACATTAACCAATTTTTTTTCGAGATCATTTTTCACCTTTTTC
>JAFGMP010000188.1 GCA_016927495.1 Candidatus Latescibacterota bacterium | reverse complement strand
TAATATGTATAATAGAAGCCAAAAAAGTTGACTGTGCCCTTACGAAAAGCGTTGACCGTGATACCTATTTTTTGCTCGGTTTCATTGCCGGATTTAATCCATAATTGCTGGCTCAGTCCGGTAAAATAAGCCCATTGATGAAAACTCCCGAGATGATAGCGCACCGTACTGAATTCTTCAAACCGGTAATCATGGTTTCTTGCCACCCAGATTGATTCCGGCCCACGTAAGAAAACACCGGTATTTATTTGGATGTCCCATGCGTTTAAATATGCATTTTTTATTTTTTCATAACGCTCACGTAAAAAAAGGTAGTAAGCCCCCTTTGTTCCTGCACCGATACGAATGCTGTTCTGCCAGGTAGCGCCTTGCTGTTCTTCGGCACGGCTTATGGAATAGACGCTTTCATGATGAAAAGAACCCCTGATAAGCCACCGGTTAAATTCATAACGTAATCCCGGAGCAACCGTATAACGGATTTTATCCAGTTCAAATACACTGGATACAGTGCGTGAAATCATTGTCTTATTGCCCACCAAACCGGTAAGAATGAGATTGTTCCATCTTACAAAATCAATATGAGCCATAAATTCGGCACGATAAGCAGGATATAGTCCCTCAGTTTTTTTTATGCCGTTTATATACGGGGCAAATGAAACATAACCATGTGTGTGCATCAGCAGTTCTGCGGAATACGGACGATACCAAAAAAGTAACAGTATACCAAAAAATCCGATTTTTAATGTTTTTGCAGGGGCAGAGCCCCGTATCTTCCCGTAACAGGATAATTTCTGCATGCTCATTTTCTTATTTTTATTGTAGCTATGTGTTAAAATATTATTTTAAATCCGAGGGAACTCAAACCATCGTAATTATCCAGCGAAAAAGTATCATATATCGTATAGTTATAAAATAATCCGGCAAAATTCACGGTGCCTTTACGAAACAGATTCAAAGTGATATCGATTTTATGTTCCGGAGAATCATCCGATTTACCCCACAGGTGCTGCCGAAAACTGGCAAAATATGCATATTTCCCGAATGTGCCGAGTTCATATCGTATAAGGCTGAACAGTTCATACTGGTAATCATGATTTTGCCCAGACACCAGCGTGTTTTTTGCCGGAACGATATATCCGAAATTAAGCTGTGCATCCCAGGCATTTAAAAATTTATTTATCGAATTTTTAAATTCTTCCCGCAAATACAAATAATAAGCGCCTTTAGTACCCACACCGACCTGAAAACTATTCCACCAGATTGAACCTTTAAACTCAGGACTGCTGATGCGATGTATGCATTCATGATGGAGCGTACCTTTCAGCAGAAAATCACCAAATTCATACCGTAATCCGGGGGTCAGGGTATACCGTATCCTGTCCATTTTTAGTTGTTCACCATCCGGTTTACTGATCAATGTGGTTGTGCCGAGAAGACTGTTGAATATAACACCTTTGATACTGAAAAAGTCAACATGAGTCATAAATTCGGACCTATAACCGGGGTAAAGATGTTTCGAGTTATTAAAACCATGAATGTAAGGGGCTATGGTGATATGTCCGTGCGTATGCATTATTAATCCGCATGCACTCGTTCCGGGCAGAAAAAGCGATATTACGGCGAGACAATATGATATTAAAAATATCCTCATGGGTCCATCCGGGGATGGTACTACAATCATTAGTCGATTATGCTAATCCAAAATCGTTGATCTGATATGGATATCAAGCTGCGGGAACGGAATCTCGATGCCTTTTTTATGCTATGAAATATGGTCTTTGTGAATTTTATAGATCCAAAATGCTTATCCAAAAAACATGGATACTAAAGATCGGAATGAGTGTTCGATCTTTAATTATAGCTGGCTCCAGTTATTTATGAAATTTTAAGCTTTGATTTTTCCGGGTTGCTGCCCAAACTTTTATGTCACGTTGGATTAGTAACTGAAACATCACTGTTGCCGCTCTTTTCAACGGTTCTCACATTTCGCTCGATCAACTGATAGTATTCCGGGCTGACGGCATAAATTACCACCTCGAATTGCCAGAATTGTTCCATACTCTTTTTCAGGAATATCTGCGGTTCTTTTTTAATACTTGCGCCGGCCGACAGTAATACTGTCATTCGGATAAGATCCTGTGTTTCTTCAAGCGATAGTTGTTTCGGTACCTGAATATCAAAGCGGTGTTGTGAGGTTTTGTCATCGGCCTGAGCTTTGTATTGAACCGCGCCGATGATTTTCCTGTAAGGAATTTTCACTGTCATATTATCCTGCTGTCGCAGTTTCAGACACAGATTATTTGTCTCTATGATCGTTCCCGATACATCATTGAAAGTGAAAGACTGACCTGTCTGATATTTCTCGGTCAATCTGAGCACGATTCCGGCGATGAAATCTCCGGCAACAAACCATCCCAGCCAGAAAATAATTATAACTGAAATAACCGCAAACGCCAGAATATTGTAGACGCTGCCTTTCAGAAGTATGTTTATCGCCCAAAATACATAAATCGCCCATACGGCCATCTCTAAAAAAGGATAACTTTGTTTAATTCCTTTATAACTGATCTCCGGAACAATAATGCGTCGTATTATTTTTAAAAGGATAGCCAGAAGAATTCCAGTGATTATAACTTCACCTAAGATATAGCTGGGAAATTCAAATTTTTCTATCTGATTCATACCAGGTCCAGTTCACTTAAGCGTTTTGTAACCAGCGGTTGAAGATATGGATTGATATGCAGAACTCCGGATTCTATTTCGCGGATAAGCCCGCTGCGTCTGAGGGACTCAAGTAATGTCATGTGTGCGGTTCCATTACTGCTCACAATACGTCCAAAGCGTTCCGCTGTCAGGCGTTTATGAAGCATGAACTGCTGTAGAAGAACCAGCCAGTCTGAATTCAGTTTGTCGATGGTTATATCATCGATATCGATTGGCGTTGTGATGTATAACATATGGGATTGCACTCTTTTAATGTTACTGATCCAATAATGCATAGCCTGACCGATATTTCCGTCTGTGATATCGAAATACTTATTGAACAGCCTGGCAAGGTGCAGTTTGGAGACGTTTCCCTCGGCGTGATTGTCGAGTTCAAATGTCAATCCGCTCGAACGATGACGGAGTAATATTGCTTTCTGCAATTCTTCTGAATCAAACTGCTGACATTTTATAGCACCGATAAAAGTATTTTCAACGGATTTGAGCCTGTTGATAAAGTTGAAACCGTATGTTCCGGCGTTAACAATGAAAAAACACGAATCACCGTAGCGGCCAATCAAGTCGGTGAGTTCGTCGATAACCGCGAATCCATCGGGACTGCGTTCCCACCAGAGTTCAAGGTCATGGAAGATAATCACGCTTTTTTTTGGGAGAGCATTAAATAACGTATCATAATCGCCATTCAGTTGTACAGCTTCTGCCAAACGTTTCCTGAATTCGGCGGGATCGATACTGCCACTTTCAGGCGGAAAAACCTGATAAATATTCTGCCTCTCAAAAAAGGTGGCGGCAATACTGCGTGAAAGTGTTGATTTGCCGGAATAGCGTTCACCCAGAACAAGCATACCGCCGCTGTAACCCTGATTATAAAGATCGACAATCCGGGAAGCGCTGTCCGTTTCATATTTTCTTTCAACGAGGAACTCCCTGTTGATCATCTGCTTGCCGAGAAAAAGTTGCAGGTAATAAATAGGTAAAGCACTGTAGATTTCGGTATCAGGTGAAAGCAGCCTTGTTTTTTCCAGCATATAACCGGTGGCGGTTTGATACGTATCCGAAGTTTCTCCAAATTTTTTGGCTAGCAGAACTCCCTCGCTTCTCCGGTATACCATCCAGACAAGGATGCTTTTGCCTCGTGTTTTCAACAGTTCGGTAAAACTGACGATTCGTGCGATGATTTTGCGGCTTTCATGTGTACGTATAGTTTGGTTCAATTCACCAAAAGAGCGCGAAATCAGATACGGATTCATTTTCTCGAATGTCAATTTCAGATGCCGCTCAAATTCTTGCCGAAGATTCCGCTGAGCGTCTGAAATGCTCTGCTTCTCTGCCCGAATTCGCTCAAGTCCACTGGAAAGTGTTGTTTGCAGCGATTCGTATACCGCTTCCTCGGCATCCGATGTGAGAGATACATTGTAATTGGTGAATCGCACTACATCCTGGGCAACATCTTCGGTTTTCAGGAGAAGAGCATCAAGTTCGGCAAAATGACGTTGAAGCGTATCGATCATTTCGGTTTCAACCAGAAAATCGGCATAATGACGCAGATTGATGTTCAGCGTTGTAACATCTCCGAACTGCTCCTGTTCAATATTCTGGAACGATTCCTCGGCCATAATCTCGATATCTTCGGGTAGTTCCTCTTCGGCCAGGACTATATCTTTAAGAAGATCATTGAAAAGCTGCCGTGAATTGAATATTTCCTGCGATGGAGCAGGCCAATAAACGGTGGCTTTTTCACCTGCCGCGGCGGATTCCAACGTTTTTATCAGATTATCGATACGGGTAGTATAATTGGTATCGATACGGGATTGAACATCGTTGATAAAACGTTCCAGAATAATCCTGATCCTGTTCTGAAAGTTTTTGAGAAACAGGTCTTCAATAAAGAAATTTCCGATCAATTGCTGGTTATGAACCCAATAGTCCGGTATTTCTTCAAGTAGAACATTAAGCTTCGGCTGTTTTTTTATCGCTTTGTTTCTCTTTTTTATCAGATAATTAATGTGTGGATTTTCAAGGTCTGCAGTCATTGCATGTAAAGCCTGATTCAGCCCAAGCCGCAGTTCATTTACCATGCGTGTATATTCCTGTTCACGGGCCCCTGTTATCTGTCGCAGCCACTCCTTGGACTTTGACCTGTTTTCAGTAAGCAGCCCGGCGTTAAAGTCACCATTTTCCAATGCGGCTTCAAGGCCCTCCAGGGAGTCATTGGTGGAAATAAACAGTCTTTGAAGTTCGGATATCAACCGGTAACTGCTCAGACCGATCTCTTTTAGAAGTTTATAGATATTATCTTTTTCGATTGCATATATAAACGTATCGATTAACACATGGAGATAAATTTTTCGACGAACAAGCTTGTTGCCACTTTTCGGTTTCATTTTTTCCAGTAGTGAAGGAAGAACATCTTTACCGGATATTTCATTTTGCTCATACGATACTATGAGTTCTTCCGGGCTATCCGTTTTTATCTGTTGTAGATCGGAAAGGAGAGTCTGAATACCGATGGTTAATATTTCCTTGTACTCTGGAAGCACTTCCTGCTGGAACTTTTGCATGATACGCTGTGAGTTGTAAAGGTAGTTGCTTCTGATGCGGGCTAACAGTTTCCTGCTGCGCTTGGAATCATCAACGGAAACGGACTGTTCAAAATCATCGTAATTCTTTTGAATGAGTTTTTTAATATCGCTTATTAACGTGTTGTTACCTGCATGAACACGGTTAACGGACTCCTGCTGAAACGTGGTAAACCCTTTCCATATCTCCTCGTTTACATGATTCACTGTGTTTGCCAGTATTTCATGTTTAGGTAGAATCAGTTGAGGTAAGACATCAACCGTGCTACCTATTTCAAAATCCTGTTTTGTGACACTTTTTGATGAGTCTGCCCTGTCTATACCGATATAAACCGACTTGAAAAATGATGATGCATGAATGAGAACAACAGTGCCTAATGCTTTGATAATCTTATCGGTATCGGTAATGAATCCGGCTCCGATATATCGTTCGTCTTCCGGCAATCCTAGTATAACCAGATCACTATCATGGGATACCGTTTTAATGATTTCACTGATTGGCTTGCGCTCGACAGCGTTGTTAATGATTTTCAGCTCGGCAGTAATTCTCTGGTCATCCAGGACATTGATCACATTTCTGTAAATCCTGTTATTCCGGGAACTGTCATCATTAACGATGAAAATCCGTGTCTGCGATTCTTCCCATTCTTCTGACATGGATAAAAACTTGATCAGAGTCAGGGCAAGGGTAACATTATTACTGCTTCCGCTCCACCAGAGATCAATGGTTTTATTATTTCCGAAACCACGTTCATGGTCGTAATCCAGGATAAATATATTGTGATCGAGCAGACTGAAAGTCCTTATCAATTCGGCGAATTTATCGGGGTTTTTGCTGTTGCGTCCCCAACCGAGCATGACGGTGTTCGGTTCGATCCCGGCAAATCCATATACCTTTGTAATGGTCTCCATTCCCTCGTAAATGTCATTCACTTCCATGTTTCGGGTAAATATACCCTGAAATTCCTTGTCTTCCTCCGGCTGCTGCTGTTTAAATGAAAGTAAATTGACCACCTTTTTACTTTCCACCAGATTAAAATTTGAAAGAATGCCGCGCTTGTGCACCAGCCAGCGGCCGAATTGCACCAAATACGGGCGGGCAGTGCTGCCTCCGCTGAAAAGAATGATGTTTGGACGCCAGTTCCTTTGCTGTTTTACGGTACGATTTAGACGATTCAGTCCTAAACGCAACAACGACGACCATACACCCTCCCACGTATCACCCGTTTCAAGAATCAATTCTCTTTTCTTCAGGTAGAGAAATATCGAACCCATGATCAGTGTTGCGCCGATCAGGGCAAGAAAGTCCAGTTCCAGCATTAGAATGAAACATGTTGATGCGCCTATAATACTGACCGGAGTGGGTATTTTAAATGAAGGCCTGAAGTCGGTACTCGCCAATTTTTCCACAGCGCTGCTCAGGTTGAGAAAACCATAGGTGGTAACGAAGAACATCGTTACCACACGGGCGATAATGTTCAATTCACCAATCAGTATTCCCGTTTCCGCAATGATAAAGGTCAGTATCAGTGCATTTCTCGGCTCATTGGATTTACCATAGCCTTTGGCAAAGATGTGCGGTGTGATACGGTCTGAGGATGTTGCCTGTAAAATACGGGGGGCACTTAAAATACTGCCGATGGCCGAGGATATAGTAGCACCCCAGATACCGGCAACCAACAGCGGCGGGAAAAAAGACAGTTCGAGCAAGATTTTCGGATTATTTATCAGTTGGTCGGAATTTACTCTGAATGAAAAAAATGCAGCCAGGCCAATATAGACAAATAATCCGAGGACAATTGCGCTTATGGTACCCACAGGGATGGATCTTTTCGGGTCTCTCAGGTCTCCCGACATGGAGACTCCGGCCTCAAAACCGGTGACCGCGGGGAAAAAGATGGCAAACAGGAGGATCATCGGCGCCATATTGGAAACAGGTTGAAGCAGCGGTTCGGCAGGTATAAAATCAGTTTTACCAAATAAGATGGTAACAAGGGAAAGCCCGATGGCTGTCATGATGAAATACTGTGTTTTAATGGCAAGCGATGTACTGATAAAGGTTAGCGTGCCGACAGCGAGAATAGCGATGGTACCTGTCAGCCGTATCGTGTCTTTGGTAATGGGTAAGTCCCAGAATCCGAGGAAACTTTCCGAGAAACCGATGAGATACAAGCTAACACTGAACGAGAGGCCGAAAAACAGTGCTATACCAAGTGTCCCGCCGATCGGCAGGCCCAGAGTCCGTGAAATGATATAGTATGTCCCGCCGGCTTTGACTTTCTTGTCGGTTGCAATGGAAGACACACTCAAACCGGTGCAGACCGAAACGATATGAGCGACAAGAATAATGCCAACGGTCAGAAAGAAACCGGCCTGTCCCACTATCCAGGGCAGGCGCAAATACATTATAACGCCCAGAATGGTTAAGATGGAAGGTGTAAATACCCCTCCGAACGTCCCAAATTTTTTACCTTGTGCCACGTATTATTTCTCTGTGAAAGTATAGAACAGTGTGGAAAAAACTGAGTATGAAGTATTCCAAACAGACATGCAAAAAACTTTTTTAACATGTCCTTTTCCCGATATTCTCCATATATAAAAACATGAGGACTAATGAATTTCAATAATAAGGTAACCGGTTTTAAGTTAATACATTCAAACACTTGAAACAAGTTATTTCCTACTAAATCAAGACCCGTATATACTGATTAATTGCAACTTCATAATGTTTTCATCCGGTCAAAACGCCTGTCCCATACTGAAATAGAATTGCCCGCCCGGTTCGTCTTTACGGCAAGCTATGAATTTTGATACAATACTATTCTTTTTAGGTATCTTCTTTTCCCGGTTCCTATATATAGGGAAATAATTCGCTCATTGCAGATATAAATTCATCCATCTGTAATGCAGAATGATAATATGGGCTTTCCTTCAATCTGATTATACCCAACCGGTCTGTATCGGAAAAATATTTTGACACCAAACGTCCTGCGTCAACGGCATAAGGATGATTTCCAAACCGTGCACTTAATTGAAGAGCATACTCCCATTCAGATTCTGTTAACGTGACCGGACTATAGCTCAATTTTATAAGCGCTCTCGATAATGGTTTCAGTTTGTGAGAATCGATAAGAAGTTCAGGTCTGAGAAAAAGATCCAAATCATTGGTTGAACGCACTTCGGGGAGTTGTTTAAGAAGCGTTCGCTTGCCCGAAATTCGGACAAGCTCGGTCCGTAGAAATAATCCGTATCCCCCGCCGATGATAAGTTTAATATCTGTGTTTTGCAGTTCATAAAGCAGGTCGAGTAACGCTGTTTGAAGGTTCGTCAGCACTATCCCTGTTGCTCCTGTTTGACATTGTGAAGAATGAATGACTTGACCTGTTCTGCCGTTTCCTGATCGCGCTTATCTCCGGCTATTAATTCCAAATAAACCTGAATGGGTGAAGCCCAACGGAAGTTTTCTTGCTCGCTGGCGTCAAAATATACGGTTTCGTCATCTGTTTGAATAAGCTCCAAATTCGGGAAACGATCCGATTGACGACCCGGTATCAACTCTAGTATCTTTTCAATCCGTGGACAATAAACCGATAACATCTCACCTCGCTGCATCACCGCATACCGGGTGACGGATGATATACCGGTTGCAACAATAGGTAACCCTGTTGACCGGGATATCCTCGAAAGCATTTGTGTCACGGATTCTTTGTTATCCAGGATTTTCATTTGGATTTCCATTTTTGTATTTACCCGAGAATAATTTTCACTCAGTTTCTCTAATAATTTATCGGGCTGTAAAAGTTGAATAGATTTTTTGCGTTCTACAATCAAATCATCTTCCAGTGTTTTCAAAACTTTTGATACCGTCGAAAGACTCATTGGATTTTTATTCCAACTGTTTACCAGTAGATTGCGCCTGTTTACTTCATCACAAATTTTCTGAACGGTTTCATAGTTTCCCTTGGATAAAAATACCCTGCCGGCCATCGAACTGTTTTTTCTATACACATTTTTAATCAAGGCCGATGACGGGAATCGGTTTTTTTTGCCACTTCGTAATACACTGAATTTTCGAGGCGCGATTACAACTCCATTACCACACAAATCAATTCCACTGATCCCCTCACGTTCGAGTTCCTGTAACTGCGATTCACTTAAATAGGGCATAACAAGCATAGGTAAACAGTCATTCTGAAGAGAAAGAGATTTTAGCATATTGAGAGTATTTTGAAACACCATCGGAGTCGATAATGATTTAAATTCAACAACGAATTTGGCTGTGATATTCTTCCATGATACTTCAACTAAAGCATCAAAATGACGATTACTATCAACCTTCGGATTAAATTGAATTAATCGGAAAGTTAACGGTGCTAAAGAGAATTTACTACTGAACACCTCTTCTATCATTTCTTTTTCAGACGGCATATTCCTATATCCTTTCATTTTCTTAAACAAGAATATAGCTTATAATAGGAAAACAAACAAGTAGAATTTCACATTTTGCCGTAAATTCTTCCGGTCAAAACGCCTGTCCCATACTGAAATAGAATTGCCCGCCCGGTTCGTCTTTACGGCTGTCCAGATTAAATCCATAGTCCACACGTCCTAATCCGATCGGCGTATTGACCCGTAAACCAAATCCGGTACCGTACCGTAGATCACTGAGGCTGACATCCTCAGGTTTTTCCCATACATTTCCAACATCGACAAATACTACACCGCCTATCATTTTATACAACATACGGCGTATTTCAAGTGGATTCCACACTAACCGGAAACTGCCGCCGGTCGGTACCCGGTTGCTGTCCAGCGGCCCAACTTTTTCATACTCAAATCCTCGTACAGAATTCGGTCCGCCGGCATAAAACCGTTCATGCAGCGGAATCGACAATAAACCGTCCTGTGCTTCGATAAATCCGACCTCGGCAGATGTGGCAAAAACCGTTTTTGTTTGCACCGGGTAAAAGTATTTGATTTGACTTCCTAACCGGTAGAATTGTGTGCTCCCGGCAGTGTAAAAAACGCCCAGTTCGCTACTTGTTTCAAAGTATAAACCTTTCGTTGAATTAAACAGGTTGTCCCGTGTGTCACGAATGAAGGATAATTTTATACTCCGGGTATTTGATTTCAGGTTATCAGGTATATCCTCTATCTGTACATTGCTCAACTTCGAACGCTCGTGACGGTAGGTCAAGGTTATGTTGTTATTGTTTAATTTACGGCCGATAATTAACTTCCCGCCGATTCGATTGAGCAGGTATCCCGGTTCATCTCTTCTTTCCTGTAAAAAATTTATATCGGTGCGTACAGGCGTTCCGAATGTCCATGGATTTGTAAAGGAACTTTCTATAGTACGTTCTACATAACTTATTTTCCCGGAGAGTCCCAGTTTGTTTGCAGTACCATGAAGATTATTATTATAAATTTCCATTTTCCCCCTGGCTTTATCAACAGCGCCATAACCGAGAGCTACATTGAATTCCCCCGACATATTTTCCTTTATATCGACATGTATATCTTTTCTGGTCGAATCACCATGCGTCGATATATAGGGGCGTATAAATACACTCTGGAATAATCCTGTCAGATAAATATTTCGCTGGGATTTCAGCAATAGAGAATAATTTATCACCTCGCCGGAAGTAAACAGCAATTCCCTGTCGACAACGTTCCTTCGTGTTTTTTCCAGCCCGTTTACATATATTTCACCGATAGTGAATTGGGATTTTTCCCTGATATTGAAGTCAACAAGCGCACGGTTTGTTTCAGAATTTACTCTGATGTCGGGTTGGACCTCGGCGTCAAGATATCCGTTATCGGCATAAAATGTCAGAAGATTTACTGTTGAGGCATCGATCTTGTTTTGACGAAACGGTTCATCTGCATGAACGCTGATTTTTTCAAATAACAAACTGTCGGAGAAAACAAAATTTCCGAGTACGCTTACGCCTTCGATATGCGTTAGTACTCCCTCCGATATAGTAATTTCAATATCTGTGACAGAACGCGCCGAGTCCGCCAGAACCTCATAATCCGTTATATTCGCATCAAAATATCCGTTCTGGTTATACAAGAGCTGAAGCGCTTTGAGATCGTCCCTGAAAATACCCTCATTATAATAATATTTACTTAAAAAACCGGATTTACGGGTAATCATGACCCGTGAGAGCCGATTTTTCGAAAATGCTTCGTTTCCGGTGAATGAAATACTCTTTACTTTAAATTTTTTCCCGGACTGAGCACAGACCGGATATTCGCTGAAAACAATGCACATCAGCATTATAATCAAAAATTTAATATGCATATGCTTCATTTGAACCTCAGTCTGTATTTCACATCAATCCCCGACCGTCCCTTTTGATCTGTCTGGCCCTCCAGGGAAAAGTATTTGGAGAGACGGTAATCGAGACGGATTTTTTGTTCGTTGAGATGGCCTACCGCCGTTGTGTAGGTAATACCGACCCGGTCCGATATCTTTTCGGATGCCACAAGCTGAGGCCCCGATGATTTACCGATGTTAAACAGGTTGCCCTCCACGTCTATCTCCTCGAGGCCGAGTAGATTACCGACTTTCCGTGAAAAATACCCGGAAATCCTCCGGCTTGAAAGCACCTCTGCACGTTCCTTGAGTATTTCGCTCAAAGAGGTATCTACACCATTAGCGCTTCGGCCCGTCAGTTGTTCACGGGTTGCTCCGACCGTCAAAAGTGTCAGTATGTCGGATTTATCGAGAACGGGATCTGAGGTTAACCCGAATGTTGTGTTTTCCAGAGGGCCGCTTACCGTTAGGGTTATTTCATAGGGAATTTTTGACAGGGTTTGATAACTCTTCACCGTTGTCGAGGCCTGAAAATCGATAATCGGTTCAAGACTGTTGGGATCAATAAAATCCACAATCCCGCGATCGATCCTGAACTTTTTATCGAGATACAGAATATACCCTTCTTCCACAGATAACCTTCCGGTCATATTCGGTCGTGCCAGAGTTCCTATTATCTCAATTTCAGAGCGGATGAGCATACGTGCCAGGTTATTGTCGATCCATAGTTTTTTATTTCCCCTGACAAGAACGTTCATTCTTATCTGCCGGGTTATTTGCGACGGCGATTCCGAAGGCCGTTCCACCTTTTGAGCAAATGGCAGGAAAGCTTTAGGTTCGATGTCCTTAATGAAACGGCTCTCACCCAGTATAATTTCTCCACCGATATCATAAAAATCGTCCTGCTTCTTACAGGTAAGATGCCCGGTGTCGATTAATAATGTGTATTCTTTCGGTCGTGCAATAGCGATATTACTCATATCTGCCGATAAAGAAACTTGCGTAAATGTACCGCCGCTGTGTGCAACTGAACCGCTGGCGCGAAGCGTTCCTTTTCCCGAGGACACCGAAAGAGAGTCCAGCATAATGGTATCACTGTCAAACCTGAGAGCTGCAAAGCCCTGTGTCAGAGATGTATCCTGAAATGGCGGCAGTAAAGAAACATCCGAAAGATTCACCGTACCGTTAATCGCAGGACTTCTCAAAGGTCCGTTCAGCGCAAGTGTCGCATTCGCCGTACCTGTGAGATTCTTCATTTTCGATAATAACGGCTGGAGGATGGTAATATCGAAACCTGAAACGATAACATTAAAATCGAGCGAATCTTTGGAAACATATCCCGCACTCTCAACAGCATCCCTGTCGGAAATTCGAACACTCATGTCTGTTTTGAAACGTTCCCAGTCGCTTGTTGAGGTCCATCCCCGTATCAAAAACGGTATATCGATGATAGTTCCTTCCGCATGGTCTAAAATAAATGTTGTGTCCTGCAGGGTTACACTGATATTCAAATTCTTCACCGGCGGCGATCCGGGTCTGATTGATAGTTCGGCGTTCTGTAACTGAAAATCTCCTCGTAGTCGGGGTTCTTTTACCATACCGTCACATTCGATACGGAAACTGCTTTCTCCGGTCATTGTCATATCCGGAGGTATTACAAGTTTAATCAATTCCACAACAAAATTACTGCCCCCACCGGAGCAATTCATATGGCTTTGTCCTGTAATTGTCGGATATCCCTTAGGAGAAGATTTAAGTTCAATGTCAAACTGCATCCATGTTTTTCGCTCATTTAAATACATTTCCAGCATTTCTATTTCGAGCCTGTCCGGATCAATACGCAGCCTGCTTATTACCGAATCCATTGCGGAACGGCGGAAAGAAGGCGAATCAATTTTAAAACTCAGACTGCCGACAGGCTTTACCGGTGTGCCCCTGAAATCGAGTTCGAAACCGAGCATGCCGTCTACTTCCAATGAATCGGCGTAGAGACGGGCTATGTGGCCGATATTCAATGATGAACCGTGTGCCTTAAGCTCAATATTTCCTGCATCGGCAAACGTATAATTAACATGCATGGTACCCAAAAATTCTTCTTTTGAAAGTTCAGCCGGTATTTTTTCACTATCCGTTTCTTTTTCTGCTTTTCCCGCGGTATTTTTCAAAAATTCCATCGTAACCGATCCACTCGAAGTCGGAATAGTATATATACCATGTAAATCTATAGCCAGGGAATCCGCAGCTATCCGCGAATGCTCGATTTTTATCTTTTTCTCGGCAATACTCAGTATAGCATCGATGCTGTTTAACCGGAAATCTTTGTAATTCGGTGAATATGAATGCAGTTCGACACGGCCGACAGGATTATTCACCGGACCTTTAAGGCTGCCGTTATAAGTTACAGCACCGTTCAGGCCGTCAAATCCCGTCGAATACGTCAGCGAATCAATCGAAGCGATATTTCCGGTGAACTCGCTCTCCTCAAACTCGATATTACCGTTTTTGTACAGCGCACGGCCCTTCAATGTATCGATGGGAAATTTCTGAAAACGGATGTTCTTGCCATCAAAATCAGCTACGATTACCGGTTGTCTGGCTTTGCCCGAAAGTGTGCCTTTTATATCAAGCGAACCGGACAACTCAAAAATCTTTACAAAACCTGTAAGGTTACCGGGTTTTATTGTGTGAAATACAAAATCTCCCTCGATATTATCATCAATAAGCATAACCTCTGCCTGCAACTCCGTGGTGGATTGCCTGAACTCAAGATTGAACAATCCGTTTTCATAGGAAACTCCGGTGGTGAAATCAGCGAGTTTTTGCGACCTGAAGGACACATTTTCCAGAGAAAGATGCGCCGATGCAGTAAGGTTACGGGGTATTTTCAACGGGCCGTTCGTATGCAGGTCACCTTTAATTTGTCCACGGTAAGGTGAGGTATCTTTGTAAATCATCTTCCATATACGTTCAAGGTCAATTCCTTCTATTGCCAGTGTAACGTCATGTGTCAGAAGAGAATCTGTCGCCATAGTTCCCCCGCCCGAAACAATCCCGCCAAACAGCCCGATACGTATCCTGGCAAAATTCAGCTTCTGTTTATGGTAGTCCCCTTCGAATATCGCTTCGGATATCGATGTATCTTCGAGTTGTAAATCTTCTATACCCAGGGACACCGTAACCAGAGGATCGTTTACCGGGCCGGTGAATGCTACGTTTGTTATAACCGTTCCTTTTTGCGGGTAAAACCGTAAAGGAATATGCTCCCGGAAAAGTTCGGCCACATTAACAATATTTCCCTGAATGCTCATGTTGCCGTCAATATATACGTGTGATTCATCGAGCTTTATTGTCGATTTCATTTCACAGTGTAAACCGGGAAGATTGAGTTCCAAAGGTTCAACCGTGATGCTATTTTGAGTTATGGTCCCGGTGACAGCAAGGTTTTTTACCGAAACCGGCTGGTCACGGTACTCTATTTCCCATGAATCCGCGTGTAACCTGTATCCGTAAACGTCGCCGCCGTTTTCTCTGATATGTACATCTATCTCCCCGGCTGAAACGAATAACGGTATCGTGCGGTCGTTGTAGATACATGATGAGTTTTGTATATCCAGACGGCCGAATCGTATCCCGAAATCGAGCGGTTTACGGGCACTGTCCTGTTTTTTCTCTCCTTTTGCCCCCGGCAAATAAAACCCGCTGCTGTCCCGTACCACACTCACAGACAATGAATCGAGTGTAACCAAATCGATTAAAGGTTTCCGCCTGAGAAGGCGCCATAACCGGTATTCGATATGCGCGTTTCCGATTGAAACAAACGGTAAGTCGCCCGCGCCGGGTTTCCGGACTAACGTAAAACCGCTTATTCGGACCCGTGTAAAAAGATTGGTTTCAAACGTGGATATGGTGACTTGTTGTCCGATAACTTTTGTCAGCTTCTTTTCCAAAATACCACGGATGATGGTTTCGCCCTTCGATATAGTGAAAAAATAGCCGGCGCCCACAGCAACAAGACATACTACACAAAAAAAGACAATTATTTTCATAAAGACAGACATAAAACCCGCCGGTTAAAGAATGGAGGTAAATATTTAGATTATCTGGCTACCTGAAAATTTCAAAAAAAGCTGGCATAACAGTGTTATGATCTCTAACTTATTAAGGTAAAATACAAAAGGTTTCCGGTTTCAGCAATAAGCGTTCAAATCGGAACTTGATACGTCCGAACTTTTCTTATGATTCAATTTTTTTTACATACCGAAGACAACAATCATACCATAAAAAATCTTCAGTAAACAAGGAGAAAACCATGGAGGAGATTATATTTGTAATTTCACCATTTTTCAGGCCGTTGATTCTGTTGGTATTGTCAATATTGATCGGTTTGATACTGCACTATCTTTTATTCAAAATACTTGACCGTATCGCTCAAAATACCCAAACGCTATTTGATGATCTACTGGTAAAATACTGCAAAAAACCATCCCGCTGGATTATTCTTCTGATTATTGTAAATTTTGTATTGCCACTGTTTATACTATATTCCCCAATCCTCGGTTTTTTCGAAAAAGCAGTAAGTATGCTTTTAATACTGTCGGTTGCGTGGCTTCTGATTAATCTGACAACCGTTTTTGAGGAGTTAATATTTGACCAATATAAAATAGATGTCGAGGACAATCTGCGAGCCAGAAAAATCCTCACCCAGATCAAATTTCTAAAAAAAGTCGCTATCATCATAATCAGTATAATAGCGTTTAGCACTATCCTGATGACTTTTGACAAAGTCCGTCAGCTCGGAACAAGTATACTCGCTTCGGCTGGAATTATCGGTATTATTGTGGGTTTTGCCGCACAACGTTCCATCGGAACACTGCTTGCCGGTCTACAGATCGCTTTTACCCAGCCAATACGTATCGATGATGTGGTCATCGTCGAAAATGAATGGGGAAAGATAGAGGAAATCACGCTGACGTATGTAGTTGTACGTATCTGGGATTTGCGGCGACTCGTGTTACCCATAACTTACTTCATAGAAAAACCGTTTCAGAATTGGACACGTGTTTCGGCGGAGCTTATGGGCACAGTGTTCATTTACAGCGATTACAGTATACCGATTCAGGCAGTAAGAGAAGAATTAGCCCGAGTATTGGACAGTTCGGAGATTTGGGACCGTAAAGTCTGTGTCCTTCAGGTCACCAGCTCAACCGAGCATACTTTGGAGCTTCGAGCATTGATGAGCGCACAGGATGCCTCAAAACTCTGGACACTGCGCTGCGAGGTGCGGGAAAAGCTTGTCGAATATATACGTGAAAATTATCCGGAGAGCCTGCCGAAAGTTCGGGCCGAACTGAAAAGCGTGAGTGAATCCGATTCATTAACGACATAAGAATATAAACTGTAGGGGCAGATCCGCGTGTCTGCCCGGATTTTCGTATTGTCTGAACCTTGATTTACCTGACTTGCTTGATTTCCTGATTTTATAACGGTACAAGATTCTGCGGTTCTTCCTTAAAGTCAACTATTACCGGTTAAAACCGGAAGCCCGGACTGTTGGCTGCTAGCCCGATTAAAGTGAAGAGCTTTCTCGGCTTTGCCGTATCCCTCCTTTTATGGGGGATATATAATGGCACCGGTTTCTTCAAGTCTCCCCTGACAGGCATAGGCTTTAGGATAAGGTTTGGAATAGTAAGAATAGTATAGTATATTGCTTTCAGTTACGCAATAATCAAAAAGGAGGAGGC
>JAFGMP010000022.1 GCA_016927495.1 Candidatus Latescibacterota bacterium | reverse complement strand
GGAAGATTGGTCATTTCATCAAAGGATTCGACTCCGCGCTCGTGTATCCATCTGAACAGTTGTGCTCCACGGTATTTTTCTTTGCCATGTGGCAAAATATCGGTAATTTCTTCAGGTAATAATCCGGTAAGTGTAATAGTTTTCATAGTATTTCCCCTCGCCTGCAATGAATTTACACTATGTAGTTAACCCGTGCAAGAGCATTTTGGATTCTTGCTTTGGCATAGTGGTTTATGTATATTATTTTCATGAATAGGGGAAAATATAACAAAGTGCATCCGGTAACGATATTTATCTGCTTGATTATAGCTGCATGCGGTTCGGGTGGAGTAGTAATACAAAATACCGATAGAGTTGCGGATGTGAGCACGTTTAAAGGTACGACTGTTGAAAATTTCGAATCGGCTGAAAAGATTCTTAAAGATTACACGGTGGAATTCAAAATCCCAAATCCACTTTCAGGACAGGGAAGCTCAATTCGCCGGTTTGACCCCAACCATGAAGATACTATCCTTTGTTATGCGACGTTGCTTGATGATATTTCTACCGAAGCCGATATAAAATATAAATGCGCTAAGGACTCTCTTAATGCCGATGCATGTGATTCTTTTAAAACAAAATATATTCAGGAAAACTTGAAAGACGGAACATTTCGAATACGAGTTTCCATGGAATCCGGTTTTTCACCAAAATCCATGAATCCCGACCATTGGGTGATCTATATAGAAAATGCAAAGGGTATTGTCATCGAACCTTTTGACATTTTGACTACTCCGGTTACTTCACATAGTGACTCGATATTTTCGGAATATTACAGAGTCAATATATCGAGGCATTTATTATACAGGGACATAAATCTTTATTTTAAACGCACAACATTTTTTGGAGAAGATTTATTGGGCAAAAGCAATCCGTTTCTGGTGCTTGTATTTACTCATGAAAGAAAAACGCTTGCCCGGGTTGCATGGAAAACCGTATCGGAAAAGAAAAAGTGATACTCTTCATTTTGAATACCGGAATTTAAATAAATTATGTACGAACTGACTGTGGAATCATGTTTTTCAGCCGCTCATTTTCTTGATGGTTATAATGGTGATTGTTCCCGTATGCATGGGCATACATGGAAGGTCTCACTGACCGTAGGCGCCAGTGTAAAAGATAAAAACGGTCTGTGTATGGATTTTAAGGATATTTCCTCGATACTCGACGGCGTTATTAAAGAGTTTGACCATCGTACACTCAATGAAGTGGGGATTTTGAATGGAAAAAATCCGACTGCGGAAAATATTGCTCAGATTATTTTCACGTTGTGTGTAGAGAAACTAAACAATGAGAACGTTTTTGTCCATTCGGTGACTGTAGCTGAAAGTGACCGATACCGTGTAACTTATAGAGAAAAGTGAAAAATTTGGCTGATAAAAAAAGATGTGTCGTTTTACTATCGGGTGGAATTGATTCCTCAACTACACTGGCCGTTGCGCTGGCTGAAAATTTTTTTCCTTTCGCAATAAGTTTTGATTATGGGCAGCGTCATATTTACGAACTCGTTGCCGCCCGAAAAATTGCGGAATCGATGAAGGTGAATCAGACTGTTACCATGAAAGTAGATTTTCGTCAGATCGGAGGTTCCGCCCTTACTGATGATCTGGATGTTCCCAAACACAGAACTACCGGTGAAATTTCTTCTGGTATACCGGTTACTTACGTTCCCGCACGTAACACGATATTTCTTTCATATGCTCTTGGATGGGCTGAAGTAATTGGCGCACATGATATTTTCATTGGAGTTAATGCCATAGATTATTCTGGCTATCCGGACTGCCGGCCGGAATTTATAAAAGCATTTGAAAATATGGCAAACCTTGCTACAAAAGAAGGTGTTGAAGGTCGGTATTTCACCATTCATACACCACTTATTGCCATGACGAAAGCGGATATCATCCGAAAGGGGTACGATCTCGGTGTCGATTTTTCCCTTACCCACAGTTGTTATGATCCAGCACCGGATGGCAAAGCTTGTGGAGGCTGCGACAGTTGCCTTCTCCGAAAAAAAGGTTTTAATGAAGCAGGAATACCGGATCCAACAAAATATGCAGAACAGGAGTAAGCAATGAACACACCGAATAGTAATGATTCAGGTAATCTGAAAACTTTAGTCTCATCTGTTGTCAATAAAACGGCAGTTTTCGATATTCATACACACATTTATGATGCGAACTTCGGTAAATTGCTTTTATGGGGTATCGACGAATTACTTACATATCACTACCTGGTTGCGGAAGTATTCAGGGTTGCGCCGATTACATATGAAAAATTCTGGACAATGTCCACGAAGGAGCAGGCTGATTATATCTGGCAGAAACTTTTTTTAGAACGATCTCCGATGTCAGAAGCATGCCGGGGAATATTGACATGTATCCATGCATTGGGATTTGATCCCGCCGAAAGGAATTTAAACAAATACCGTGCATTTTTCAGGGATATGAAGGTATCCGATTACATTGACTTGGTATTTTCAAAGGCTAATGTCAGTCGTGTCATAATGACAAATGATCCGTTTGATAATCATGAGCGCTCCAAATGGAAAAAAAGTATGAAACGTGATGACCGGTTCGTTGCCGCACTCCGTATCGATAAACTACTTGTTGATTGGTACGATGCATGCGGTACACTCTCTTCATGGGGATACGAGGTCGAACCACGGCTCGGTAACTGGACACAGCGTGAAATTCGCCGTTTTTTAAACGACTGGGCAAAAACAATGAAACCTGCGTACATGGCTGCCTCCCTTCCTCCAACATTTACCTATCCTGAAGATTCGGCATGTGGAAAAATTATCGAAAACTGTATTTTGCCAGTTGGAAAAGACCTCAATCTTCCGTTTGCAATGATGATCGGAGTAAAAAAACTGGTTAATCCTGATCTTAAACTTGCCGGTGACAGTGTCGGAAAAGCTGACATATCCGTTATCGAGAAAATGTGTTCGACACACAGTGAGAATAAATTTCTTGTGACTATGTTAAGTCGTGAAAACCAGCATGAATTATGTGTAACCGCGCGAAAATTTCCGAATCTCATGATATTCGGTTGCTGGTGGTTTTTGAACAATCCAAGTATAATTCGTGAAATGACAAGCGAACGTATCGAGCTTTTAGGCCTTTCCATGATTCCGCAGCATTCCGATGCTCGTGTGCTTGACCAGCTTATATATAAGTGGAAACATTCGCGTGAAGTTATTGCGGAAGTCCTAACTGAAAAATATACCGACCTGGATAAAATCGGATGGAATATTCGGGAAGAAGATATCAAACGGGATGTGGAAATATTGTTTGGAAAGATGTTCATGGATTTCACCGTATGATGCAGATAATTATTATTTTTTCATTTCATACCTGACTCATGCAAAATTACAGTACAAAAATAGCGGTTTTTATTTGACTTCTCATTAATTATCGATTATCTTAAAAGACTAAGTTTGATACCCGGTTGGGGCGTCGACAAGCGGAAAGTCACGAGATTTTGGTTCTCGCATCCGGGGGTTCGAATCCTCCCGCCCCAGCCAATTTAATTCACTGGTAATAGAAATTAACGTATAATAACGTGGGAGGTATAATGCCTGAAGCAAGTCTGGTTGCGGATTTACGAGAGAAAAAAGGCAAACAGGCGGCAAAACAGTTAAGACGGGAGGGATTTGTGCCCGGTGTTCTTTATGGGCCGGGAGAAGACCCGTCGATGCTGTCGATAAACCTGAAAGATTTGTTAACATTATTGCATACTTTTGGTAGAAACACCGTTGTTGATTTAAGTCTTGCTTCTAACAAAAAAAAGAAGTTTAAAGCCTTTATCTACGAAATCCAGCATGATCCTCTCTCCGGTGATATCATTCATGTTGATCTGAAACACATTGATCTCACTCAGAAAATACATTTATCGGTACCTATTCATCTGGAGGGAGTTCCTGAGGGAATCAAGAACGAGGGCGGTATCCTCGAACATGCCTTGCATACCGTCGAAATCCTTTGTCTGCCTGCAGAAATACCGAATAATATCACTGTCGATGTTTCCGGCATGCACATGGGTGATTCGATTCATCTAAGCGATATTAAACCCGGTAACTTTGAAATTACTACTGATATATCCAGTATAATTGTACAAATAGTTGCTCCCAAAATAGTGCAGGTCGAAGAAGAAGTTGTTGAAGAAGGCCTTATGGGGGCTGAACCTGCCGAGCCGGAAGTTATCGGCGAGGAGGAATAAGTTTGTGCTCACAGTTGTCGGTCTTGGTAATCCGGGGTCTTCTTATGCAAAAACAAGACATAATATCGGATTCATGCTTCTTGACAATATTCTACAGGATGGCATTTTAGATAAGTTTAGTTATTCTGATAAAAATCCTGATTCTTTACCTTGGATTTTTGACTCAAAAGCGAAATTTAAAAAATCTTCAGGATCTTTTTTCATTACTGAAGGCATGCTGGGTACTATCAAATTTTGCCTTGTAAAACCAACAACTTTTATGAATGAATCCGGACGCGTAATAACAAGTCTGAAGAGTCGCGGGATTTTTTCGGAATTACCGGAAATCCTGGTTGTAGTCGATGACGTGGATTTAGATATAGGCCGGATCAGGTTACGGCAGAAAGGTTCTGCCGGCGGACATAACGGACTAAAAAGTATTATACGTCATCTCGGGACAGATGAATTTTCACGTCTTCGAATCGGAGTAGGTCCGAGACCAGGTGGCGATGAAATGGTCGATCATGTTCTCGGTACGTTTACTCATGAAGAATTCAAAATAATCAAATCATCTTTATATAAATCGGCTCAAGTAGTTAGAGCATGGATTGCAAATGGTTATGGTGAAGCGCTCAATGTATTATCCGAACTATAATTCAGTATAAACTCAAAACTGCCGGAGGATGCATGTACAACATTGTTTACGCTCCATTTTTAGGGTTTATCGGGTTTGTTATTGTCCTCATTATTTATATGTGGATAAAAAAACAACCCGCCGGAACAGATGTTATGAAAGGAATATCTGACCAGATTCATGAAGGGGCAATGGCTTTTTTACGCCAGGAATATTCTGTTTTATCAATTTTCATTATTCTTGTTTTTATTGCGCTGACATTCGGATTGCCTCAATATGGCCTTTATACGGCAATTGCTTTTGTTTCCGGAGCCTGTTGTTCGGTTATTGCCGGTTTTGTCGGTATGAAATCGGCGACGCATGCTAATGTAAGAACTTCATGGGCTGCCAATCAGTTTGGGCAGGACAGGGCTCTGTCGGTTGCTTTTTTTGGCGGATCTGTCATGGGACTTGCTGTCGCCAGCCTCGGACTTTTTGGTCTCTCAATATTTTTCAATATTTTCAGAGATCCGGTCGAAGCTGCAATTATAAACGGTTTTGCCATGGGCGCATCTTCAATTGCGCTATTTGCCAGAATCGGGGGTGGTATATATACCAAAGCTGCTGATGTAGGAGCAGACCTTGTAGGTAAAGTTGAAGCGGGAATTCCGGAAGATGACCCCCGAAATCCTGCAACAATTGCCGATAATGTCGGTGATAATGTCGGTGATATCGCAGGTTTGGGCGCGGATATTTTCGAATCATACGTCGGTTCGGTTGTCGCTACGCTTGCTATTGCCGCTACAGCGTCGGCTTCGATGTATTATGGCGATATAGTTTCAGCCTCCCGTATTGCGTTCATGCAACTTCCTATTTTTATCATTATGGTTGGTTTAATCGGTTCTATTATCGGTGTTTTTTCAATTAAAATCCTAAAAAGTATCGATCCTGGCAGTGCCCTGAGATATTCAACCTTTATCGGAGCCGGAATATTTTTAATTCTGTCATATTTTGTAGTGACCATGGTAACAGGTGTAAACGGCCCGTTCTTCGCAATTTTGGCGGGTACCATTTCAGGCACCGTTATCGGCCTTATTACCGAATATTATACAGGCTCAAAACCGATTCATAAAATTGCCGACGCTTCTTTAACCGGCCCTGCAACAAATGCGATTACCGGTCTTGCGATTGGGATGGAATCGACGGTGCTTCCGGTTATAGTTCTTTGTGTTGCCATATATGCTTCATACCAGGCTGCGGGACTCTATGGAATAGGAATGGCGGCAGTCGGAATGCTTGCTACCGTAGGCGTTACCATGTCGGTTGATGCGTATGGTCCTATTGCCGATAATGCAGGCGGGATTTCGGAAATGAGCGGTCTCGGCCCGGAAACCCGTGCTATCACCGATAAACTGGATTCACTTGGAAATACTACCGCAGCAATAGGAAAAGGTTTTGCGATCGGTTCGGCAGCACTCACTGCACTCGCACTCTTTTCCGCATATGCGTCAGCAGCCAATATCGAATATATCAACCTGATAAATCCAAAAGTGGTAATCGGATTGCTTCTCGGCGGATGCATACCTTTCTTCGTGGCTGCAAACACGATGAGTTCTGTCGGTAAGGCTGCATTCCAGATGGTTGAAGAAGTAAGACGTCAGTTCAAAGAAATACCCGGCCTGATGGAAGGGAAAGCGAAGCCTGACACTGCACGGTGTGTGCAGATTTCGACGAATGCAGCGCTGAAAGAAATGATAATTCCCGGTTTGGTTGCAGTGATTGCTCCTATAACTGTTGGGATTATACTAGGAAGCGAAGCGCTTGGCGGCTTTCTCGGTGGTGCTACAGTAACAGGAATTCTGATGGCGCTTTTTATGGCAAATGCTGGTGGCGCCTGGGATAATGCAAAGAAATTAATCGAAACAGGTATTCACGGAGGCAAAGGATCGCCTGCCCATAAAGCCGCTGTAGTCGGCGACACAATTGGTGATCCGTTTAAAGATACCAGCGGACCCTCGATGAATATTCTCATCAAATTGATGAGCGTTGTTTCGCTTGTTCTTGCCCCGGTACTTTTGCATTTGGGCAAATAATAAATCGAAGTTTTTACATTTATCACCTATATCCGGGCCTGAGGCAAATATCAGGTCCGGAATTGAATTTTAATCCATTTTCCCTGCTTCCCTGAATTCAACTCCGAAAAACGGGAAGCCGGTGTCCATAGGGAGGAGTTTATGAAAAAATACGACACCACTTTTGTTATTGACGGTACACTTGATCAAAATCAGCGTGAAGAAATTATTGAAAAATATGAAAAATCGCTGAAAAAACTCGGTGGAGAATTTGACAGAATAATTCGCTGGGGTATGCGTAAACTTGCATATGAAATTAAAAAACGTACACATGGTTACTATGTTATATTTTATTACAGTGCAGAACCATCCGCAATTAAACCTTTCGAAGCTGAAATGAAGTTAAACGAAAATATTCTGAGGTTTATGACTATTTTATTTGATGGCAAACATCCTGAAAACATTAGAGATGAAGGAGCACCGGGTTCGGAAAAAATCGTTACCGTGGATAGTACTGAAGACATACAGCCTTTTGAAGATGATTCATTAGAGATAGATGATGACATTGATATGGAATCGGTTGATGATGAATCGGACTCCGATGAAACCGAAAGTCTGAATGAAGATGAAATTGATGATGACGATGAAGAATCTGAGTTATCTGGAGATGACGAAACTGAAGATATTCAGGACAAGGAGGATAAATAAATGCTCAGGACAAAAATTAAAGTCTGCAAATTCTGCGTTAACAAAGATGAAGATTTTAATTATAAACATGAAAGAAAATGGCGCATGTTTATCAATGAACGCGGAAAGATTATACCAAGGCGTATGACCGGCACTTGTGCAAAACATCAGCGTAAATTGACAACATCGATAAAGCGTGCAAGATATCTGGCCATTTTGCCGTTCACGTCAGAAATGATCAGGTAAAAACCTGGAATAACACATTAGTCAATGTGATTTGGAGTTTTTTAATGACTACATCGGCTCAAATTCATAAACTGCTGGTATCATCCGGAGCCGGGATATTTGCAGGAGCATTATTAACATGGATTGTCGGTGACTTTAATGCTGCTTACTATCTGGTAGAATTAATGAGCATAGGCCCGCTTGAGATACCGTTTATAGTTCTTGCCGCTGTTATCGTACATAAATTCGGATGGCAGATGGGTATTGTTTTCACGGTTTCGGGTACTGTTGTTTCGATGTCGATGTTTGTACCTGAAGTTTCCATAGCATCGATTATATATTTGAAAACTGCTCTCACAGGTGTAATAATTGGCGAAGTCCGCTGGTTTGGCAGTTCCTTTACGAAACGGTTATTTGCCGCTTCACTTCCAGGATTTATTTTGGCTTTTGTATTCGGTATGCCTTTAATTTTTAAAGGTGTATCACCAGAGACTTTGGAAGAAATCAAGCAGGAAGCCCTGGAAATGTATCAGGCATTTATGTCGCAGGATAATGCAAAAAATGCTGTCGAAAATGCCATGGTCATGTTTAAATTTTTTTTCCAGGCCAGTCTGGGAATATTTTTTATCAGTTCACTGGTACTTTCATGGCTTTCGTTTCATGTCAATCGCTGGATTCTGATAAAAATTAAAGAGGAAGTGGAATATATTCCTCCAATGTATACCTTTACTGTACCGTTTCATGCTATTTGGTTATTTTTGGCAGGATTAAGTTTATACATTTTTGAATTTAAACCTTTATTTCCAGTTACAATTAATGTATTATTCATTATGGCCGGATTGTATGGGATTCAGGGTTTGGCGATAGTGATGTACCATATGAATAGAATCGCCATAGGACCGGTGCCGAGAATTTTTTTTTGGCTGGTGTTTTTTATCACAATTACCTTTACCATAATATTATTGATTATTACAGGAATAGTGGATAGTTGGATTAATTTGCGATCCGTTCCGTTATCATCACAGAATAACGGTCACGAAGAGGAAAACGAACATGAAAGTAATACTTAGAGAAAACGTAAAAGGCAAAGGAAAGGCCGGGTCTACCATCGATGTGAAACCGGGATTTGCCCGTAATTATCTTGTACCTCAGGGGCTTGCCTTTACAGCAACAGAAAAAAATATGAAAGTATATGAGCATGAAAAAGTACGTAAAGCAAAAGAACAGGAAAAATTCCGTCATTTGGCCGAAGCACAAAGCGTAGAACTGGAAAAAATATCACTGACTGCTGTAGTAAAAGTTGGTGACGACGGAAAATTGTTTGGCTCAGTAACTACACATACGATTGCTGACCTTTTAAAAGATAAGGGTTATGAATTTAATCACCGAAAAATTATTATTAACGAACCGATAAAAGAACTTGGCGTCTATGAAGTGGGGATCGACTTGGGAACAGGTGTTGAAGCGCGGGTAAAAATTTGGGTGGTTAAAGAATAATAATGAGCGTATGCCATTTTTCATTTTCATGAAAACGATTTGGATGCGTCATGATTGAAGTTTACATTTCAGGACTGGCCTATGATACCCTTTCCAATGCGCCGGTAGTACTTTTGAAAGAGCGTGACGGAGATCGTATTCTCCCTATTTGGATCGGACCCAACGAAGCAGGAGCAATAGCTCTTGAGCTTTCCGGTATGAAATACAGGAGGCCGTTGACTCATGACTTGATGAAATCAGTTATAAACGGCCTCAATGCTGTATTACAGAAAGTAGTAGTTAGTGCGCTCAAGGATAGTACATTTTATGCTAAATTCTATATTCTTGCTTCAAAAAATGAAATTATCGAGATTGATGCCAGGCCTTCAGATTCTATTGCCATGGCAATGAAATTTAAAGCTCCCATTTATATATCTGATGAACTTGAAAATTCATTCATTGAACTGACTATGACCTCTGAAGATACCGGTGTGGATAGCGATGCTATTTCGCCGATGGATCTCAAGAAACGGCTCAGGAATATCAAACCCGAAGATTTTGGTGATTTCAACCTGTGATTATCCTTCCTATGTCGAAAATTGATAAAAGAGTACTTGAATACGTTTTAGTTGTTATAATCTTTTTTACAGTATTTTCGGAAAATGTCTGTTCTGCTGTGGATAGCGCTGAAGCACTTTTTAAACGTGGACTTTTACAGTACAAACAGGGTAAATATGTTTCTGCACGGCTGGATTTTAATGAAATCATAGCTCAGCACTCACATTCTTCATACATTACCTCATCATATATGCTGCTTGCCAAAACCTTTTATAATCTTGGTGATTTTAGCAAATCTGCTTCCATAGCTTTAGAATTGCAAAAATTATACCCTTACAGCAGGTATAATGAATGGGCAGATTATCTGATAAGCGCGTGCGATTTTCAAAACGGTAACGTCCGGGAGGCTATGGAGACTTTAGCATATATTTCCGGCAGGACTGCAGACGAAAATTTAAAAAATCATGCCATGGAAGCCCTTCTGAACGTCATCAAACCTCAAATTGACAGAGATATATTTTTAAAAGCGTTATCCGAAAATAATGTATCGGAAACGGAACTGGAGAATATTAAGCCGGTTGCGGAAGTAATTTCCGTGAAAGTTCAGGACAACACCGATATATACACACCTGAAACAACATGGAATAGTGGAAATACCATAAAGATTGGCCTTTTAGCTCCTTTAACCGGAGAATATTCGAAGCAGGGAAATCAATTGCTTCGCGGAGTTAATGTGGCAAAAAGAAAACAAGATGCTATTAATGATAAAAAAATTGAACTGATAGTTGAAGATACGGAATCAGATCCTATAACTACAATGCTCAAAGTTCGTGAATTTGCTGCAAAAGGAGTGATGGCTATTATCGGGCCGGTATACGGCGAATCGACAATAACAGCCGCCATTGAAGCTAATACCGCACATATTCCTTTTATTGCTCCGACTGCACAGGATGGTGGTCTTACATTGATCGGGCCGTATATTTTTCAACTGAATTTTACTCCTGCGGTACAGGCAAAGGCGCTTGCTGATTTTGCAGTAAAATCATTGAGATTTACGAATGCCGCTGTTATAGCAAGCGATGACCGTTGGGGTGAATCGGTTGCTGTCACATTCGAAAATGAGATGCAGAAATACGGAGTTCAAATAATTAATACGGCTTTTTTTGATACAAATATCACCTTACATGACTATAACCCGATTATGTCAAAACTACGGGAACTTGCACCTGAATCTACTGCAGTTCCCGAAAGTACCGTTGTGATTGATAATGGCAATGCATTTCCTGATACGATGATTGTAAAATTAGATCCGACGTTATTCGGGCCGCAACGTCTGCCAATGATAAACACCATCAACGGCATACTGATATCCGCTCTTGCTCCGGATGCTTTGCAAATTGCAAAACACATTTCAGAATATAACATCGATACCGTTTTACTCGGTGATTCAGGCTGGAGCACACAAATACTCACGGAAGAGTGGGAAACCAGTGTAGAAGGAGCATACACGGTTTCACTCGGAAATGAATTTTTTTCAACTGAGGACGGTATTTTTAATGAAGGATTGGATAATATTATTTCTTTAAAAGGCTATGATGCTTTTTCTTTGGTTATGGATTGTTTTGAAGAAGGAGCATACGATTCCGGGAGTCTTGTCGATAAACTTGAATCGGTCAGAGATTTTAAAGGTTTATCATCACAAATAACTATTGACCCGAAAACTCATACAAACATTGCCGTAAACATTGCTAAAATCCAGAATGGGACTTTTATTAAGATACCGTATAATTTTTCTATTTCCGGTAACTGATTTCACGCATAATCCACAAGATTTCTGTCATGGAGATGAAACAAACTCTATACATATTCATTTTTGTTCTTATTTTTGCCATTTTTCCAGGTGAAACAGTCGCATCACAATTCGATTCCTTTTTACCTGATGAGTTGGATTTTGATATAATATTTTCAGATATTCCACCCGAATTTGATTTTTCCACCGCAACAATATTTTCCTTTAAAAAACTTCCGTACATTACTGAAGAATCTGCAATGAAACTGATTTCTCTGCGTGATTCACTTTCATATGGATATATCATGAATAACTATGACGAGATAGACGGTTTGTCTCCGATGGAATATGCTGTTTTAAGACAATTATCCACACACAAACAACAGTCATCGATCTCAGATCTTTCAGGTTCGCTCAGGCAGGGATATATTCATAATCCTCAGACAGAAGATATCTCTGACAGCAAATATTACCTTAAAGCCGCATTGTCAACTTCTGAAAATCTACGCATAACATGTATCGGTGAACGTGACGCTAATGAACAACGGGCGTTTGATCTTTTTTCTGCTAATGTTTCCGCATCTTTCGATGAAAATAGAATTAAAGTGATTTTAGGTGACTATCGTCACGGTTTCGGACAGGGACTGCTCTATTCGAGATATGGCCGTAATTTTGGTGACGGAACAGGTATCATGTTACGTGACGTTTCGAGAGTAGAAAATACTTCTTTCGATGAATCATATTATTTACGAGGAAGTTATATTTCAATTAACAGGAAATGGATAACGAGTCAGGTATGGTATTCATTACGAAAACTCGATGCTACATTAAATGAAACCGGTAATGCCGTAACCTTGCGTGATTCCGGTTATCATTTTACAGACAGCAACAGAAATAACCTCAAAGAACAAATTTTGGGCACCAGATTCAAAACAAATCCGCTCGATGGTCTTTCGTGTGCGATTGCCGCCGCACTGTCTTATTACAGCCCGTCACTTGCACAAAAAGATGGTGAGCCATATTTTCACGATTTGATCGGATCAACGTTTCATCATATATCTTTTGACGGTACATTCCAGAAAGGGGCGTCAACCTTTTTTATCGAACATGTTCGAGAAGGTACTGATGATCATGCTTCGATAAGCGGCTTGAACATAAAGAAAGGGACGATTAAAACTACGGTGGCTTTTAGATATTTCAGCGAGGGATACTGGGCTCCACGATCGGGTGGATTCAATACTTTTGGAGAAAATTCGAATGAAAAAGGTGTGTATTCGTCACTTCAAACAAATTTACCTCATAAAACGCAATTAAATGTATCATGTGATCTTGCGAGAACTCTCTACAGAAGAGCTTCGACTTTATTGCCTGATTCACAGCAAAGAATCAATGTTGTTTTAAGGAAATCGATAACAAAAAAATACAACACCTGGATTGGTTATCGTACGGCAGATAAGTATGAAAAGGATATGCGAAGATGGAACTGCAGATTGGGTATGGAAAAAAAACACTGGATAAATAACAAAATGCGGTTGCAATCACATATAGCCTGGTCGGAAGCGAAAGATGACGGCGGCCCTTATTATGAATCCGCAATTGACATTAACGGTTCAAACTTGTGGTGGGAATTCATCGGCGGAGTTTTTGATATTCCTTCATACGATTCACGATATTATCGTTATGAAGATAATCTTCCCGGTCGAGGGTATACTTTACCTGTGTGGGGAAGAGGCGGTTTATTCATTATTGTCGCAGGTTATGGGCCATTATCCGTACGGTATCGATATTGTGACTCTGATATGATGGATTTCTCACAGCAAATGGCAATGCAACTGGATATAATTTTTTGAAAATAGATTACGGATAGCAGCTATATAGGCAAAAAGAGAAGAAAAAAAGCTTGACAATACGTTAATATTCACGTTGATTTGTGACGGCAGTTTTTAAATCGTCTTTATTGAGAATAGTCAACATTAGAATGAATGACAAAGGAGTATAGAGTGAAAAAATCAACATTGATAATTGTTTTTATTCTTGCAGGTATGTATGGTTGTCAGCAAAAAGAAAGTGTTCGTATTCAAAACACTCAGGAGAATATAATATTAAAGAAACATAAGAAAAAACATATTGAATTAACACAGGGCGATCAGGATAAATTTCATTTAAAAAGTAAAATAGAAAGTGTAAGAAAAACACAACTTACAACATTCGGAAGATTATTAACTCCCCCTCCGGTCCGCACACCCGATGATAATGCAGCAAATGATGCCCTAAATCAAAAAAACTTACCGCAAGTGCATGTGATGAATTTCAATACACACGGAAATAATATTTCATCTTATCCCTTTGATTATGAAAACGATATCACCACTTTAAAGAAACTGTATAGAGATCATAACCTTGATCAGATAATTCGTAACGATATGATAGAGTTGGATAAGTTGACTGTTCTTATGGTTTATACGCATGATTTTTTACAGGGAGGCAGAAAACCTACACCCGAAGAAAAATGGAAAATAACCAGTCCCTCTGCAATCACTATCACTAATCTAAGACGTAACGAAAGCATTGGAGGTACCAGCGAACATTATGCAGCGCTTTTCTGCCAACTCGCTCTATCCTGTGGATACAATTCAAGACTGGTCAGCATGCATACTTTTGACGACAACGGTGAATTTCTCAGAAACGATGTATGCGAAATTTATCTTAATAATTTTCGAAAATGGGCTGTTTTTGATGTATATAATCGGGCAACTTATTATCTGCGTGAGGGAATCCCGTTATCAGCTCTAGAGCTACGGCAGTATATGCTTGAAGATCGTTACCGTGAAATTGTCACGAAATCGGGAATAGGGGATTTTGCCGATATTAGCTCGGTCAGGGAAAAATTATTACCCCGTTATGAGTTTATTTACATGTGGCGTATGAATGACATACTCAGTAAAAGCGATCGAAAAAAAATTTTTCCATGGCAGGCTTTATATAAATTCCACCTTGTTTGGGAAGATGAGTATACTCCTATATCCGATGGCGGTTTTGACAGGCTTGATATTTTTACGAATTCTGCTAATGCAGATTACATTCTTGATGGTGTCAGATATATAACCCATAAAAAACAGGATTTCAATTGGGACATCAACAATGTTGAAATCAATGTATCGAGAACTGGGATTGAAACCGGAAAAATGTATTTTGATACGATAACGCCAAATTTCGATCATTTTCTGATATATGTCGATGGAGTACCGGAAGTTATACAAAATATATATGTTCAGAAAAAAATATTCGGAGATTATCAGGTACGCAGTATTAATAAATTAGGTGTCGGAGGACCGGTATCAAGTATAAGTATGATTCAGTAATTACATCACGTAATCGGAGGAAACCATGACTCTCAATGAAGCTCTTATCCTCTCTTATGTAAAAAGAGGTATTGGTTACGGTTACAATATACTTACACATGTAAAGAACAGCGGTTCGGATGAATGGGTTGTTTTTTCACGAGCCGGTTTGTATAAAACCCTTGACAAACTTGAAAAATCCGAGTGTATCGTCAAACAATTTGAGCAGAATGGAAATCGGCCTCCTAAAAAAGTATATTCGATGACGACAAAAGGTGAGAAAGAACTGGAAGAATTTTTGGAAACCGGATTTAATTTCGATTTTCAGACAAAAAATGATCTTGATGCTTACCTCGTAACTGCTGTAGCTGCCTCTCCCGAACCTGAAAAGCTTGCTCAAACGATAGTAAAACGTAAAGAAGCGGTCCGGAAACATCTTGCGATTCTGAAAAATGATTGGCCGGAAGATAAAAATAAATATCCTTTTATCGTATATGTTTTATACAGGAGGAGAATGGATTCGCTTGAAGCCGAATATGCATGGCTGGATTGGCTTGAGGCTGTATTGAAAAACGTATCAGGAGATGTCATGCATATTACCTGGGGTGAATCAGGAAAATAAGCCACATATTTTTGCAGAATATTGCTTGTAAGACATACATTTGCTGTGTTATTCCGAATTCTTACTTTCCTTCAAAATAGTCGATAATTGTAGCGCCTACGACATCGCCCCAACTGTTGACTGTTGTTCTGCAGCGGTCGATGAACCAATCAATCGAAAGAATCATACCTATACCTTCCACAGGTAAACCCACGCTTTTTAAGACCATAACAAGAGTGACCAGACCGGCCTGTGGAATAGCTGCCGCTCCTATAGATCCGATAGTTGCCGTGAGAATTATTATTATCTGCTCTGTAATGCCGAGATAAATGTTGTAAATTTGTGCTATAAACATCGCAGCGACAACCTGATACAAAGCTGTGCCATCCATATTTATGGTTGCGCCGAGAGGCAGAACAAAATCGGCTACTTTTTCTGACACTTTGTTTTTTTCAGTAATTAGTGTCATGGAAACAGGAAGTGTTGCCATACTTGAACCGGTGGAAAATGCCGTAAATAATTGCGGAATCATATTTCTGATAAAAGGGATTGGATCTCTTTTGCCAATGAATTTCAGGGCCAGGACGAGTGTTATTGCTCCATGAATAATAAGGCCAATGATTACCGTTGCGGAATACCGGGCAAGCCTGGTCATCTCCGCAAGAAATCCGTTAGGGTTTGTTAACTCCGCATCGCCAATACTGCCGGCGATCAGACCGAAAATCCCTATAGGAGCAAGGAACATTAGCAGAATTACACATTTAATTATCGTAATGTTAACCGCCTCGATAACAACAATAAGCGGTTTACCCTTTTCACCGATGGTTGTGAGGACGGTACCGAATATAAGACTGAACAATATCAATGGGAAAATGTTTTCATTAATCATGGAACGGAAAATATTGCGGGGGACATAGGTTTTTATAACTTCGGTGACACTTAGTTTTTTATCAATTGTTTTTATACTTAAACCTGTTCCCGAAAGTTTTGGTTCGGCTTTCATTCCTGATATATTCAACCATTGGGTTATCGGTATTGCTTCCGATGAAATTGTCCCGAAATCGTCGATTATACCGATCAGGTTTTGGTCAATCAGGTATACAGTATTTCTTTTGGGATTTATGTCAGAAGAAGAAAGATTGGTTTTTGCGGACAGTTTGAGTATTGAACCGCCTGATATGGGAGTCTGAACAATCGAATAATTCATTTTGGGAAATTCTGTCTGTGTGATTTGGGCATTTTTACCGGGGGATATAAAGTTTACGAGTAATAATCCGGTAAGCACTGCGACCAATGTGCTTGACAGATAATATATAACTGTTTTCAGACCAAGTTTTTCAAGATGACGGATATCTCCGAGGCTGGTTACTCCACAGATCATAGAAGACATGATGAGTGGTATAACCAGAACAAAAAGAAGACTTAAAAATATTTCACCGAAGATTTTTGTCTTTACTGCGAAGTCTGGAATATAATGACCGATAAGTCCGCCGGCGACAACAGCTATTAAAATAGGATATACGGGGATTGACAATGTTTTATGTGTATTGTTGTTAGCCTCAGTCATATAATCTCCACGAAATACAAAGGTCAATCTTTATTTAGTTCTGCCTGAATCAATGCAAAAATCACCATATTTATACCGAACCGTAATTGAGGTTGGTTGTCTGAATCATTATTCCACCTGACCGTATAGCCCCGGTTTGAAAGTAGCGCTGTCAGCTTATTATCAATCCAAACACCTGTGACATGAAGTTTTTCATAACTTAAAGGCCCGATGTCGACACCTATAGGAGGTCCTTCTACCATGTCAAAATAAATCTTCAGAATCGGATGATTTGCCGGAATTGGCCCGTAATGTGCTTTTTCACCAAGTGCATCAGAAAGTAGTCTTTTCATGGACAATTCCTGCGGGCTTTCCAGTATGGTGGGCCTGGCATTATCAAGCACCATAAAACCGCCGTTTTCAAAATATTTTTTAACATTTTCTTTTTCTGCAAGGGTCAGTTCAAAGGCATCATACGTCGTTAAATACACAAATGGCATTTCAAGCAATCTTGGAGAATCGAGTTTCAACGGTCTGTCAAGTGTTACATTCATATCGGTCCACGTGTGAAACGCTTCTTTAAGGTTGATGAGATACTTAGGGTAAAAAGGTGGCGGTAGAAGAGTTTCACCCCAAATTATTGCGAGGTGGATATAACCTCTCACATCGCGGGTATTTTCCGGATCAATATATATCATGCCACGCTGAGTATTGGGTGGAGACTCCGAAAATGAATAAGCAGAAATAACTGATAACAGCAGAAAATATGGAATAACTGTTTTTTTCAAAAGCATTTCCTTGCGAGAGCGATAAATACAATACGCAACAAATATATCTGTTATATACCTTCTAATCCACCTTTTTCAAAGAGTATATATAATATTATATTATATCCATATCATGATAAGTCATGATTCCCATGAAAAGTAATGTCTGTAGTAATCATAAATTTTTTGAATCGAAGTCTTATTAACGGCCCTTTGTTGTATCTTATCGAGGGGAAAATGTTCGTTACTCTTTATGTGCGATTCCTCCTTTTTGCTTAAGGGCATACACCAGCATATTCACACCCATGCGTAATTGAGGTTCATTATTACTCAGTTCATTCCACTTTACTACATATCGTTTTTTTGAATATATTGCTGCCAGACGTCCTTCTATTGTAACACCTTCAAGGTCGTATATATCCACCATATTTATTTCCGCTCCACGTGGTGGCCCGCTGGTAAAATCAAAAAATGAATAATATAAAGGATGGTCATTGCGAATCGGTGCAAACCTACCTTTAGTGATAACATCGTCAAACATTTTTTCAAAAGATGATTCGGCAGGATTTGTCTCGATTGGAATCCCGATGTTTTCAATAACCATGAAACCACCGTTCTCAAGATATTCACGAATATTCTTTTTTTCCGGTTCGGTTAGTTCCAGTCCCTTGTCGAAAGCTATATAGATAAACGGCATTTTTTTTAATTGCGGGGAACTGAGCATGATAGGATTGTCGAGACGTACATCTATCTTAGTCCATTTTAACATTGCTTCTTTAAGGTTAATCAAGCCGCGTTTTATATCGAGATTCTGCTGAGGTATTCTGACTCCGGTTGCATAACAGATGAAAGCGTATCCGCTCACATTTTTTTTGTTTGCTGGATCAATGATTATATTCGCTTTTACATTTTCACCAACATACTGAGCATTTAGCGTTGAATATGAAAGTGACAGCACCAAAGTTAAAATACAAAAAATAAATAACTGATTTAACCGTTTCATATTAGCTTCCCCCTTTCAGGGAATACAAAAAATCCGTTATCAATGTTCTCGGCAAATGTTTATGTGTAATATTAAGACGCTTCAAAAATTAAACAAGAACATTTTTTATTCTGCCGATAACTAATTAACGGATTTTAATATTGTGCTTTATTTGTAATATGAATTTCACGGTTTTTACTGGGCTGTCAACCCCCCACTTTGAGTAAGAGCGAAAACAATCATATTGACTCCCATGCGTAATTGAGGTTCGTTGTTGCCGCGTTCTTTCCATTTATCGAGATATCTTTTTGAAGAACATATTCCGACGATACGTCCGTCCATCGTTATACTTTCGAGATAATTGACATCTTTTCCTGAAATACTGATAGGTGACTCATTTCCTGACGGCGAATACCTCCGTCCGACTCTTTGCTCTTTTAATTCACCTCCAATCGGAGGGCCATCCGTAAAATCAAAGAAACAATGGTACAATTTGTGGCTGTTAGCGATCGGAGCAACCCGCGCCTGCGATCCGAGTATATCGCTAATCATTCTGCTGTATGCAGAACCTGAAGCGCTTTGCTCTTTTGCAAGGGCTAATTGTTCCAATACTATAAAACCACCATGTGAAAGGTAATTTTTTAAATTACTTTTTTCGGATTCCGTAAGGTCAAAACCACCCTCGAATGCAATGTAGACAAAAGGACATTTCATTATTTCAGGTGAACTGAGACGTACTTGCTGATCCACAATAGTTTCAAGCTGAGTCCATTTCAGCATTGCTTCTTTCAGATTTATCAAACCGCTCCCGATATCGCGTGGTGACTTGATTCTGGCGCCTGTTGCATAAGTTATATGAGCATATCCGCTGATATTTTTTTTATTTGCCGGATCAACAAAGACTACTGCTTTTTCTTTTGTGGCAGTGGAACCTGAACCAGGGGGCTGGGCATCTACAAAAAAAACTGAGAATATGAAACAAGAAAAAATACTAAAAATCCCACACATCCTGAAACATCGCTGTATCGTATTATTTTTCAACATCATGGAAAACTCCTTTTTGGGGATTTTTTGTCGCTGCAAAAATTCTACTTAAGTAAATTTACATATAATATATGCTTAAGTTGAAAGATATGTCAATTTTTTTTTAACAATGCCGCAATATTTTTGTATATTAAATATTATGCAGGATTGCACTATCATAACAGGGGTTAATATGTTACGGAAATTTGAACATTTCATCGCTTTTCGCTATTTGCTTACACGAAAAAAGACGGGATTTATTTCGCTTATTTCGGTAATATCTATACTTGGTATAGCGGTTGGTGTCGGAGCTCTTATTATTGTACTTTCACTTATGAACGGATTTACCAAAGAGTTGAGAACACGACTCGTCGGCATGGACGGCCATATATGGGTCAGTTATCCGTTAGACAGGGGAATGCCCAATTATAAAAAAGTTGAAAAGACCCTGGGAGGAATTAACGGTGTAACAGGTGTTTCGTCGTTCTGTTCGTTTGAATCGGTTGCTGCGGCTCAACAGAGAGGTCGCCCGGTATATGTTATAGTCAGAGGAATCGATGAAACAACCATTGACAGCGTATCGGACATACGGAATTTCATATCATTGGGTAGCCTCGATATCAGTAAGGATGAAGAGGGTATTCCCGGTGTTATAATAGGCAGCTATCTCTCGCGTTCACTAAATAATGCGATGGTAGGCGAATATATTTATATTTACGGCCGCGTAGATATGGAAACGATGTTTGAGGATATGACGCTGCCACCGGTAAAAAAATTCAGAATTACTGGAATTTTCAACAGTGGATACTACGACTATGATAGCGCTGTGGCGCTCATTGATATTGCAGAAGCGCAACGTATTCTGAATATGGAAAATATGGCTTCGGGAATAGTACTAAAACTCGATAATATGTTCAGAGTTGATCATTATACACGAGAGAACGGATTGATCGATCAGGCTTTAGGGGGAACACCTTTTTTCAGTGAGAACTGGATTGAAAAGAATCAGATATTATTCAGATGGATGAAACTTGAAAAATGGGCTGCGTTCATTGTTTTGAGCCTGATTATACTTGTAGCCGCATTTAACATCGTAAGTTCGCTGATCATGATGGTGATGGATAAAACAAAAGAAGTCGGTATTTTGAAATCGATGGGAGCAACTAATAAAAGTATTGAACGTATATTTGTATATCAGGGCGCTTTCGTCGGAATAAGCGGGACGATAATGGGTAGTGTTTTAGGGACGGTGTTTTGTCTGATACAGGATAAATATCGTATTTTAAGTTTCCCGCCGGATATATATTTTATCAGTGCGTTACCGATGGACTTACAAATCAGCGATGTCGTGTCCATAACACTTGTTGCATTGTTTTTATGCTGGCTTTCAAGTTATTATCCTGCAAAAAAAGCGGCTGAACTTGCTCCGGTAGATGCAATTCGTTCGGAATGATCTGTGAAAGGTGTAATGATTTGAAAAATATATTGCTATCTGCGCGAGGCATCACAAAAAAATACAATGTCGGTACCTCAACACTGGATGTACTCGTGGGTATCGACCTCGACATTTACAGGGGTGAAATACTGGCGGTGATCGGTGAATCGGGCGCCGGAAAATCGACGCTGCTCCATATACTGGGAATGCTTGACCGGCCAACATCGGGAACCTTTGAACTGAATGGAGAATATATCACCGATAAATCTGATAACGAACTTGCAACTTTCAGGAATAAGATGATAGGTTTCGTATTCCAGTTTCATCACCTTCTTCCTGAATTTTCAGCGCTGGAGAATGTTATGATGCCGGCGCTGATAGCAAGAAAAAATGGTTCCGGGGCACTTGAGCGAGCAAAGATGCTTCTTGCTCAGGTCGGGCTTTCGGATCGTATAAAACACCGGCCGGGGGAGCTTTCGGGTGGTGAGTTGCAACGGGTAGCTGTAGCGAGAGCCCTCATGAATGAACCTGCAATTGTACTTGCCGATGAACCATCGGGAAATCTCGACCATAAAAATTCACTCATGCTGCATGATCTTATGTGGAATCTGGCCGATAAATTAAAATATACTTTTGTGATAGTTACACATGACATGGCTTTAGCCGGGAAGGCTGACAGGATTGTACAACTGCATGATGGTAAAATCAAAGAAATACAAAAACAATATTTGAATGAACTTTTTTCCCCTTAATAAGTTTAATTTTTCAGGTATTATGACGATATATTATAAAGAGAGTTTTGACAATAGTCATCAATTCATGATTCAGATGTGGATTACGCCATGAAATGCCAAATATGTAATAAAAATGAAGCTAATATTGTATTTACTCAGATTATTAATAATGAAAAAATTGTTATGCAAATTTGCTCCGAATGCGCAAGAAATAAAGGACTGACCCTTGAAATACATACTGAATCCGTTCCTCCTGCCGAATCATTGGTAGGAAGTTTGACTGTTGATCCGAATATGGCGGATTTGGAATCGATTCCGGATTTAAAATGTTCGATATGCGGACTTTCGTTTGCCGAATTTAAAAAATCGGGTTTGTTTGGATGTGATTGTTGTCATGATGCATTTGGCGAGCATATCACAAAGCTCCTGAAACAGATTCATGGTCAAAACAATCATGAAGGAAAAACTCCGGAGGAAATATCGGGCGAGGCGGAAATAAAAAAAGAAATAAAAAAACTTCGTTTAAAGCTCGAACGGTATATAAAACATGAAGAATATGAAAAAGCTGCTGAAATCAGAGATAAAATTAAAACCTTGGAACACGAAGAAAGTAAATTATGAATTTTGAAAGTATTGTGCATACAATACCCATGTGGTTAGATCCTACCGGACCGGAATCGGATATTGTGATTTCATCTCGGGCACGTTTGGCTCGAAACATCAAGGGAATTCCCTATGCACATCGTGCTTCTGAGGAAAAACTCAAAGATGTTGTATCAAATGTACTCGATGCGGCAGAATCTGCCGGTTATGATCCTGCAAACTTTTTCAAAAATGAGGATCTGGATGATTTCAGAAAGAATGTATTTATTGAAAGACACTTAATCAGTCCCGCTCTTGCACAAAAAAGAGGTAACCGTGGTGTTCTTGTCAAAAATATGGAACGTGATTCGATACTCATAAATGAAGAAGATCATCTTCGACTACAGTCGATATATTCCGGTTTTGATCTCATGAACGCCTGGGAAAACGTTGACGGAATCGACGATAATCTGTCGAAAGGGATCAAATTTTCTTTCAGCGGCAAATATGGCTATCTGACGGCTTGTCCGACAAACTTTGGCACCGGTTTGCGAGCTTCAATACTGATACATCTTCCGGCACTTGTTTTGACCAAGGAAATCCAGCGTGTTATCAGAAGTGTCGGGCAGCTTGGTCTGGTTGTAAGAGGTTATCGCGGAGAAGGCTCCGATGTTGTGGGAAATCTCTTTCAGATATCAAATCAGACATCTCTCGGTAAAACTGAACGTGAAATTGTGAGTAATCTCAGTTCGGTTGTTAATCAGATCATAAACTATGAAAAAAAAGCAAAAGATATGCTTTTAAAAGAAGCAAAACAACAGACTGAAGACAAAATTTGGCGCAGTCTGGGAATTCTCAAAGCAGCGAGAGTCCTGTCTACACATGAATTCATGAATTTAAATTCCGCAGTTCGTTTCGGGTATTCACTAAATTTACTTGACAAACCATATTTGAAAACGCTTAATGAGCTTATGGTTCTTGTCCAGCCCGGCCATCTTCAGGCAACCTCAGGCAAACAAATGGAACCGATTGAACGTGATATTTTGAGGGCTGATATTGTACGGCAACGATTTATTGACGTGAAGATATAAATTTATTATATTACTTAACAAATAAAAAGTGTGTTCATACTGGAGGTTAAGATACTCGATGAACAATATGTTTACAGATAGAGTCAAAAAAGTGCTTCAATTTTCACGTGAAGAATCTGCGCGACTGGGTCACGATTACATTGGAACAGAACATCTGCTTCTTGGATTGGTAAAGGAAGGTCAGGGAGTGGCAGTTGCCGTGATGTCCAATATGGGCATTCAGCTTGATGCTCTCAAGCGTTCGATAGAAGATGCGGTTCAAACGTCTTCCGGCGCCATGGTATTGTCTGAAGTACCGTTTACACCTATGGCAAAACAGGTTTTGGAAATTGCCGCTCAGGAAGCACGCGAGATGAATAATAATTATATTGGAACGGAGCATCTTCTTTTAGCGCTGACAAAAAACAAAAACGGCATTGCAGCGCAAATACTGAGTGTATTCGGAACCGATTATAAGAATGTTAAAGAAGAAGTGATGAGTATCCTTTCCGGCAATAAAAAATTTACAAAAGCCGAACAGGACAAAAACGGCCTGCCATTTTTGGAGCATTATGGCCGTGATCTTACGGAATTTGCCCGTCAGGGTAAACTCGATCCCATCATTGGCCGGAATAAAGAAATAGAACGTATGAGTCAGATTTTATCCCGCCGGAAGAAAAACAATCCGGTGCTCATCGGTGAACCCGGTGTTGGAAAAACTGCCATTGTTGAAGGTCTCGCTCAACGTATTATAGATGGGAATGTTCCTCAGAACCTTGTAGGAAAAAAATTAATTTCTCTTGATATGGGAAGTATGGTTGCCGGTACGAAATACCGCGGACAGTTCGAAGAACGCGTTAAATCCATACTTAATGAATTGGCGCAGACAAAAGATGTGATAATTTTCATTGATGAACTCCATACGATTGTTGGCGCCGGGTCGGCTGAAGGAACACTTGATGCATCCAATATGTTTAAACCGGCTCTTTCACGTGGGGAACTTCAATGTATCGGAGCAACAACTCTCGATGAATATCGAAAATTTATTGAGAAAGATGGTGCACTCGAAAGACGATTCCAGCAGGTTATGGTCGATCCACCGTTAGTTGAAGATGCCATCGAAATCCTTAAAGGTCTTCGGTCACGATATGAAGAACATCATAATGTCATAATCTCCGATGAGGCTTTAATTGCCTCGGTTAAATTGAGTGATAGGTACATGTCAAACCGTTACCTTCCCGATAAAGCTCTTGACCTGATCGATGAAACGTCATCAAGAATACGTTTGAAAAAGCTTACGCTTCCTGATTCCATTAAACAAATGGAGATAAATATACGTGAGCTTGAATTAAAGAAGAATATCGCCATTGAAGAACAGGATTATGAAACTGCGGCAAAACTGCGGGATGAAGAACGCAGACTGAAAGAAGAGCATGACAGCAGAAAAGTCGAATGGAGAGAGAAAGAAGCAAATGAAGTTGTAACAGTTTCCGAAGATGATGTTTCTTTTGTGACCAGCACCATGACAGGAATACCGCTTTTCAGACTCGCACGAAGTGAATCCGATCGTCTGCTAAAAATGGAAGATGAACTGAGAGAAAAAATTATCGGCCAGGAAGATGCAATAACCGCAATCTCAAGAGCAATAAGAAGGACTCGCGCCGGTCTCAAAGATCCTAACCGTCCCATAGGCTCCTTCATATTTTTAGGACCTACAGGTGTGGGAAAAACAGAACTTGCCAGAGTTTTATCCGAATATTTGTTTGAGGATTCAAGCGCGCTTGTACGTATTGATATGTCCGAGTATATGGAAAAATTTAATGTTTCCCGTTTAGTAGGTGCACCTCCCGGTTACGTCGGTTATGAAGAAGGCGGTCAGATAACCGAACGGGTTCGCAGAAAACCTTACTGTGTAGTATTGCTTGATGAAATTGAAAAAGCCCACCCGGATGTATTCAATATGCTGCTTCAGGTCCTTGACTCGGGACACCTTACCGACAGTTTGGGTCGTAAAGTTGATTTTAAAAATACCATACTGATCATGACGTCAAACCTTGGAACCCGTAAACTTGGTATTGGCAAAAACATGGGATTCCACAGTGAAGAATTTGAAAATGATCATAAATCGATGGAAAAAAAGGTTACAAGCGAACTTAAAAAAACCTTTAATCCTGAGTTTATAAACAGAATTGATGAAGTAATCGTATTTCGCGCCCTGAATCACGAGGATGTTCTCAAAATAATCGATATTTTAATAACAGAAGTCAGGTCACGTCTTCTTGAAAAATCAATGGATTTACAGATTACTCAGAGAGCAAAAAAATTCCTTGCAGATGAAGGTTACAGTCCCATGTATGGGGCAAGACCATTGAAACGGGCCATACAGAAATATATTGAAAACCCTCTTGCTGAAGAGTTGCTTGAGGGTAAATTTTCTGAAGGCTCATCAATTCTGGTTGAATTCAAAGATAATACACTTATATTCGCAGAAATGCTGAAGCAATCAACTGAGAAAGAAAAAAGCTGATTCATCGATTCGTGGCTCGTAATTCATATAAAAATAAGCGCTTCATCCTTTTGTAAAGGTTAGGAGCGCTTTTTTCTGTTTGAGATCAGTCATGGTATGATCGCACAAGGATAGAGGTATTGTGAAAAGTCGGATATTGATACCGTTATTGATACTTCTTCTGGTTATGATTGCAGGCGGTTATATGGCTGCTTCAAAAATATTCAACATTAACCAAAGAGCCGGGGAATATCTTGATGGGAAAATCTCACAATTCCTGGGTGGAGAATTTAATGCGTCTTCCGTTTTCATTTTACCATGGTCCATCAGCTTTAAAAATGCCCGTTTACAATTAACAAATGTTCCGGTCAAAATTGAAATTAAAACTGTTCGTATAGGATTTAATCCGTTTGAGTTTATTAAAAACCGGTTTCAACCGATATATGGCACTGAACAAATATATCTAGATAGGCCCGAAATTATATGGCTACTAAACGAAAACAATGAAAACAAAGAGCCTCTTGACCTTGAAATATTGAATAAAATATCTGCGGAAAATGTTCCTCACTTGCGGGTGAATATTAAAAAAGGGTTGATAGTTTTAAGTCGAAAAGGTGAGCAAATCAGGCTTGCAGAAGATTTAACCGGATGGCTTGACGGGAAAAATTCTCCTGGAATATTCATAAATATCGAAGGTAAATTACTCGCAGATAAAATAAACACATTATGTAAAGGTGTTTACCATCGGGATACAAATTCTTTTCAGATCGATATTACCGGCAAAAAATGCAATTTTGCGCAAGAAAATGCCCACATATTAACTGGTGATATTCATCCGCGTTCGGGTTATATCGATGGTAATATACATGTAGAACGAATAAATGGAAAATCGTCATTATCAGGTAAGTTTTCGATTTACGACGGATCATTTGATTTGGAAGGGCATGATATTGGTATTAACGATGTTGATGTCAGCGGTTCGATAAACAGTGAGGAAATTGTATTTGATACAATAACCGGAACTGTCTGGGATATTTCTCCCGAAATGTCAGGAAGTCTGAGAATCGCACCTGAACTATCTCTGAAACTAATTTTGAATGCTAATAACATAGAACTGTCAAAAGTTTTGAGCGACATTTATCCGAATAAGAAATTTTACCCTGAAGGGAAAGTAAATCTCAAAGCAATCATCGAAGGACCTCTTAAAAATTTGCAGACAATCGCAGAACTTTCATCACAACAACTAATTTACAAGTGTAATTCTTTACACAATTGCTCATTTCGATTGAATCTGGATTCTGAAAAAGTTACTATTAATAATTTTAATGCTATATATAATAATTATGCATTAAGAGTACAAGGAATTAACACTTTCAATGCAAATACTCCGGAAAATCAATTTTCCCTCACTTTGAATATCCGTAACCAAATTGATAAAAGACATGATTATTCGATTCAACTTAGAGGTAAGGTAAATCCTGCAAATGACCTTTATAACTCTACTTTCACCTTAAAACGGAATGTAGCGGAATTAAAGGGATTATATGATTTTAATGGAAATTTTATTTTTAACAAGGGTGATCTTAAATTTAAAATGGAAAATGAATTTGCTGGTTTTGAAGGATCAGCAAATCATCTTTTTGAAAATCCTGTGTTTGATTTTAACATGAATTGTACACAATTACCGATAATGAAATATATAGGAAATAATAATATAGATATTCTAATTGACGGTACGGGAAAATTCCATGGCTCCGGTACTGAGTCATCATTTGACGGAGAATTGTATGTTATTGCGGGAGAACATCTGACTTCACGATGTACGGGAAGAGCTTATTTTGAAAACATTTTGAAAAGTTCCCGCCGTTTTGATGTTAAGGCTGATTTATACGACTTTCGTTTTTGGTATTCACACCCTATGACTTTTAACCTTTATGCAAAATATGACTCCACAAAAGTATCAGGAAAAATTATAGATACTGATGGCGCTGAGTTAACTTTAAATGTATCACGCGATGATGGCAATCTTGATGGCAATCTGAATCTAAATGAATTTCCTCTGGAAAGAATAATCGATATTGCAAAACGTGAAAGTTTCAGCCATCATGCAAAACTGACTGGAAACGCCGAACTGGGTGGCAACATTAGGAAACCTTTTTTCAGAACACCTCAGCCGATTATTGCGACTGATCTGATAATAGGAGGCCTTGACCGTTTATCAGGTACTGTGATGATAAATGGTAATTCCGAAGCTTTAAGCTTTTCCGACATACACGTTAAACGTTACGATATACCAATCATTGATGGTCAGGGTACATGGGAAAATGGCAGTCCTTTTGTTCTCGATCTTTCGGGTAAAAATATAAAATTAGAAGCTATTGAAGACATTATAACAAAATCGCGCCGTATTGACGGAGCCACGGATTACCATGTGACTATGGTGTTTAAACAGTCAAGTGGAACGATTGATGGTGACTTTAAAGTAAAAAACGGTCATTTTCTCGATATTCCTTTCGATGAAGCCAAAGGAATATTAGGTGGAGGTTCGGATGGTTTCACAGTTAACGACTTTACTATTTTCGAAAATAATCTCTATACCGGAAATGGTAACGCTTCAAGCGGATATTTATGGAAAGACAAGGGTGAATCGTCCGGACTGAAAATGAACCTTGTGTTTCATGGCGAATTACTGAAAACGCTTCCACATCTCACTAATGCTATCAAAGACGCATCAGGGCAAGGTCAATTAAATGTCGAAGTTGGGGGAACATGGCAGGATCCTGAGATTTTGGACGGAGAATTATATATTACCAAAGGTAAATTGGTCCCTGCATTTTTAGTGGATGAAGTCACCGATATAACAGCAATTATGCAAATTGATCCCTATTTTGAAACACCTTCGAAATACAAAGCAGCCAGAATCCGTATCGGTACTGCAAAAGTAAAAGGCAAGCGACTTATTGTAAACAACATACACATCGGTGATGATGGCTGGGATACGATTAAAAGACCTGAATTATTGACTGTTGTGAATCATGAGTCAAAACTCGATTTCGGCGTACTTACCGGAAAGCTTGAAAGCATCGGTGACGACAATCGTTATATTGATTTGCACATTCCGGGATTTATGAAACCGAAAGAAACCGGTGAATTCGAAATTTCAGGTAATGCCGGTAACGCTTTTTTCGTTGGAGCGGCAGAACATGAGGATGGACTGACTCCTTATATAGCTGCAAATATACTCGCACGTTCGGGTGATTTTACCTATCCGTTATATCAGGAAACCTCATCGTCAGACACTTCGGATTTTTTATGGGATATCTATTGGGATGTCGTTATAAATGCCGGATCAAGCGCGTATTATGTAAATGAGATTACCAGAGATATCGGAGGAGTTTTTAGCACGGTGGTATCCCGGACAGAAAGTAAATTTGATGAGAATTCCATATTCAAAGTGATTGGGAGGTTGTCGGATGGAAGTTTTCGGGTTACCGGTGATGCACGATCGACATCAGGAACTGTGTCCTACTTTGGCACCGAATTTGATGTTGAGAGGGTGGAATTTGATCTGGATACCGAAAGAGATGGAACACCTTCGATTCTCAATGGCAGAGGACGAACTGTTGTTCAAGACTCCACCGGTGTATCAACGGAAATATATTTAAATGTTTCTACGGTTGACAGCAGAACCAACCAGAGAAGACCTCTTGCAGGTCGTGTGGAATTTACGGAAGACCCGCTCTATCAATATGGCGCCAGACGAACTTTTGAAGTACAGGGTCTTGGTACACTCGAAATAGAATTTACGAGCACAGACCCATCAGATAACACGGAAGAAAAAATTCTTGCAAAACTTGGTGTATCATCAGAGGATTTTGGGAGCACCGCAGCACGAGCCCTGACCAGTGGATTTGATTCATATTACACAAAACAATGGTTGAGGCCTTTCGAAGATGTTATAAAAAAATACACAAAACTGGATGTTATTCGTGTAACTCCTTCGGTAATTGGAAATATTGTCAGATCTCAACTCGGATACCATGACCGTTATTTTCAGGAGAGCGATTACGCATTTTTCGACGAAAGCCGCATTATGCTGGGTGAGTATCTCTATAAAGACTGGTTTATGTCATACAGGGCGCAGTACGGATTAAGCCGAAACTTTCTCAACCTCAGGGAACGGGGATTTTTTCATGAAATCGGATTACAATATAATTTGCAGAGAAATACTCGTCTTCAGTTAAAATATCAATATGATGAAGTAATCAATGAAGGTGAAAAAAGATTTGAAATACGGCATGATTTTTCATTTTAAGTCTTATTCGCTTTGAATTTTATATGCAATCATATATATTTACGAAATGTGTTAGTTTATTAATACGTTAGTGAGGGAAACATGAAAGTTCGTTTTTATTATTTTGTGCTGGCTTTACTCTTATCACTCACACTATTCCCTCAAACAAGTTTTACTCAGGGTAGACAAAGGATCAGGGAAATTGATATCGAAAGCAATTTCGATGTTTCGGATTTTAAAAATTTAATCCTTAATCAGAGTGGTTTAAGAGTAGGAAATCCTCTTTCCAGTGACAGTGCATCCCAGGCAATCCGTACTTTGTGGGATTTGGATATTTTTTCTGATGTAAGGATTACCAGCGAACAGGTCGAAAATGGATTGAAAGTGATAATTAAAGTCGATGTCCTCCCTTCAATTAATCGAATTAAGACCGAAGGTTTCGACGAGTACAAAGAAGAAGAAGTACTGACAAATCTTGGGCTTGTGAGGAATTTAAAGATTGGCGACAGAAAAATTGTCAAAATGAAAGATCAGATTAACGCCATGTACAAGGAGAAAGGTTACCTTCTGCCTAAAGTTGATTTCATAACTACTCCTGTACCCGGTGATTCAACTTTTGTCGATGTTTTGATAAAAATCGTTGAAGGAAGAAAATACAAAATTAAAACGATCAATTTTGAAGGTAATGAAAATCTGAGCGATAAAAAAATAAAAAAAGAGATGGAGACAAAAGAAGACAGATGGTATCGTTCGGGAGACTTCAAAGAAGATGTATTTACACAAGATAAGGAAAAAATTATACATCTGTATAAATCAGAGGGATATCGAGATGCAATTATCGCCCGTGATAGTACATATTTTGATGAGGATGCGGGAAAAATTCACCTTACGATATTCGTGCAGGAAGGCCGAAAATATAAATTCGGAAAGACGACATATGAAGGTAATTCTATTTTTACGGATGATGACCTGCGTGCTCTGGTTAAATATTCCGAAGATGAAACATTCAACGAAGATATGCTTCATCAATCGTTGTATGAAATGAATGTCCTGTACAATAACAGAGGGTATCTTAAAACGGGTCTTGTTCCGGTTCAAATGGCCCATGGGGATACAGTCGATATTTTAATTGATATTGCTGAAGGAAATGTGTCGAAAGTATCAAAAATTATTATTACAGGAAATACGAAAACCGTTGAAAAAGTCATACGACGTGAAATTTTTCTCATGCCAGGTGATGAATTCAACCGTACTCTCTTTGACCGTTCCCACAGGAATATTATGTCACTTAACTATTTTGAAAATGTCGAACCTGATTATGAACCGCATATGGACAGTGACGATGTCGACATTGTATTTAATGTAACTGAAAAACAAACGGGTGTGGCATCAATGGGTGCCGGTTATTCAGAACGTGATAAACTTGTCGGAACACTTTCATTTTCCAATTCAAATTTATTCGGGAAAGGACAGGGAGTAAATGTCAGTTGGGATATCGGATCAAGACGAAAAGCGTTCCAGTTAGGATTTACCGAACCTTGGCTTTTCGATACCCGCACAAGTTTCTCGTTCAATGTATATAACATTGTTAGAAGTGACTATACTTCGGCATTCGATCAGGAACAACGTCGCGGTGGATACATTAGATTAGGCCGCAGACTGCGATGGCCGGATGATTACTGCCGAGGATATATATCATACCGTCTGGAAGATGTAAATTATACAAATCCTTCCGAATACTATAGTTTATACCTTGTTACCGGGAAAACCTCTTCGGTCAGTTTTATGCTTACCAGGGATTCACGTGATCTTCCGCAGTTTGCCACGGACGGTTCCCGTACTTCCGCAACATATGAGATTGCCGGAGGGCCTCTCGGCGGTGATCTGTCGTATTATAAATATTTGTTTAATAACGAGTTCTATACCCCGATCGTATGGCAGGTATCATTGATTGTCCGCTCAAGGCTCGGATTCCTAAAGGGTTATAAAGAAGATACATGGGTACCTTATTCAGAGCGTTTTATGCCCGGTGGAACAAGTTATGACGGTTTTGTAAGAGGTTATTCAAACCGTCAGGTATGTCCACTGCTCAGCGGTGAGGAGATTGGCGGTGAAACAATGATTGTTAACAATTTCGAATTGCAATTCCCTATAGTCGCTCAAATGGTCTACGGTTTATGTTTTTATGATTTCGGAAATGCATGGAGAAATTTGTCTGAGACGAACCCCTTCGATGTTAAACGTTCCGCAGGTTTAGGGGTGAGGCTTGCCATACCCGGACTTGGCATGTTAGGATTTGATTTCGGATATGGATTCGATAAACTTGAAGGAGCAACAAAAATAGGTGGTTGGCGCACTCATTTCCAATTTGGAAACCAATTCCTGTAATATATCTTTGAAAGGAGACGTTATGATAAAAGAGTGACTGGTGACAGCTCCAGGTTTAACTTACCAGATAAGGTAGTAATAAATCTGGAGTAGATAG
>JAFGMP010000187.1 GCA_016927495.1 Candidatus Latescibacterota bacterium | reverse complement strand
CTCCACCATGACACACCGCGGTAGTCGCCTGCCTCGCCAACGGGATTACCGTTGTCCTGCCAGTGATACTGCTCCACGGTGCCCGGTACGGCAACGTGGTCGCCGACATCATTATGAAGCCTGTCCCACCCGCAGGTCGGCGGATTGACCGGCACATTTGCCAGATTCACCGGCGGCATAAAGAGGGTATCGTTTTTCCATTCGGCTTTTTTATCGAGCCACAGTTTCCAGTTATTGCCGGAGAGTTCCGCGCTCCACCGTCCGGGATCGGCAGAGACTACCATTGAACCGAATACTGTCAAAATCAAAATAAAAAACACCACATTCCGAAAACGAATCGCTCCATTCATTACCAGTTCCTTTCAGTTATAATGTTCTATGATATTGTTCAATAATAGCTTAATCAAATTTGTTTAGAGATCAAAGGGTAATTTGGTGGAGAAGGGAGAAAAGTGGGGGGAGGGTAAAACGGGAAGGTAGTTTTCGCTTTATAAAAAAATTTGAGAAATCAAAAATAAAATATTTCACGTTTTTTTTATTTAATGCATTTCATTATTATTTGCGTTTTTAGCAAAAATCAGACATATTGTTGCCAGTTATCAATAAGTGGAAACAATATGTCTGGATTGTACAATGAAAAAATCACCTGAAACAATTTTTCGTGAACATAGCGGACAACTGCGGATGAGCGAAGCAATTGCCCGTGGAATAACACGCTACAAGCTTTACTCGCTGCGTGATAAAGGGGTAATCGAGCAGGTGACACGGGGTATTTATCGGCTTGCTGAACTACCAATGATCAGCAATCCCGACCTGGTGACGGTGAGTCTTCGCTATCCTGACGCTGTTATTTGCCTTATCTCAGCTCTTTCTTTTCATGAAATCACAACACAGGTACCGCATGAGATATTCATCGCGGTTTCACGAGATTCCAGAATACCTCAACTGGACCATCCGCCGCTTCGTGCCTTTAAATTCTCTCACAATACGTTTGAAGCAGGGATTGAAAACCATAAGATTGACGGAGTAGCGGTCCGAATTTTCAACCCGGAAAAAACGCTTGCCGACTGTTTCAAGTATCGTAATAAAATCGGGATGGATGTTGTGCTGGAAGCCCTGAAACTTTATAAAGCCAGGAAAAAAATCAATCTTTCCGAAATACTTGAATATGCAAAAATCTGCCGTGTAGAAAACGTGATGAAGCCATATCTGGAGGCGATGATTTGAGCGCAAGAACTTTCAGAAATCTGTCTGCCTCTGTCCGTCAGCGTCTCCTCAATCGTGCACGAAGCGATCTCCGACCATTCAATGAATTACTCCAATATTATGCCATTGAGCGGTTTCTTTACCGTCTATCACAATCTCCATATGCCGACAAATTCATTCTGAAAGGTGGTTTATTAATGCGGGTATGGCGTTCGCCCGAAATCCGCCCTACTATGGACATCGATATGCTCGGGATAATAAACAACGAAGAATCTGATGTCATTTCAAAAATACAGGAAATTGTCACCATCGATGTGGAACCGGATGGACTGGATTTTGATCCTGATTCTATTCGTGCTGAGAAAATTATTGAAAATGCCGATTATGAAGGTGTGAGAATATTGCTCAACGGTTTCATGGGGACTGCCAAAGTTAGTCTTCAGATTGACATAGGATTTGGCGACGCGGTTTTTCCACGATCGGAGAAAATGGATTTACCCGCCATATTGAATTTCCCAATTCCTTGCTTACAGTGTTACAGCCGTGAAAGTGTCATTGCCGAAAAATTTGAGATTATGGTTAAACTCGGAGAATTGAACAGTCGAATGAAGGACTTTTATGACATATGGATGTTGTCACAATACTATAATTTCGAGGGAACAACTTTAGTCGAGGCAATCAGACTCACATTCGAGCGGCGTAAAACATCCCTTCCTGATACAATAATCATATTCACAGAAGATTTCATTATACAAAAACAGACACAGTGGATAGCGTTTTTGAAACGTTTGAAGCAAAGTCATGCTCCCGATTCACTTTCCTCTTTAACGGAAATGATGCACAATTTTTTGTCACCACTCATTTCCTCTCTTAGTCATGGTACCTCATTTCCCATGAATTGGATTGCACCCGGCCCCTGGAACTGAGCCATACATGTGGGGGGAGAGGATACAGAACTACTGGTGAAGGAACTTAATATCAATCCTGATGAAATTCAAAAGCTGAAACCGTATGAGGCGTTTATCGGGATTGGGAAGAAGCCACATAAAGTGTTGATGTTACCAAAACCGGATGTACCAATTTAAAACCCCAACCGGTGGAAAAACAAAGACGATTAATTTTTTGAGAGATATGTAGATAGAATTATAATCAATTATTTTGTTTTTAAGAGTTCAATTACAAGATTTCAACTATAGGAATCGTTTGTTAGTTTCTTTTTAAGATAGATCTTGGATTTTCAATATGAGAGAATTTGGTTTTCTGAATTCGGGTTCAGCTTAAAACACCAAACATTTTCGAGTATAAGCGTTAGTTTCCATGTTCGTGGTATGCTCGTAATGTAACTCAGTAGTCGGTCAATATCCTTAATTATATTGTCATCGTCAATCTGAAGAAGTGTTATATCTTTTATTGCTCCACCCAAAAGTTCTTGCGCATCATAGTAAGTATTGGTTTGTTTGTTTTTCGTATGAATATATTTGGTAAGATCGATCTAAATTTCAAATTCTGGTTCCATTCTTATCTGTGTATTGTAGCCAAAAAGATTATTAGTGTTGGTGTCATTGTGCTCCAGGTAAAGGTGAATGCTTCCTTTTTTTAGCGTTATCCAGTTCCTCATTGTATCCTCCTTCAAACAATCCTTTGCATTTTAATATTGCAACGTGTAAAATATACAAAATACATAAATTTCTACAAGACATTTTTTTCAAACTTGCGATCCTCAATTTTTTTTAAAAAAAATCCGTTAAAAAAAGAAAAACAATCTGAACCATGATTTTCTTAATTTGCCTGATGACTTGATTTTGAAAAAATGATGAATGGGTGTATTATATTGCGGCAAAATTCTGCGCGAAACCGGAAGTGTCGCGTCGAAGCGGTATAAAACGCGTAGACGGATCATGGGCAAATCATGGTTCAGACAATCTTTTAACTGAAGAACCTTGATAAATCCATCACATAAGTTATAATAACCATAGAAGACTATGTTATTGAGCAGGCGGGAAAGCCGTTAGTGGCGATTGTCAATCCGGTATCATTTTAGCGATTGAGGGGCATGATAATATACGGTAATAATCATTAATCAGCTTCTACACTCCAGATTGTTTCTGATCCATTACTTCACGCACTTTAGAGGCTAAATCATTCATCGTAAACGGTTTCTGGAGAAAATGTACACCCTCCTCCAATAAATCCTGTGTGCCAATCACGTCCGCCGTGTAACCGGATATAAACAACGACTTCACGTGTGAATGGAGTTCCCGGATACATTTGGATAAATCTTTACCGTTCATTTCAGGCATTACCAGATCAGTCATAAGCAGATGAATTTCGCCGACATGTTCTTTGGCCAGTTGGATAGCCTCGTGTGGTGTGACCGCACTTAACACTTGGCATCCCAAAGATTCCAGCATCATCCGGACCAATTTCATCAACTGAGGTTCATCTTCCAGCAGTAGCACGGTGATCTTCTGTCCGGGAATGGCCGAAACAGTATGGTCGGGCGTGCGGCCCTGTTCTGCAGGGGCAATATGTCGAGGGAAATATAATTCGAATGTTGTTCCTTTTTGGGGTTCGCTGATGACATTGATATGACCGTCATTCTGTTCCACGATACCATATACGGTGGCAAGACCCAGACCGGTGCCTTTGCTGCTGCTCTTAGTTGTGAAAAAAGGTTCGAAGATATGTTTCAGTGTTTCCTCATCCATACCGCAGCCACTGTCTCGCACCGATAGTTTGATATATTCACCTGGTAATAATCCCTTAAGTTGACGGCACGAAATCTTATCAAAAACCATATTATTCGTCTCAATAACAACCTGGCCAACTCCGGCTATGGCATCGCGAGCATTAACGCACAGGTTAACCAAAATCTGATCTAATTGACTGGGGTCCATCTTGATGAGCCAAATGTCATCACCTCTGTTTAAAATGATTTCGATATCCTCACCAAGGAGGCGATGAAGCATTTTGAGCATTCCCGTCATGGTTTCGTTTAAATCCAGTACTTTACGGCTTATTGGCTGCCTGCGGGCGAAAGCAAGCAGTTGTCGGGTAAGTTCGGCGGAACGTTTGGCCGCTTTCTGGATTTCCCTGATTTCGGAATAGAGCGGATGATTCGAATCTATCTGTAATAGCGCCAGTTCCACATAACCGAAAATCACCCCAAGCATATTATTAAAATCATGGGCAATGCCTCCCGCCAGGCGTCCGACCGATTCCATTTTCTGAGTTTGAATCATTTGATCTTTAAGCTTGCGTTGCTCATCTTCTGCCCGCCTGCGTTCAGTGATATCCCAGAAAATTCCCAGTACTCCGGTAATGGTATTCTTCTCATCACGAATAGGGGTCTTGACGGTCCATATCCATAATTCGTTACCATCTTTGATGTATTTTTCTTCAATTTCTTCGGTCTGTCCCGACTCCATAATTCGTCTGTCATCAGTCCTGTATTTTTCTGCCATTTCCCTGGGAAAGAGGTCGAAATCTGATTTTCCGGCGATGTCATCGGGATCGATATGAAATTCATTGGCAAAATTTCGATTACAGGAGACATAGACCGAATCTCTGTTTTTTATAAATATTTTCTGGGGAATGTTCTCTATAAGTGTTCTGTACTTGCTTTCACTTTCACGTAGAATCTCTTTAGTCCGCTTGTGTTCTGCGATGTCACGTTCCAGAGTGCGGTTCGCTTCCTCGAGTTGCAGCATTTTGTCTTCCAGCTTGCGGATGAGAGTCGTACTGTACTTTTTGTAAAATTCGGTTTCTTCTGTAGGCTGGTGCTCGATTATTGACTTGCCGGCCTTGTGATTGTCCATGGTTTCAATTATCATGGATAGGAATTTGTCCGGCTCGACCGGTTTTATGATAAACCTGTCAGCGCCCAGACTCAGGGCAAAATTTTCGTCCTTTATATCAGTATAAGTGGCAGTATAAAAGACAAAAGGTATATTCTTCAGCCGTTCATTTTTATGCCATGCACGGCATAATTCAAATCCGTCCATAACCGGCATTAGGATATCACTGATAACCATATTTGGTGGCTTACAACAAGCCTGTTCAAGTGCTTCGGCGCCATTCGAAGCCATTTCCACCTGATAACCTTTGGCAGACAAAAGTACCTGTAACATATACAGGTTCTGTTGGTTGTCGTCCACGATAAGTAACGTACTCAATAGCCCCTCCTTATCCCATCGCCCTTTTTGCCAGCCGGGAGGTATTGTTCTATTTCAGCCACAAATGTTGTCGGATTAATCGGTTTTTCAATGTATCCCACACAACCGGCAGCAAGAATGCGTTCCCGGTCACCAAGCATGGCGTAGGAAGTCACTGCCACAATCGGGATGACACTCAACTCCCCATCCTTCTTTAATTCATGCGCAACAGTATATCCATCCATTGCCGGTAACTGGATATCCAGCAGAATCAGATCAGGTTTGATTTGGGAAGCCATTGCGATTCCGGTTTTTCCGTCCCGCGCATGCACAATCCGGTAGCCGCACTTTTCCAGGATGAACGTGACCAAATACGCATTTTTTTCATTATCTTCAATAACCAAAATCGTTGATTTCATGATGTGGTCCTTTCAAGAGGCAAGGTAAAGATGAAGCAACTTCCTTTGCCCCATTCGCTTTCGACCTTGATGTCACCCCCCATCAACTCCACCAGCCGTTTGCAGATGGAAAGGCCCAATCCGGTACCCTCATACCGGCGAGTAATCCCGGTATCCACCTGTCGGAAAGGTTTGAAAAGAGAATCTATGTCTTCTGTCCGGATACCGATACCGGTGTCGATAACTCGTGTGACCAGCCATGCACCCTCAATTTTACATTCGATCCGAACCTCTCCCCGATCGGTGAACTTAACAGCATTACTGAGAAGGTTGATAAGAATCTGTTCAAGTCGACGCCGATCACCGACGATCCGGCAGTCTTGCGATATAACCTCAGCAGACACCGCAAGTCCTTTTTTTTCAGCCAGGGGTGTAACCTTTTCAAGGCTTTTACATATTGTCATCCGCATATCAAACGGCTCACGGGCAAGATCGATCTGTCCCGCTTCGATCTTTGAAATGTCCAGCACATCGTTAATCAGATCCAGCAGGTGTTGGGCGCTGTCCTGTACCATTCTAAGCTGTTTTTCCTGCTCATCTGACAAAGGACCGACCAGTCCCATAAGCAGTATGCCGGTAAAACCGATGATAGAATTGAGCGGTGTACGAAGTTCGTGCGACATCGTCGCCAGGAATGCAGACTTTAGCCGGTCGGATTCCTCGGCATGATCGAGGGCAATTGCGAGTTCGGCAGTCCGTTCTTCCACACGACATTCAAGTTCGGCCGCATGGCGCTGCAGATCCTCATGTAGTTTGCGTATTTGTTCCTCTGCACGTTTACGTTCGGTGATGTCTGTACCGACACTCAACACTTCAGTCACATGGCCCTCGGTACCCGCCACAATACGATTGTTCCAACTGACCCAGACCCGTTCACCGTTACGGCGCATGTTTTCGTTAACGTTTTCTTCGTATTCCTTTATGTTAGCGAAAATATCCTTCATAAGGTGTCGCAGATCACGGCCATCGCTTTCGATTGGCGGGACAATGGTTCCGACAACAGGCTGACCAAGTAATTCTTCGGCTGTATAATCAAAGAATCGTAGACCGAATTCATTCATGAATGTGATATTCCCGTCACTCGTCCACCGTAAAATTATGCTGTTGGCATACTCCACAAGCTCACGGTATTTCCGCTCGCTGGTTTCAAGCTGCTCCTCGGTTTGTTTCCGTTCGGTAACATCACGGGAAACAACTACAACCTGCGACACATTCCCGTGGGTATCGCGAATTACGTTGCCCTGTGACTCAATGTATCGTGTCTGGCCGTCCCGGTTAACCAGTCGGTATTCCATACGTTTGCCCATGCCGGAGCGAACCGTTTCCCTGAAAACTTCCTGTACACGCTCACGGTCTTCGGGATGAACCTGATCGAACGAGGATGACCCTTTCAATTGATCAGGATCTCCCAACAGATTTTGGTAAGACGGGCTGTTATACATGCGGTTACCTTCCAGATCAAGAACCGCAACCATGTCTGTCAGGTTTTCCATGATCAATTGAAATTGTACTTCGCTTTGATGTAGCGCCTGTTCGATGTGTTTTTGTTCGGATACATCCCGTATAACCTCGATGGCGCCGCAACGTTTGCCTTTATCATCATGCAACGGCGCCGCCATCTCCCAGATATGGGCACCTTGGCCGTTCCACAACCATGGAGTGAAAGATTCGGCATAAATTGAATTTTCCGCTCGCTTGATATATGAATATTGAGACTCAATTTCCACTGAAGATATGTCCAACAGATCGATCAGGATGTGACGTCGCTCACCGAAAAAAGGTTCGGCGTACGCAAAATCACTCTGGCCCATCATATCTTCTTTTTTAATTCCGGTCATGAATTCACAGGCGCGGTTCCATGCAATGATGCGTTTGTTCCGATCGATAACAAACGTTGCATCAGGCAAATACTCGATAACATTTAAAAAATCGTAATATGTATCTCTGCCGGTAAATCCGGACTGCTTTCGCGCTGAGAAATCGTAGATGATAAAAAGTATGTTTCCACCCTGTTGCATCAGTATACTGATCTCAACCGAAAGAAGCGTATTATCCTTTTTTAGGATATTGCACGGCTTTCTTACGATTTCTCCGACGCGTAACTCATGCAAATTGGTCATATAAAACTCACGGTCTTCGGAATCGGAGATGTCTGTGATGGCCATGCCGAGAAGTTCTTCTTTGGAATAACCGGTCAGGATTGAACCGCTGCAGTTGACAGAAATGAAACGCCCATGAGCATCGGTTTCGAACATACCGACAGAGGCTTCCTCGAAAAAGAACAGATTAGATTTTCCGGAATTTTGCACGTTTGAGCTTGTATCTTTCACACGGCATTTCTTTTTTTCACTCATCGTTTTCAGAACAGCAATAATGGTGATTAATAAATATTGATTTAAATAAAACCAAAACATATACTGAGTCGTTGTTTCAATAAACCAAGCTAAAATACTGTATTCAGTCTCATCTTAGCATATATTATAATATGTATTATTGTTTTGTAATAAAATGTATTAAAAACAATATAATAAATACGATTTTCGCAAACCATGATTTTCCTTATATGACGATGTTAATAGCTTATATACTTCAAATTATAGTTTAAAACTTTACGCAAAAACAAGTATTTTTTTATTTGTAGTAAAAATATGCGAATTAACAGGCGGTACATTAACAGGAATTCGATTTCACGCATGTCGAACCGCCATTTTTAAAAATTATGAAAAATAAAAAATATCTGAACACAGATGTTCCGGATGGTTAGTCGCAAAGACGCAGAACTTGGCTATAATAAACCATGCACAAAGGCAGAAGGAAAAACTGAGATCACAAAAACAGGTATAAGGAACACGTGATTTGTAGGGGGCACAGCATGCTGTGCTCTTTTTGGTATATGGGACAGACCCATGTGTATGCCATGAAAAAAAAGATTAGAACACGATGTACAGCTGGCGATCCCCCATTTTTTAAAAGCCCCCGAAATTGAATTGTAATTGGAAATAATTTCGTTTACGGACGCGAAGAGGTTTATATTG
>JAFGMP010000186.1 GCA_016927495.1 Candidatus Latescibacterota bacterium | reverse complement strand
GATGCTTCGGGTGGGACAGACTATGGGACCGTTATTAATGGGTTTAATCGCCGGTATCGGCGGGACCACCGGCGTCTTCTTTGCAGGCGCTTTTTTTGCCATTCTGATGCTGCTTATTGTAACCGTGACCGTTCGTTAATACATTTGAATTAATAAAAAAGGAGATCAAATGGGACAGATCAGGCTGGGTATTATAGGATGCGGTATCGCCGCACGGGAACTTCATTGGCCTGCGCTTAAAACCATGGGTGACACATTCAGAATTACCGCAGTATGCAACCACACCGAACCGAAAGCGCAGGAGTTTGCCGAACTGGTTGGCGGTATTCCTTATGTGCTCGACTATCGTGACTTGATAGCACGTGATGATATCGATGCCGTTTCCATAATGCTGCCATTCGAACTCAACTGCCGGGTAACCGAAGATGCTCTAAAGACGGGCAAGCACGTGATGGTGGAAAAACCGCTTGCAACAGACATCGAAACCTCCGAGAAAATGATTGCACTGTGTGAGAAGTATCACCCGCTTGTGATGATGGTTGCCGAGAATTTCAGATACCGTCCCCTCTACCGCCGTGTGAAAGTTTTGATCGATGAAGGCAGGATCGGCAATACATATGGAATAATCTGGAACTTTTTCACAGATGTCGGTACCGGTGCGAACAGGAAATATGTATCGACAAAATGGCGGTTTGAAGAGGTCTATACAGGCGGATTTCTTATCGATGGCGGTGTTCATATCACAGCGGTGCTCCGTGACCTGTTCGGCGAAATTACATCGGTGAATGCCCTGACAGCATCGGTGAATCCTGAAGCGGGCAGGTTCGACACCATGAACACGCAGTTCACCATGAAAAGCGGTGCTCTTTGCAGTCTCAACCAGTTCTACAGCGCCCGCGGAGTCCGGTTTAACTCGATTCATATATTCGGAGATGCGGGATCAATGCTTGTCGATAATGACGCAAGTAAAATAACAATCATGGAACGTGAGAAACCGGAATATAGCGAAACCACAGACGAGGAACGCGGCTATGTAGGAGAGTATGAGGATTTTCACAACGCGATACGGACCGGGACGCCGGTCGTAAGTTCATTTCATCAGGCGTATGCCGACCTGAAAGCTCTGCTTGCAGCGCTTGATTCGGCAAAAACAGGTGCGGTTGTGCGGATTGATTAATCCGTGAAAAAATTCTTTATTCGCTAAATGAATGAATAAATGTGGCACAAAATGGATTGCCTTTTGATCCGGCTCAGACAACACCGGCAAGCGACAGATCGATCCACCGTATAACACCCAGCGGAACACCATTCTCACGGGCAACAATCAACGCGGTAACGATATTCTTTTCCATAACGCTGACAGCACGTGCCACATAGGCTTCGGGCTCGATAGTCAGCGGTTTTTTTCGGGGATTTTCATCTCTGGTGGATTTTTGAAGTGCAGTTCGGGCATCGATGTCGAGGGGACGTTCCACCCGTTGAAGCAGACGACGCAGATCCCCATCCGTAATAACTCCGGCGAGTTTTTTCTGCTCGGTGATAATGGCAATACCCAGCTTTTTCTCACTCATAACCTCGATTACCATGTTCATGGTGGCATCGATATCAACAAGAGGAAGCAAGTCGCCGGAAATCATGAGGTCACTGACACGATATGTTAGTTTCTTACCTATGCTGCCGCCGGGATGTAGTGTGGCGAAATCTTCCTCGGACAGCCCCTTCCGCTCGAACAGGCTGACAGCGAGGGCATCACCAAGCGCGAGCGCCGCTGTAGTCGATGCTGTGGGTATGGAATTGATCGGGCATGCCTCACGTTCCACCGACACATCGAGCACCACATTTGATATACCGGCAAGATTGGATACGGGATTTCCGGTCATTGCAATGATGGGTATATCAAGGCGTTTTAAATGGTTCAGAATGACGGTCAATTCATCGGTAGCGCCACTTTTTGAAATGACGATCGCAACATCGCCGCGCATGATCATGCCGATATCGCCATGCGCTCCCTCTACCGGGTGCAGAAAAAAGGCCGGAATACCGATGCTCGAAAATGTGGCAGCGATCTTACGGGCAATAATTCCCGATTTTCCGAGACCGGAAACAATGATGCGGCCCCGTGCGTTCATTATCAGATCTTCCGCTTTCTCCAGTTCCGGGCCGATACGGTTGACCAGGCCGAGAATGGCATCAGCTTCTATTTTGAGGACGTTTACTGCTGTTTGTAGGCTCATTGAAGATTCCCAAACCTATAACGAATTTAATATTTCCCAATAAAAACGGGGTAACTGTTGTAGGGACAGAATATATTCTGTCCATTTTGAATTAGCAATTTTAAAAAATAATTGATATTGCCAGTTTGGATTTTATGACAACAGTGATAGTATAGTTTTTCGGGTTTCGTAGGGACAGGATATATCCTGTCCCTACATTTCACAAAATCTGTTAACATTTCCATATATATTCTACCAGATTATACAGGCAATTTCAACACAGTTTTTTCCACATTGGAATAAAGGCTATCAATTTTGTGTTGAATTTTTATTGTTACTGAAAGGGCTGTTATTATATGGCAGTATTGTTTTATTTCATCAAGGGCGAGCTTTCTTCCTTTCCTGTCTTTGAGCCATTTAAAACAAACCTGATATCCGCCAATATGATATTCCCATACCTCTATTTTTACACTGTCAAAGTACTGGTCTTTACTAATATACACCCTTTCGTTTTCTTTATCATACAAAACCTTATCAACACTGTTTTTTCCGGCAATTTGAAATCTGGTTACCGGTTTATCCAGTTCAGGTGACTTCATCAGATGTAGAGCGGCAAGCTGTTCACCATAACCGCTCAATTCTTTGAACAGTTCAAAATCTCCGGTAAACGGCACACGGGGGAAATCGGTTTTCAGAAATTCAGCGTAACGTTCACGATAGATATTTGCATAAAGCACAGCGTATATATAATAAAAGATCATTTCGGGTGCTGGAGTCACGCCATAGGAACTTGTTAACGTATTAATCAGGTTTTGGCTTAAATTGGGCCTTTTTTGTTGTGTTTCAATGTGGCTGAACAGGTCTTTTTTATCTGTTTCGGGATAGAGGTATAAGGGGAATAAATATCCTCGTTCACGGGTTTTGTTTGATACATAACAATCGTCAGTTATATCATTAGTAATTAGAATATGATTCCATAATAAACTAGTAATTTGTCGACATGTATGTAATCCCATATTATCCTGCATCATATGGTGCATGACATCTTTACGCGGCATACATTGAAATCCCCGCGATTTGCCGGTATAATAAGTATATCGAACATCGAAAGGCCGATACAAAATCGGAATAATTTTTGATTTGTCAAGACCACTGTCAATTAGGTCTTTCTGAGCAAATTCAACTTTCCAATCCCGAGCATCTTTCCCAAGTTTATAAGCCATTCGGGCAAGCTCAGTATCCATTTTTGAAAAATTTACGACTGTTGTCCATGTTTCTTTCGCTGTCCATTGAATGGTAAGTTTATCCCGTGCTGTAACGATGCCAACACTGTATACCGGAAATATATCGGTTATTTTGCTGAAATTCTCATAATGTTCCAGAAGTCTTTCATCACGAGGTACAAAAAAATAGAATTCGGATTTGGGGGAAATTGGCTGCCATTCTGTTGAGTTAATATCGCATTCGAGGAGGCGGTTATATTTCGTATCGCGCAGACCCCAAAATTCTGCATGATAGATTTTAGTTGTCAT
>JAFGMP010000185.1 GCA_016927495.1 Candidatus Latescibacterota bacterium | reverse complement strand
TTGAAATTGATTGTTTTTTCCATGATTTATTAGGTTGATTATTCTGAAGATTACCAACCTACGACACCCATTCCTGTTTAATACCCGAAAGTTCTATGTTAAACGGTGCAGCAGCATAATTGAAATCTTGTCCTGACTTTATTCTTACTCTTCAAAAACTCGTTGTGCTCTATTTTAACCTTTGAGGGAACGGAAAAAATTATTTATATTTTCGCCTCATTGCTTCTTTAAAAAAGAATTATTAACTCTGATTTTTTCCGTACAATAATGGAGTGATAAACAATGTTAAAATTTAAGAAACTGGCTTTTTATTTTTTTTGTGGTTCGGTCTTAATGCAACAAAACAATCAGGTTTGTTCGCAAATCGATATTTCATACATCGACAGACAGATCAAAGAATCAAAGACATTCGAGTTCGATTATTACGGTAATTACGATTATTTGAAAAACGCCGCTGACAGCCGTGGTGTTGCAAACCTGAACAACAAACTTATGCTCAACAGAAATATTGAAAAGACGCATTGGGGTAACTGGCAAAATGTTAATTTTGAGATCGCCCGCTACAACAATAAAGGAAACAAAACTCAGGTAACTAAATTTGACGCAAGACTGGGAGGGAAATATTATTTGGGTAATTCTCCTTATTTTCTTTTCGGAGTATTCGAGGCAAACCATTACGGAGTCAAACCCGGTCCTGAAACGGAGAAAGAAGATATTTTCGAGGGTAACGGAATTTATTCTTTTTTTATGACCGGTGGAGGTGGTGGTCGTGTTTTGGACATAGCTAATGACATTCGGGTTAATAAAGTTCAGGAATTGCTTTTAAAACGAGAATTAATAAGTCAGGAATTTCCACAAGAATTGTATAATAAAATAAAGGATCGGTTACGTCAGAAAAAAGAATCTTCGAAACGGGTGATCGAACTTAATACCTTACTCATTGAATCAGGGGTATTGAATGTTGAAAGGTTTGATGTTTCCACAGTGGTGGAACTTACCAGAATCCTTGACGAAAGCGCCGACAGACTGGAATCGGGTATCGAATGGAGGGGTGGTTTGGGCCATGAACTATCGAAAGAAAATTCCAGACAGGATAATCTCAAACTTGTCGGCGGCAGAGTATATTATGGCAAGGCTATCAATGACAGGCTGGGATTTACCGAAACAATGGATCTTTTGAAAGGATGGGCGAACAGAGGTTCGGGAATAAACTTAAAATCGTTATCTAAAATCACGTACAGTATGGTTAAAACAGAACTCTCGGTATCGTATTGGCTGACGGCAGACAGGCGGGAATATACTGTCGCTATCCTGGATAATTCAACCGGAACCTCACTCATAACCAAGAATGATTACAATTTTTCAAAATATTTTAATGAAATATCTATTCAGTATTCATATGAGATTTACAATAAGATTAATCTATCTGTGTTGATGAAAATCAACAGAAGAGACTATCATAACGATTTTGAAATATCTTCACAAAAAAAGGGATGGAACCGGGAACTTCATGCATTGATAAATTACGAGATTTTTTGAAATAATTATGTTATTTTTTAACTGGAAAAGAAGGAGTGATTTGACTGGAGTCTACATATGTAAATGATGCATATTTACCATTAAAGGATAAATGCTTTCAATACCTTATCGTAAAAAAACTCAATTGATTGGGGAAAAAATGGAAACCATATTTAAAGATATTCGTAAATGGTTTAATGACTACTATAATTCTTGCGTATCCACTGATGGCAAAAAATATAACCTTTTAATTTTAAAACTTGAACACAGTATAAAAGTCGGAAATCATGCAAAGGCAATTTCAGAAGATGAGGAATGGCCGGCTTTTGAGGTTGATGTGGCCGAAACGCTCGGACTTCTGCATGATGTGGGGAGGTTTTCACAGCTTGTCGAATTCGGTACGTTTTCCGATGCATATTCAATAAACCATGGTGAACGTGGTTACTCGGATGTTCGGTCGTCCGGAGTTCTTCAGCAACTGCCGCAGGAAATTCAAACCATATTATTAAATGGCATCAGGTTTCACAATGCCCGTAGAATACCGGATGACCTTGATAAAGCAAGTACCCGGTTTTTAAAACTGATAAGAGATGCTGACAAATTGGATATTTTTCGGATAATCCACAAAGCCGTTCATCAGAAATCAACGGAAAGACAACCGGAGATTATTTTACATGTCGACATTAACGGGCCGGTTAATCCCGCAGCTTTATCGGAACTTGAAAACCGTCAAAATGTATCCTATCGGAATATTAAATCACTTGCTGATTTCGGATTGATGCAATTATCATGGATATATGATTTAAACTATCGATATTCTTTTAAGTATTTTTCTGACCATGGAATATTTGCAAACATTATCGATATACTACCGTCAAATCCCGATGTGATGAACGCCATCGATGCCGTCGCTAATTACCTCAGCAGCAAACAGTCTGCATGACTGATTACAGTTATACAGTCTCTTTTGCAATATTATGAAGTGAAGGAATTTTTCAGGCTTTATGGTGAATAAAGGTTTGAAAATCAATCCGGCTGGTTTAGAATGTTAATGGCGTTCACAATCTCACGGATTTTTCTGATGTGATCGGGTGTACTACCGCAGCATCCTCCGACTACCTTTGCACCGGCATCGATCAGTTCGGGAATTTTCGATGCCATATATTCCGGGGTGTGACGGTATACGGTTTCGCCATCTATCAATTCCGGCATTCCTGCGTTAGGTTTGAACCAGAGCGGCAGTTGGGTTTCAGCACGCATAATCCGTGCAACCTCGATGATCTCTTCGATTCCCCATCCGCAGTTTGAGCCGACGATCTCCGCCCCTGCTTTTTCGAGGGCATGTACTGCATCGGCGGGTTTCACGCCCATCATTGTTGCATATCCCTGCAAGCCCTTGTCAAAAGTCATCGAGCATATGACACCGTAATCGCTGTTATCTTTCACCGCTTTGAGCGCACACAAAATCTCATTGAGGTCTGTCATCGATTCTATTATGACCGCATCGGCACCACCCGCTATAAATGCCTGAACCTGCCGTACAAATCCCGCTATCATTTCTTTCTTTGTGACCAACCCGAGAGGTGCAAGAAATTCCCCTGATGGCCCGATCGATCCGAGTACTAAAGCTCTACCCTCTGCCGCATCTTTTGAGATTCGTACTCCTGCTTCGTTGAGTTCTTCGAGACGATCTTCAACACCGTATTTTCTCAGCTTGTAGGGATTTCCGCCAAAAGTATTCGTCAGAATAAAATTCGCCCCTGCTTCGACATAGGACAGAGCTATTTCATCGAGCACTTTTCTGTTTTCCACATTGAGCAGTTCCGGGCATTTTCCCGGACCAATGCCTTTTTTGGCGAGTTCGGTTCCCCATGCGCCATCGCTTATATAAATCTTATTTTCCTCTAACATCTCACGCAAATTCACACTACTTCTCCGGTTAGAACAATTTTTTAATAATGTTTTTCAATCTTTCATGTCGTTATATACTATATTACCGCCGACAACCGTTAAAACCGTACTATATGTATGGTCGAGAAGCACCAAATCCGCATCGTATCCGGTCTCTATTCTTCCCTTACTGTGTTCGAGTCCCAAAACTGCGGCGGGTGTTGTCGATGCCATCATTACCGCCTCTGCCAGTGAAACACCCACCATACGGATCATATTGCCGACAGCATGATCCATAGTAAGAACGCTTCCGGCAAGTATATCGGGATTATCGGCAAGTGACAGCCTTCTGTCCTTCAACACAACTTTAAGTCCGAGAGATTCGTATTCGCCATCCTCAAATCCTGCAACATGCATTGAATCAGTTACGAGACAGGTTAATCCCGCACCTTTATTCTGCACCGTCAGCCCCATGATCCATGGATGAACATGAAAACCGTCGGCAATTATTTCAACGCTGAGGTCGGTCGAGTACAATGCTGCGCCTGCGAGCCCCGGTTCACGGTGGTGTAACGGGCTCATAGCATTGAAGAAATGGGTCACATGTGAAGCCCCGTGATCAATAGCCCTAAGCACATCAGTTAGGGTGGCATTCGAATGTCCGAGCGAAACCACAATGCCCTGCCGTGCAAGTTCGAGGATCAGGTTTAGAGATCCCGGCAGTTCAGGTGCGATGGTCATTTCTTTTATCGTACCGTTCCCGGACTCAAGAATTTCATCGAAAACAGCACGGTCCGGTTGACGTATCGCATTATGGGGCATACAGCCGGCTTTATTCATACTTATAAACGGCCCCTCGGCGTGTATCCCGAGTATAGCGGCCCCCTGGGTATCAGCGCCGACTGTTTTTGCCAGTTCAGGGATAAGCTGCCGGTATGTATCCTCGGCTATGGGAGGAGTCAGCAATAAACCGGTGGTTCCGTGTGCGGCATGAGCACGGGCCATACCGCCAATGCTTTCCATACCAGGGTCGAGAACCGAATAACCGCCGCCGCCCTGATTATGAAGATCGATCAAGCCGGGGCACAAAAAATAGTCCGGACACTCGATAACGTAATCGGTATCTTCAACTGTATATTCATGAGTATGTTTTACGGCTTTTATGGTATTACCCTCGACAATCACAACACCGTTATTCATAACGCCTTCCACCGTAACTATGTCGGCATCACGGAATATAAGCCGTTTTCCTGCTGCTGTACTATCTGCCATCCTATCCCTTTCAATATAGATTCATCGAATTCCTTTTATTCAATTAACCACAAGTTTTCCGGGATGACGTTTTTCCAGTTCCCTGAAAAACAACAGCACCGATATCACACGGTTTATACCTGATATATCCGATGCTCCAGCCAAATAATTTCCCAGATTCTCATTTTGAAAATACGGTTTCATTATAGTAAGGCCATCATGAAATTTCATAAGTTTCTCAGCAAGCTTTTCAAACTCATGACTTTTTTGCCTCCCGGCTTTCAATTTGTAAAAAATGTTCTGTGACCAGTCATTGTTCATTATAGCGTTTTTGACCGCAAAACGAGTTTTTTTCTGTAAATCGGCGATTTTAACACTCGTTTTTGAATTCAACCGGGTACCTTTTTTGTACAATGGAATTTCAAGCCCTTTGGTTCCGAACATCTTTATGAAATCGACGAAAAATTCAACACTGAGGTATTTCAATGGGAGTTCATTAATCTCGAAATCACAAAGATATATATTAGCGTGGGGTGGAATAGTCCAGTAAAAATTTCTCGCCCGGTTTTCACCCTGATCTGCATAGTTTCGAACCAGTTCATAGAAAAAATGCCGTATGTGGCCGTCAATAGTTGTTTCCCTGTATTCCCCAAAATGTTTTTTTGCTTCATTGTCATACATTTCATAGGGGATTCCGGCGAGAATACTGGCTGATTGCGGACTCATACGGTTTCTCAAAAGATGTCTGCAAAACATGGAATATGCCGTTTTATGCCCAATGTGTGGTAAAACAAATGCCCTCAGCCGTTCTCCGGCAAATCCCATGAAACACGCAGATGAACCACCCACCATTTCACGTCTTTTTTGTTCGTCACGCCAGCATACGAGGGTTGTAATACCATTTACCATACAGCCTGTCCTGTACAAAAGACCAGCCATTTCATCGTAATCGATTTCATGCGAAGTCGATACGATGTTGAGTTTTTTTCCATAGGCATCGGTAATATTTTTTGCCACATTACTTTCATTGCCTGTGATAAGGTCATGGGTGTAATAGTTGACATCCGCACCGATACTTTCCAGCCCGATCAGGACGGATCTTGTGTCACATCCTCCGCTGACATCGCAGGTCAGAATCAGTCCACGGTTACCGCATACTGTGTATCGATTTTGTAAAGCATGCATGTAAAGTTCATGTGCACGTTCAAGATAATAGTGCCGTCCCTGATCCTTTGTTTTTGTGTCAAATTGTAATGATAATATAGTATGATGCCATACTTTCACTCTGTTTTCTCCAGAGAATACACTGCCAATAATCGCATGGGACTCAGGCAGTCTGTGGATATTTTTGAACAGGGTACGGCTGCCCAGAGTAAATTCCCAGGTAAAAAACTCGGCGAGTCCGAGCCGGTCTATTTCGAGAGACGGTACATAATTCAGCAAAAACGTCGGTTCCCGCGATACAATTAATCGGGAATCATCTTCATAATACAGGCATGGTAGACGGCCGTACTTGTCATTAAAGAGTAATACGGAACGGGACTCCTTACTATATATTACCACAAGAAAATCACCGTCCGAGTTATTTATAAAATCACGAATCAAATCTGTAACATCCATGCCCGCTTTAAAATCATGTGCTATTTTTTCTATCTTTTCCTGTACTAAAGACTCCGGGGCATCATATATCATGCCTTCCATGGCAATAATAATACCTTCATGCTTGCTCGACCATACAGGATATTTCCCGTACCCCGAAAAGAGAATCATTACCGTATCGTCTCTGTAAAGAGTATTCACCTGTATGTGGTTGCCATGTTTCATATCCCTCATTACGGTGTCAAGATTCGATGTGTCTGGTTTGGGTACCGCAATAAGGCTTAATCCCGGCATGTTTCCTCCGATTTAATCGCTATTTATTTGACGTACCAATTAAGAGAAGAATCGGCAATAAATCAAGAGATTTCGATTAGTCGAAAAGAGGCGGTTAATTTTCATCATTGCTGGTTCAAATAAACACTTGCTATCAGTAGTAGTTACTACTGCGGAGAATGTATGAATCACCGAGAGGGTGATACTTCAAATGTTAGGATTATAGCTCCCTCTCGCCCGCGCTGATCATGTCGAAGAGTGGGAGCGGAAGTTAGACGGGTGAGGGTAACACCAAAATATATATTCATATTTACAGTATCAAAAGGTAAGGTTTTGACTTTTTGCCGGATCATCAAAGTTTAAAAAATTCAAAAAAAACAAGGTGTATGATACTTACAGGGGTAACCTTTTGTGGTTACCTTGTAATTTTTTTTCAGCACCAAAAGAATAAAATCCACATCTCTACCCTTAAAAAAATATCTTATGTTAAGAAACTGTTAGGTTTTTGTTTTGAAATATGTGGTTCATTTCATATTTTTGACAGAAATCTGACGGTTTGTACGATCTCGTCTCAGCTTCCACACCTCAGCAGGAGATAATTGATGCAGAAGTATGTAAAAGCCCTATTGGCAAGTTTTTTTTGTCTGGTATTCATAATATCTCTTGCGTTTGCGACAGAAGAATCCGAAAAAAAGGCGCTTTCCCAGGGCACCAAGGTTTCCGGCCAGTGGTTTATTTCATACAGCAACGGCAAAGAAAATAAAATTCCGACCAACCGTTTTGTCATCGATCGCGGCTATATCATCATAGAAAAGGCGCTGAGCAATAAGATTTCGGGGCGGATTACACCGGATGTCTCCGTCGACCGCGAGGGTGATGGCGAGGGTGACCTTGAAATGCGGTTAAAGTACTGCTATATCGACTACAAATTCGAAAACACGGGTTTTTTGACCGATCCACATGTAGAATTCGGGCTTGTTCACCGTCCCTGGATATCGTTCGAGGAGCATATAAACAACTATCGCATGCAGGGAACGGCATACCTTGAACGCAACGACATATTTAACTCCGGTGATTTCGGATTCACTTATGCCGCGCTGTTAGGTGGTGAAATGAGCGAGGACTACAAACAACAGGTTAACAGCAAATTTCCGGGCAGATATGGCAGTGTCGCATTCGGTTTTTACAACGGCGGCGGTTATCATGCCATCGAGCAGAACAACAATAAAACATTTGAGGCCCGTATTACTGTAAGACCTCTTCCTGCAATAATTCCGGGGTTCCAGGTTTCATATCACAGCATTACCGGCAAAGGCAACACTAAAGAAAGCCCCGACTGGAATCTGAATACTGTGTTTGTTTCGTACGATCACCGGCGCTATGGGTTTACAGGAATGATCCATTCAGGCATTGGTAACTTCAAAGGGAAAATGCTTGATAGCTCAGGCGATTCTCTCGATCACAGCGGTTATTCTTTCTTTGGCGAGTTGAAATTTCCCGACCAAAAAGTCAGCCTTATTGGCAGATATGATTTCTTCGATGACAACCCCAATTCGGATGGTAACAACAGCAAACGCATCATTACGGGCGTTGCTTACCGAATTTACGGCAAAACACGGGCGCTGCTCGATTATGATATAAACACCCGTGACACATGGGAAAATTACACGGATGCATTGACTCAATTCACCATCGAGTACAATTTCTGATTGCATCATGATGCTTATCCCTGTTTTATTACACTAATTCCGTTTGATTTCATCATAATATCAGCTTCAATATAACCGACGGGAAGGGAAAATTATGCGCATCTCCTCTATTGCTTCAGTATGTTTGTATTTTCTTCTTGTGTTATTTGTCCCCGGATTTGCCGCAGCAGGGGAAAAACTTGACAAATCACTGGCCGTAACTGCTCCCGATGATTCGGTGTTCTGGTACGATGTCCGTCACCTGAACGTGGAGGGTCGCGGCTGGACAGATACCAAAGAATTTTACGACCGGTTGCCTGCCCGGGCTGAATCAATAGTCCGTGAACCGGTCTGGAACCTGAGCCGTCACTCTGCGGGTATGTGTGTACGGTTTGTTACCGATGCGCCTGTTATCTATGCACGGTGGTCATTGAGGTCGGAAAATCTGGATATGCCCCATATGCCTGCAACCGGAGTCAGCGGCCTCGACCTGTATGTTAAAACGGGCGACGGCACATGGCGGTGGCTTGCAAACGGCCGCCCGGTAGAAACTACGAACAGGATTCAACTCATCAGCGGTATTCCACCAGGTGAACGTGAATACCTGCTGTATCTGCCTCTTTATAACGGTGTTACTTCGGTCGAGATTGGAGTAGAAAAAAATATCGATATCGCCAAAGCCGATGACTATCCGGACCGGCGGAAACCGATACTGTTTTACGGCACATCCATAACGCACGGTGCCTGTGCTTCACGGCCGGGTATGTGTTACTCAGCGCTGCTTGGACGGTGGCTGAATTACCCTGTAATTAACCTCGGCTTTTCCGGCAACGGCAGAATGGAGTCTGAAATGGCGGAACTGTTTGCCGAACTCGACCCATCGGTTTATGTCCTCGACTGCCTGCCGAATATTACCGGTGATCAGGTGATGGAGCGTACTGAGCCGTTTGTCCGCATTCTGCGAAAAGCGCATCCGGATACGCCGATTGTGCTGGTAGAGGACCGAACCTATCCCAACTCATTCCTGATTCCTGGGCCGCGGATCAGAAATGTCGAAAGCCGTGCCGCCCTCCGTAAAGCGTATGACCGTATGACAGCGGCAGGTGTAAAAAACCTCTACTATCTGCCCGGAGACAAGCAAATCGGCGAGGACGGCGAGGGCACGGTCGATAACTCCCACCCGAACGACCTCGGATTTGTCCGTCAGTCCGAGACATTTATGACTGTGCTTGAACCTATATTATATGGTACAAATAAGTCCACTCATTCCGCAAAGGAATGGCAGCGCAGCAATCCCGATGTGGCGGTGTATCTTCCAAGAGGTATAAATGACGGTGACAACGAGCATTTCCTTGTCTTCGATGCGCCGAAAAGCAAAGAACTTCTTGGTATGTGGACACAAAGCAGCGTCGAGGGTCGGGGTGATAACCGCATTGTTCTGTCACGCAGTATGGATGGCGAGATGTGGTCGGATCCCACAGTGATTACAGGCAGAGGACCCGGAAGGATTAAGGAACTTCAGGCAAGCTGGGGATTCCCTATTGTGGCGGATACCGGACGGATTTATTGTTTCTATACTAAAGAAATTGAAAAGAATGATCTGCGCCAGAGTTCCGGTACTATGGGTTGTATGTATTCCGATGACAACGGCCACACATGGATTGAAGGTGCGGACATAACAATGCCTCGTAACAGATACGACAATCCTGATCCATCCTACCCGAAAAACTGGATTGTGTTTCAAAAGCCCATCGACGATGGCAGAGGTCATTATATCGCCGGTTACACACATGTTACCAGCCCGAGTGTCAGGGAAAAACCATCGCCAAACTGGACCGATATAGACAGCCGCTGTGCTTTCATGCGTTTCGATAATATTAAGGGAGGCCCCGATCCGTCGGATTTGAAAATCTCCTGGCTCCCGACCGACAATGAAGGCATCGAGGTACCGCATAAGATATATCCTGATATTTCGGTCTGCCAGGAACCTGCCCTTGTGCTGCTGCCTGACGGGAAACTTTTTGTCGTCATGCGGACTATGACAGGATATATATGGTACAGCGTCTCTGAGGATGGCGGTGCAACATGGCAAAAGCCGGAAGTACTGCTCTACAGGGATAACGGGGAGAAAGTTCCGAATCCCATGGCTCCATGTCCTATATACAGCTTGCCCGACGGAAAATTTCTGCTGTTGTTCTATAACAATGATGGTAAACGCGGAAATTACGACCAGTTCAAGAAAATTTGGGATAACGGCAACCAGCTCAATTATCTGCGTAATCCGGCTTTTATCGCCGTGGGTGAATTCCGTCCCAACGCTCATCAGCCGGTCTGGTTCAGCAAACCCAAACAGATTCTCGATACTCAGGGAGTGACATTCGGTCCTAAAGGCACGGCATCGATAGCGACGTATCCGAGTGTCACAAACCGTAACGGTAAAAGCATGCTCTGGTACCCCGACCGCAAACATTACCTACTCGGTCTGCATTTGCGCGACGATTTACTCGGTGATATGACCGTGCCGAAATAACATTCAAAGCATGGAGGTTTTTTTCAGGTTTGAGAAAATGGAACATAGGTTATCTGTATCTTTTCTTATTAACGATTAGTACCTGTGTATCTGCTCAGGTCAATATCGAAAAAATCAGAACTTCATCCACCGGCAGCGGTTTTTCAGGGTACACCGGATTTGATGTTTCGCATCGCAGCGGTAATGTCAGCGCGACCGAGATCAGCATCGAAAACCGTGCCGACTACTTGTGGCAGAATATGAAATCGTTTGTATTCGTCCGAGGTGATTACGGTTGGGCGCGAAAAAAAGCATACTCTGACGAAGCACTTGCCCATGCCCGCCACATTTTTAGGATCAGGACCGGTTTTCAACCGGAATTCTTTACCCAGATAGATTATAATAAGAAAAAATCACTTGATTTCCGTGGTTTGATCTGCGGCGGTATCAGGTTGGCAATTTACAGGCATAATGAAAGTAAATTATGGTTTGGTACGGCTTTTATGTTGGAACATGAGCAACTCAATCTTGATACAACCAATAGCCATGACCCGGAGATTACCGTTGTACGGTGGAGCAATTACCTTACGACAGGTTTCGATATCACCGAACAGATACAGTTCGCATTCACAACATACCTACAACCGTGCGTTGACGATTTTAAAGACATTCGGGTATTGAATGAAACAAACCTGAGCACATCGTTAATAAAAAAATTATCGCTGTCTGTGACATTCAGGTTGAATTACGACAGCCAGCCACCGGATCATATAAAATATCTTGACACATCCTTAAAAACCGGCTTGGTTATGAAATATTAAATTGAAAAGGAATGCATTGTTGGCCGACAATATATATATCGGTGTTGATCTGGGGGGAACTACAGTCACTGCCGGGGTTGTGAAAAATTCAGAAATTATTAATCTGAAAACCGTCCCGACAGGCAGCAAACGTCCCGCGGAAGAGATTGTCGACACTATTTTCCGGCTTATTGGTGATGTATCCGGAGATCATATAATTAGCGGCATCGGAGTCGGTGTCCCCAATCCCGCAGGGCCCGAAAGCGACCGGCTTTTTCTTGTGGAAAATATCCACGCTCTTGAAGACTTTCCGCTCAGGTCAAAATTACAGGATCATTTTGGAGTACCCGTTGTTCTCGAAAACGACGCAAACTGTATGGCTCTCGGTGAACATAGAGCAGGCGCTCTTAAAGGCTGCAGGCATTGCGTCTGTGTTACACTCGGTACCGGCCTTGGGTGCGGCATTATTGTTAATGGCGTTATTTACCGGGGTAGCGGCTACTGTGCCGGAGAAATATGGAATATTCCCTGGGGTAATGGAAAAACACTGGAAGAAATGACAGGTTTACAGGGATTGACAGAACTCATTCATTCTTTAATGGGGAAGCAATTGGCACCGGAGACCATGCTTGAGTTATATCAAAGAGCTGATAAAAGCGCGATAAAGGTGTTCAATATGTATGGAGAATCTGTCGGCCACATTATGGTTATGCTGCTGTCGACACTCGATCCCGAAAGAATAGCGGTCGGTGGCGGTATTTCACAGTCGTTTGATGCTTTTAAACCGGGAATGAACAGAGTTGTCCGGAGCATATGGGGCAGAAATGCGTCGGGAAAAATTGTTCCGGCAGTTCTGTCGGGTAAAGCGGCGATACTCGGAGCCGCTGTATGTATAAAGGAGGCAACCGGTGGATGATACAACTTTTGTTCGGGAAATAAAAAAACAACCGGATGCGCTCAGGGTTGCGGTTGATTTTTATGGCACCGCAAAAGGGCGCTCTTTACTTGCGGATGCTGCCGGTGTACTCAGTTCAAAACGAAAGCTTGTATTCACCGGCATGGGCACCTCGCTGTATGCGCCATACCTCATTGTAAATGAACTTTCAGGAATCGAGCCGTTTTGTGATATCCGTGATGCCGGTGAACTTCTCCACTTTGATTTGAGAAGCTTTCGGGAAAACGATGCACTCATCGCAATTTCACAGTCCGGCGAGAGTGCGGAGACAAAGCAGGTGGTTCAAAAGCTTCGGGGAAAGGTTACCGTGGTATCGATAGTCAATAACATCTCAAGTTATATGGGTGAAAACTCGGATTTTGTATTGCCCCTTATTGCGGGAAACGAAGCCTCGATTTCCACTAAAACATACACCAACACTCTTGCCGTTCTTTTGCTGCTCTCAACTTCTTTGCATGGCCAGGAACCGGACACAGTACTCGATGGCTTAGACCATACAGCCCAAATTATGGAAGAAAATCTTGAGGCGATACATACGCTTTCACGACAGGCGGTCCAATTCTTTGGTAATCTGAGTAATCTCCATGTTGTTGCCAGGGGCAGCGACCTTGTAACCGCCCGTCAGTGTGTTTTGATTCTGAAAGAGGGATCAGGTATTTTCACCGAGGCTCTATCGGCGGGGCTTTTCAGGCACGGGCCAATCGAGCTTGCCGGTGAGGGACATTCCGCACTTTTTATCGTATCGGATAACAATAAACCGGAACTGACACTGAACCTTGCCGGTGAAATCGCACACATGGGAAGCAGAGTTTTTGTCGTATCCGATGGCACCTCTGTAGTCGATTCATCTGATACTTCTTTTTTACACACAAGTTTGCCATTTGGCAATGAGACAATACCGTCACGGTTATTCCCGATCCTGTGTGCACCGTTTATCGGGTTTTTCGTGCATGAGACAGGGAAATTAAAAGGCAAGGAGGCCGGAATTTTCCGTCACGCAACAAAAATTACCGCGAAAGAATAAAAAAGCGCCCGGTTGAGGCGCTTTTAAAGGGAACATCGAATTACGATTATATGTCGGTATCACCCGTATTCCCGAGAGCGTAATTGAAACTTTCCTCGTAGAGCTTTTGGTCAAGTTTACGTTCGGATTCAGTGAGTTTCCAGTATCCGAGCAGCGCTATACCGACAAACTGGCATAGCAGAGCGGCTGTGAGCATTCCGGTATCGATATGATGCTGCAGGAAAAAAGTGTTGATGATCATGGTCATGCCTAATGCCAAAGAAAAAAGGCCCAACAGAAGAGCTTTACCGCCAACTTTTTTAGGTGGTTTGTCAAGTCGTGGAAACGGCTGTATGCCCTTTTCGATCAATGCCATACGTTCTTTGTGACGAACCGAAGTTGTGTAGATAACTATTGCGGTAATGCTTCCGAAAATGACTATCGCTGTCATGGCGAATCTCCTTTTTATTGAAAAATCGGTTTCATTTACTTATTTTTGTTTATGCAATTGTTGAAAGCAGATTGGTAATCTGCGATATTATCAGAACATAAATACCTGCGAACCAGATTAATCCGATACTCATTATTGAAATATATGTTTTCATTTTCGTTTCCCTTTTTTATGTGTTCATTATTTTCTCTACTGTATAAGACGAGGACTATACGGAAATTATTTCAAGTATTGATTTTGGATAATAAAATTTTCAAATATTTCCTTTATCAAAAGGCTGTTCAATGGTTTTTATCCTGCTCGTTTTCTTTATGTTTGTACCTACTTTATCCTCAGCAGAAGAGATAACGCTGTATGATCTTCAGGGTGACTGGCTCAATAAAGAATACTACGAAACGCTGGCAGCCACAAAGTCACCCCGGAAGGCTGTACAAGGTATAGAGTACACAAACTTCGCAATTGTACCTGATCAAGAAAATCATCGGTGGCTGCAGATTTTCAACTTTCATGAAGGCCTTTGGTTCACCATAACAGGGCTTCAACCTAATATTGAACCTGATATTTACAGGATACTCTTCCATGATAAACAGGAAGCAGGCCATGCCACCCAAAATGACCGGTTTTATGTCCAACCGGGAAAACCTGTTAATACAATCGAATGGTTGTTTGCGACGAATTATGGCAAAACCGCTGAAGAACACCGAGTTACTTTCATCCATGCCGAACCGGATTTACAAAGATTAGTAAACAGGACAGTCCTGGCAGGAATATACAGCGACCAGAACGGCAGATTATTTGTGTTCGGCGAAAACGGCGTGGCACAGTGGCCGGATACGACATTTACCTATAAGGTCGGACTTGATTATATATTTGCTGAATGCGATTATTTTTATTTCCTCGATGAGCAAAACGGAAACATTGGGACGGAGTGGTATGCATTCGAATGGCAGGGTAATAAGCTGTATATTTATACCACACATTTCAGTAAAGAGGTATCTGAACTAATTGAACGCGACGAGAAACCGCTGTATGTTTTGAATCCGAAGTGAGTGATATCGAAGGTTTTTTTTCCTGAGCTTTTTGGATAAATTGAGAAGTATATCTCTAACTATACGTTTATAATCACCGTTTTTTTTATATTCCCGAGCTACATGCTAAATTGTCAAATCATATCCATACAGAATATTAATGGCTTGAAAGTTTTTCTTCATTAACTTCATGTACTGGTGAATATTCTTCAGCCACCTTTTTCAATCGTAGATTATCCGTGGCTATCCGTGGCTATTAATTTTAAGCCACACACACAACTATTTCAGCAAAGCACAAATTTCATTTTCGTTCTCCTGCAAATCACCGAGTACACCTATCCTCACGGTGGTCTTTACAGGATTTGATCCCCACGGCCAGAAAGCACAATACAGATCAAGTGTTGATGAAACATTCTTTCGGAAGACGGTCTGTTCTTTCCGTATTCCACCGATTGCTTTGGCGAACCTGTCGGTCAGATTAGTGATAAATGCGGATTTCCCGGCCGGTTTGCTGGCAGGGCCGAAGTATTTTTCTACCAGCGGTGTAATTTTCTCTAAAATGTCCGAATATACTACACCGGCAAATACCTGTGGGTCACGGCTGTCGGTTATTTCAATATCGAAATTCGACTTGACTTCCTGTATCAGCTGCACTGTTTGTTTTATGGTGTTTACATGAGTGTCCATGGCATTCCCCGTTTTAGGATTTGTACACACCCTCCTGCCGAAGTTTTTCGGATTTTTTACTTATCGAGGTGCCCTCGCGAAAATCCAGCCCCAGTTTTCCGATGAGGGTTTTCAGGTAATCGAGATGCGGGCACGGTGGGCCGTGATAATAGTCTTTTGTTATGCAGGAGGACAACTGAACAACGATCCTGTCTTTATCGATATTTTCATACTTTTTGATTTTTGAAACAAGATTACCGAGCTTACGGTGCAGAGCTCTGCCGCAGCATCCGCCGTAGGTCATATGGAGAGTGCGGTACTCCTTATCTCTCGGGTAATCCTCGAAACCACCGGTACGTTCGTTGAAAGCTTGTTCGCATAAATAACCGGAACAGCGCTGTTTTACGATGTGGCATTGTACGACGGCGATATAATCTTTATCTTCCATAATATCCCTTCATCTGCTTTTATAATAATTTTTTTAAAAATCATTTACCTAATATAGCCATATAAAATCATCATCAATATAAAAAAAGTGGGAAATACAATTTTTGATTGCGACAATAAATTATCGATTTGTATTCAGGAAAACACTTGCAAAAAGAATGTGGAAGCAGTAAGATTTTCATATTGGCAGAAAAAAGGAATAAAAACCACACATAAACTGAATACGGAGAAATAAAACTTATCATGCATTTAATTCGGAAAAAAACAGCGGATTTAAAATTCGTTTTAGGTATGGTGATTGCAGCAATAATAATAGCAGCCGGGTGTTCCAGTCCGACGGATTCAGATGATAATAACGACAACGGAACCGACGAAACCGCCCTTGCCACTCATCAGGTTGATTCCTACGGTGGCACTCTTGAAGCCGATGAAATACAGGTTAATATTCCCGCCGGAGCATTCAGTCAGGCAGCGGTATTATCTATTACAGAGAACAAGAATGTGGCTCCTGTTGATAATCAGGTAACAAAACAATATACGATTTCCGGTATTCCAAGGGATTTTTCCAAAGACTTACAGATTAAAATAAAATACAGCGGCGAACTCTCGGAAACCAGCCTGATGATTATAAGCTGGGAGACAACAAACGCCGCCAATGATTCAAGTTATACTTTGTATGAAATTGTCGAGGCTGAAGATGAAGACGGATTTCTTACCGCAGCTATCCCCGCATCACTCAATTTCGATATGGTGTCGAAAAGAGCCGTCGACCTTTCCAATGTAATTATAAAAGTGTTTGGGGTTTCACGGTATATCATCATATATAACGGCAATCGTTTCCACCTCATTTTCCCGGCTGAATACCTGTTGTTCGCACAAAGCCTCAGCGATGCTCTCGATGAAGCATACAATGATATTTTATCTTACGGCTTTCAATACAAACTGGCGACTTCAAAAAAAGCGGAATTACGTAATATAGTTGTCGGTGCAAAAATTATTGATGAAGAGGATTTACCGTATATGCCGATTGCACCGATTTTGCAGGATGCTAAAGATTCGGTACCGCCGCAAATCATCTATCGTGGTAATGCACTGTCCTATATTTTTGACTCGGAAGACCGTTTCGATATCCATACCGCTTTTTTCAGGCTGGTACAGAAACACTATGGAATCACACAATACAACAGCTTTTTCTTTAATTATGCCGCTGAGGGCTGGCTCCGCAAACGATTCAGCAAAGTTCAACCCTATATTCCGGCGGGATATACAAAAGCTCCGTATACGATACTCAAAGGAATCACTCCTGATCTTTCTGTCTTAGGCAGGGAGGAATATGGTGAAGCGGTGTCGCCGTTTTTCGAATATCTTGACCGCCGAACCGATATGAATAAAAATCTCAGCGTCTTATATCAGAATGTGCACAATGGAAAATATTTTATCGATGCCGTTACCGACCTGATTGGTGAAGATGAGCGGTCATGGTGGCCTGATTTTCTTGCGGAGTTCCTCACAGGCAACATTTATGAGCTCGATACATCCGGGATCATCGCCGATACCAACCTGGCAGGTACATTTACTGCAACTCAGAGCGATACGACAAGGACATTCAGCCAAGATTATACTTCACCATTTCAGGCTCGTTTATACAGGGTGTCGATCAGCGAGAACCTAAAAGAAGAATTGGATTATGTCCGGTTTTCCATGGCAGCCGACGATGTTGATGATGCATATCTTAAAGTCATGGTTTTCGGCAAAAAAAACGGCAAACTCGTTGTTATAGGATGCGAAACCGATCTCGGTGTTTCGGATATCGATTATCATACTGACGACAACACATTCTATGCGCTGGCAATAAACTGTGCTGCTATTATGCCGTACTATGATTCCGCACGAAATGTTTCACTGACTGTCGACGCGGTTAATAAAGATGTTCCCGTAATGGGTGACCTTAATACACTCAGTTTCAGCACCTCGGTGTACGGGACATTCCTTTACAAAAAGACGAATTTCGAAGATACGATCCAGCAATACGACCTGGCACCGCTTGCCGACCCATGGATTGTTGATGGAACACTTGACGGCACTACTTTTACCGCCAGCACTACCATGTCGGACGCAAGCAAGACCATAATGGTTACCGTTGCTTTCGATGAAACGTTCGAACGCATCACATCATACAGCTTTACCGGTACGTTCAGCAGTGACTCCGGCGAATCATATACTGAAACCATGTCAGTCGCGGGCGGTGATATACCATATACGACGACATATCTGGGATGGCGTATCTATAAACTCAACGGTACGGACGTATGCAATGCCATAAGCAGTTTCGATTATCACTCGGAGTCAGAAAGGACCGTACTTGATACGGTCAGCAGAACAAGCAGAGACATGCAGAGTTTTACCTGCGGCGAAAAGAGCAAAATCGAAATACAGATCAAGACAAAAGAATGAATGATAATAATAAAAAAATTATTTTTGTTGTATGGGGGAATAATGGCAAAACGTAATGATTTGAAAAAAATTATGATTATTGGTTCCGGGCCGATAATTATCGGACAGGCATGTGAATTTGACTATTCGGGCACACAGGCATGCAAGGCGTTGAAAGAAGAACGTTATAAGATTGTACTGGTTAATTCCAATCCTGCTACAATTATGACTGATCCCGATACTGCCGATATTACCTATATCGAACCTTTAACGGTGGAGAGTCTGGAAAAAATCATTGAAAAAGAACGGCCTGATGGATTATTGCCAAATCTCGGAGGTCAGACAGGATTAAACCTTGCTGCCGACCTGTTTAAAAAAGGAGTATTAGATAAATATGGAGTCGAGGTAATCGGCGTTAAAACCGATGCCATCGAGCGTGGTGAGGATCGGATTGCCTTCAAGGAAACCATGAACAAACTGGGGATTGAGGTACCTAAGTCCAAAGCCTGTAATACTGTCGATGATGCAGTAACAATCGCCGCTGAACTGAAATGTCCCGTTGTGATTCGTCCGGCATATACCTTAGGCGGCACGGGAGGCGGTATCGGATACAATCTGGATGATGTACGAACCATTGCTACCCGGGGCCTGGCGGCAAGCCTCATAAATCAGGTTCTTATTGAAGAATCCGTAATAGGATGGGAGGAATTGGAACTTGAAGTTGTCCGTGACGCCAAGAATCAGAAAATCACAGTCTGTTTTATTGAAAATGTCGATGCTATGGGTGTCCACACCGGTGACAGTTTCTGTGTAGCGCCAATGCTTACTGTCCCTGAATCCCTTCAAAAACGCCTCCAGGAAATATCATACCGTATAGTCGAAAGTATCGGCGTTATAGGTGGGACAAACATACAATTCGCTCATAATAAACAGGATGGACGTCTGGTTGTCATTGAAATTAACCCGAGAACATCACGTTCCTCTGCACTCGCTTCAAAAGCCACAGGATTTCCAATTGCCCGTATATCCACAAAACTCGCTGCCGGATTAACTATGGATGAGATTCCATACTGGAAAGAGGGAACTCTTGAGAAATACAAACCAGGCGGAAATTACGTTGTCGTGAAATTTGCACGGTGGGCTTTTGAGAAATTTCCACAGGCAAAGGATATTCTCGGTACCCAGATGAGAGCGGTTGGAGAGGTGATGAGCATCGGAAGAACGTTTAAAGAATCGTTCCAGAAATCGATCCGGTCTCTTGAAATCAACAGGTACGGTTTAGGAAGCAAGGATTATAAGGGACTGACTCTTGACGAGTTGAGGTCAAAACTGTTCATGCCGTCCAGCAAACGTGTTTTCATTATGTATGAAGCTCTCCGCAAGGGTATGAGTGTTGATGAAATGTACGAAATTACCCATATAGGTGAATGGTTTATTTCACAAATGAAGGAACTTGTTGAGTTTGAAGAAAGTATTACACGATATACATGGGGACATCTGCCGGAGAACCTCCTGAAAAAGGCAAAAGAATATGGTTTTGCCGACAGATATCTTGCCGGTTTATTTAAAGTTAAAGAAAAGGAAGTGAGAGATAAGCGGACAGCACTTGGAATGGTGGTAAGTTATCAGGCAGTTCCGGTAAGCGGTGTGGAAAATGCAGCTTATTATTATTCGACATACTGTGGTAAAAATGACGAAGTATCCGTTTCCCCAAATCGAAAAATCATGGTTTTGGGCGGGGGGCCTAACAGGATCGGTCAGGGGATTGAATTTGATTACACCTGTGTACATGCAGCAATGGCGCTTAAGGAAGCTAACATCGAAACCATTATGGTTAACTGCAATCCTGAAACTGTTTCAACCGATTACGATACTTCGGATAAATTGTATTTCGAACCATTGACTGTCGAAGATGTCCTTGCAATATATCATAAGGAGAAACCGGAAGGGGTCATAGTACAGTTCGGCGGACAAACACCCCTTAATATTGCCCAGGAATTAAAAGACTGCGGAATAAAAATACTGGGTACATCACCTGAAAGTATTCGGCTTGCGGAAGACAGGGAATATTTCCGTGAGCGAATGATAACACTCGGCATTGACCAGCCTGAAAGCGGCGCTGCACGGTCGCTGGAAGAAGCTTTAAGGATTGCTGAAAAAATAGGATATCCGCTTATGGTGCGTCCGTCATTTGTGCTTGGCGGCCGCGGCATGGAAATAATCTATGATGAAGAAATGCTGCGAAAATATACCTGTGAGGCAATCGAAATCAGCCCCGAATATCCGATGCTGATTGACAGATTTCTTGAGAATGCTTTGGAAATTGAAGTTGATGCACTGTCCGACGGCGAAGAGACTTTTGTTGCTGCGGTCATGGAACATATTGAGTATGCTGGTATCCATTCCGGTGATTCGGCTTGTGTCCTGCCATCGAGGACAATAAAAGAAGAACATCTCAAAACCGTTGAACGATATACCGATCGGATAGCAAAAGAATTGAATGTAGTCGGTATCATCAATATACAGTTTGCCATATCCGATGATAAAGTCTACATTCTTGAGGCTAATCCCCGTGCATCTAGAACGGTACCCATCGTTTCGAAGGTGCTTGGTATTACCCTCGCGAAACTTGCCACCAATATTATGCTCGGTAAAAAGTTAAAAGATTTCCCCGAACTAAAAAAGAAAAAAGTACCTTATTACGGGGTAAAAGAAGCAGTGTTTCCATTTAATATGTTTCCGGAAGTCGATCCTCTTCTCGGACCTGAAATGCGGGCAACGGGTGAAGTCATGGGAATTTCGGAATCATTCGGACTCGCCTACTACAAAGCACAACTTTCTGTCGGCGCAAGACTTCCTGTACAAGGTAATGTGCTTATTACCGTAAATGACAAAGATAAACCGTCCTTGCTTCCGGTTGCGAAAAGGCTTAATGAATTGGGATTTAAAATTTTTGCCACACATGGTACAAGCTTTTTTCTCAGTGAAAATAATGTATCAAATACGGAAATAAAAAAACTCAACGAAGGCCGTCCCCATTTGCTGGACGCCATTAAAGACAATGAAATTCATCTGATAATAAATACACCGCTCGGACGTGACAGTAAGGACGACGACAGTTTTATCAGAATGCAGGCGATTCAGCAGAAGATACCCTATGTGACGACAATTGCTGCGGCAAAAGCCAGTGTGGAAGGTATCGAGGCAATTTTAAAAGAAAATGACGCACCCGTTTCTATACAGGAATATTACAAATTACATTAACCGGAAATATTATTTTTACCACAATCCGATTACTATACAGGGGCAGGTATTAATCCTGTCCCTTTATCAGACAAGTCTGTCTGGAATTATATATATTAATTATATCGTTCTATTCTATCGCCGGGGATCCTCCAAAATTCCATCCTTCCAGCCGTGCTGCTTGTCTGCTTTTTCGTGAAGGCGATATTTTATTGAGTGTGCGGCAGGATCGGGGCCGATAACCCTGATTTTAGTGCGGTCGCCCTGCCCGATTCCCGCATTGCTGCACCACTGCAGATACCCGATATCCTCATAGGGAATTCCCATCAGTTCAAGCCCGATACGGTCGACAGAAACCACATCCGGCCCGGCTAAAGCGATGCGATGTTCGACCGGCGTGCCGCCGATGGGGCCGTTGCCCTCCATGCCCACGAAGCCGTCGACGACCGAAAACTCCGGTCTGACTTTTTGCGCAACCAGAAAGATATTGTGGTTGATTCCGGTAACTCCGCCCTCGTGCATCTTCGGTTTTTCGTTAAGGTTATCGTCACGTAGGGTGATTGGCGATCCCATAATCATATTCTTCATGGCAAGCGTAGCGAACACGCAGTCATGGGTTTTCATACGAGCCACCGAAATGATGTAATTATCCGGATTCAGGTAGGTATCGATAATATTCACCGCCAGAGGATGCCTTTTTGAATCGGTAATCCATACCGGGGTATAGGTATCCTGATTCAGATCGACCAGTTTCGCTCCGTATTCTTTTTCCAGCGCGTTGTAACCATACTGCTCATAAACACCGAGTGTGCCTATTCGTGCAATGGAGGACTCGGCGATTATTACGGGACGGTCATACATCGGTTTCAGAAAATCCAGCACAGCCCGGACAGCATCGGGATCGGTCACACACAGCGGATTATCCTGATATACAAGGTTTGGTTTGATAATTACCTGTTTCCCCTCGATACCTCTTTGGACTTCGTTTTTGAACGGCTTTAACGCATGGTATAAAATGTCGCGGCGGTCGTTCCCTGCAGTGAGCGATACGCTGCTTTCCTGAAGATTCGCTGGCGTTGCAACAGCTTCATATGTTTTCCCAAACGATCCATATGTCAGACCGGCGATGCATAAAGACATATTTCTGATAAAAGAGCGTCTGTTTACTGACATACACAATTCTCCTTCTATTTCATAAGAAGCATGTTTTTTGAGGCTACATAGCTTCCTGATTTCAGTCTTGTAATGTAAATTCCCGACGAAACCGTTCGACCGCTGTCGTCTCTGCCGTCCCACTGGACAGTATGTGTTCCTGCCGTTTTATAATCGGCTGCAAGTTCTCTGATTTTCTGACCTGAAATGTTATAAACGGTGAGTGTCGTTAAATGTGATTCAAGTAAGGAAAATGAAATAGTCGTTGAAGGATTGAACGGATTCGGGCTGTTCTGGAACAACGTGAATTCTTTCGGCACATCATTATCCTCATCTATCTCTGAGGAAGTTAGTTCCAACCGGTGAAGCCCTTCGCTGTCGCCTGTCCAAAAAACTCCATTGTGCGCCATTACACTGTAATAAGCGAGCGTTTTTTCCTCGGCATTATATTCAGTCCATGTTTCGCCGTCATAGCTGAATGCACCTGATTCAAGCACATCAACCCAGATGTTATTATCCGCTGAGGCTTGTATTGAGATGACAAAATTATATTCGCCAAGAGGTAGTTCATGTGTTGTCCATGTGCCGTTTGAGTATGACATGACCCCGTTTTTTGCAGGTTGCCAGATTGTGTCATTATAATCAACTTCATACGTTTCGGCTGCATTCAATTTAACATATGATTCCCAAGTATTATTGTCATATTTCCACATTCGGACAGCTATAGCCATATATAGAGAATTATCGCTACAGGGGAAAATACCATGGAAATGAAGTGAATAACCTAAACGACCCCATGGCCCCCCTTCATATTCGTCAGAACGGGTAAGATCTCCCGACCATGCACGACCATCCCAACAATAAACTTTCCCTTGGCCGATCCAGACCTTTCCATCCTGAGTAACCGCAATGCTTCCCTCCGGCCCTCCGATACTCATATAACTGTTATCACTGGTATCGAATCTGACAACACCTCTGTCTGTAGCGCACCATATCATTTCACTGTCATGTATATAATTTCTGACACTTCCAATGTCATATTTTGTCCATCTGCCTTCAGGAGATATTCTTGTTATGCCATCTACAGAGGTTATGTTGCCAGTCATAATTTCAGGTTCGATGATTTCTGAAAAATTTCCCCGGATGGTTTCCCCTGGCGGTTCGGGATCATATTGGTTCTTATAACCGTCGTATATCCACAATCCATTTTTATATGGTATGTCCTCCATAGGTGGAGTGAAATCTCCTGCAGAAGCATAAAAGAGCCCGTCGGTATCAAAGGCCAATACATCAGACCACCCCACTTTTTTTTCATCTTTGAGCGTCCATGTGTTGTCGGTATAACTCCAAACTCCATGGTGATAATGTCCGCTGAACCATACTGTTCCATCCGGTGCCGCTGTTAATCCTTGGATAGTTAAATCGGAAGATTCAGTATTCCATTGGTTCCCATCGTACCATGCGATACCACCGTATGAAGAGTAATACGGACCCCAGAATGATATCCAAACCTTTCCATCAGGGGTAATGTCCAGGCCGGTTATATGACTTGCCGGAGCGATATTTTGTGTATCACATGAATACCATGAAAAACCGTCATACATTATCACTCCGTGATTTGGTGATACAACCCATATGTCGCCATCAGGAGAAATTGCTATTTCTCGTTTATTGTGAAACATTTCCTCCAGACCGGTAAATTGAGCATCAAAAAGGTAATGTGTCCAGATTTTTCCATCAAACGAACTGACCGTTCTGGTTGTCGTAATCCACACCTTGTTGTCAGGTGCCACTTTCAAGCCGTACACCGTACCGTCAATGAGACCGTTATAGACTGTATGGTTTATCCACTCCGATCCATTATAATTCGAAACGCCTCCAATGGTACCGACCCAGAGTTCACCATCTTTATCAAATACAAGAGCAGTTACATGATTGTGGACGAGACCTTCTTTTATTGTGTAGTCAGACCATTTTTTGCCGTCATAGAATGAGATGCCTCCCGATGTTCCGATCCATGCCCCGCCATCCGGGTCAGCCGCGATTGCATTGACCTCATTATGAACAAGGTCGTCGGCAGTTGTATAATGTACCCACGCCTGCGTATAATAGGAACCGGAGGCGCTCCAGTCACCGGTGTTACCGCCGATTATAGCCCGAACACGCCAGTAAGCAGGGCTTTCACGTCGGAAATTCTCGTTTGTCGTATGGTTTATTGATGTTGTTGTGGTTGAAAACTCCTCGGCATTGCCAAAATTCTCGCTGTCCGAAAATTGTATTTCATATTCCGAAGCATTGGGGACTTGTTCCCATGTGAACGTGTATTCGGTCCCTGCTTTAACGAATTCCATATCGGCAGGTAACAATAATTCCGGAGTAGGAATTGAATCCACAGTACCATCAGCATAAATTGATGCCAAGTGTACAATTGACACCAATACGAAAACTAAACCGCGGATACTTTTCATTGATGAACTCCAAGGGGATGATTATTTACCATGTAAAATCCATGATGAATAATTTTCAACACATTTTTGTTTGTTTATAACATTAATATGTTCAGCTCAAATACATACTGCAAGTATTTTTATGAATATTTTTCCATTTAATAATATCATTCGTTCAGTTTTCATTACATAAAAAAACTACACTATTATTATCAATCTTCCAATCAATATTATCCTACCTCACCAGCAGCATTTTCTTTGCCGAGGTAAAATCTCCCGAACGGAAACGGTAGAAATACATGCCCGATGAATGATTTCCGGTGTTCCA
>JAFGMP010000184.1 GCA_016927495.1 Candidatus Latescibacterota bacterium | reverse complement strand
TGGAACACCGGAAATCATTCATCGGGCATGTATTTCTACCGTTTCCGTTCGGGAGATTTTACCTCGGCAAAGAAAATGCTGCTGGTGCGGTAGGATATCATAAAATAAATAATTGATAATGATGTATATGCATTAGAAGGCGGGGTATATTTCCCGCCTTTTTTATGACGTAGTAGCTTAACTAATGATAAAGTAATTTTGAAGACAGAATACAAAAAAAACTTGCCGTATATGATAAAGCTAAACATATTAGAAGTATAAACAACAATAAGCATGAATAAAATTTATAATACAAAGGCATATTGTCTTGATACATTAAACTCAACAGAATCTTAACCATAGGGTAATACATAAGTTAGCGGGTGATAACACATGAAAATTCTTAGAATGTTTGTGTTTGTGTTATGCATATCCATGCAATTGGCAACAGCATATGCTGAAGGAACGCTGGTTGTGTTTCCGACTCCTGATGAAAAACTATACAAAATGGCACTGCAAAACAATACTACTATTTGGTTTGGGGGATATTCCATCTGGAGATTTGACTTTGAGAGCGAAACATGGACAGAATTTAACCAAAATAACGAACTCTATGATACAATAGTGACCGACATATGTACTGCTTCGGACGGCACAGTCTGGTTTTCGACGCAGGAAGAAGTGCTCAAATTCGATGGTACAAGCTGGACAAAACTCACCTATGAGGACGGACTACCGCATTACTGGGAAGCTGAGGATGATCTGCGGTGCTCCGTCTGGTCTGTCGCCGAAGCGCCGGACGGTTCGATGTGGTTTGCCGGGGATGGAGGCATCAGTGTTTATGATGGCAGTACCTGGAGCCGTTTTACCATGGATGACGGTTTACCTGAAATCTCCGTTTTTTCACTCGCATTCGGTCATGATGGTTCTGTGTGGTGTGGCTCCTGCTATGGAGGAACCGGGCGGTATCTGAATGGAACATGGGACATATTTATTGTTAAATATGGAAATACCACATTCAACTATCTTAGAGGAATCAAATGTGCCCCCGACGGTACTATGTGGTTCGGCTCTTCAAACGGTGTTTGCAGCTATAAAGATGGTATTTGGAACACCTATACAACGAAAGATGGATTGTTATATAAGCAAACAAAAGAATTTGCATTTGATGAAAATGGTACTGTCTGGATTGCAACAAACAAAGGTATTTCGCTCTTCGATGGTGAACACTGGTCTGCAATAACAACGGATGACGGGCTTTCATCGAATAGTATAGTAGGAATCATCGAAGGACGCGGTAATGAAAAGTGGATTCGTGCCGGTTACGATATCAATATCTATAATCCTGATGTCGCACCCCTGATTATCTACAGCCCGAATGACCTTGCGTATCTTAAAAACGGAACCGAAGCGGAATTCTTATGGGAAACATGGCCGAACGCTGAAACCTTTGAAATTGAATTCGCAGACAACTATTTTTTTGAAAATGCCGAACGTCTTACTATAACCGGAACCTCATTTACACAGATTTTAAATGAGGAGTACGGTTACGATGCTCCCGGATACTGGCGTGTTCGTGCGCTCAGCGAAGACGGTCAAAGCTACTGGACAAGCCCACGGCGTTATTTTACCGTGATTCCGGGGCCTGAATTGATAACACCTGCCGATATGGAGTTCGTAAAAGCCGGAACCGAATACACGTTCACATGGGAGGAGGTACCCAATGCTTCGGAATATGAAATACACTTTTCGGACAGCGAGAATTTTGCTAATGCCGAACAATTCTCGACCACAACTACATCATTAATCCATATGACAAATGAGAATTTCCGGCGTGAGAGCCCCGCATACTGGCGTGTCAGGGCTATTATCGACGGAAACACCGGTGACTGGAGCGCCTCCGGTTCCTATTATACGCAGGAGGCCTGGGTACAGTATACGATTTATGATGGTTTAATCAATAATGTAGTGAATTGTATTGTTGAAGATAATTTCGGGGCAGTCTGGATAGGCGCTGTGGGTGGACTTTCCTGCTTAAAAAATGGGACATGGCAAAATTATACAAGTGAAAACGGTTTGATTTACAATCATGTAGGTGCACTCTCTATTGCTGAAGATAGTTCCGTATGGATCGGAACGCTTGGAGGGATTTCTCATTTCGATGGTAAGAATTTCACGAATTATACGATAAGCAATGGATTGATAGATGGCAACATTTATGGTATAAAAGTGGCGGAAGACGGCACGGTATGGGCAACGACAAAAAAGGGAGTCAGCTGGTTCGATGGCTTAGAATGGAAGCACTATATTTTTAACGAAGAGTCAATTGATTTGAGTTATCTTGTGAATACTGAACAACATATTGCATTTTCACCGAATGGAGATCTTTGGATTGGGTCCAGGAAATACGGTATTATTATGTTTGATGGGCAAAACTGGTATGATACCGGTTTCAGTAGAGAAATAACTAACCAACCGATATCCGGGCTGGCTATAGCTAAAAATGGAAAAGTATGGGTTTCCTATGGTTTCCCAGGGTCTAGCCGGGAGAGTGGTGTTGCATGTTACGATGGTTCGGGATGGAAAATTGAAAAGACACAACCAAATAATAGGTACATTACTGCACTTACACTTGGGCCTGATGATTCAGTCTGGATCAGTGCATATAATTATGGGGGAATCTATAAATATGGCGGTGAGACATGGGCATTAATCGATGAAAAAAAAGTTGGCTGGACCAATGTACTGACATTCGGCCCGAACGGATTAATGTTCGCAGCCGCCGGTACTTTCACCCCGGCTATGTCATACACTCCTTATAAAGACGGATTATGGATTTATGACGGTTATGCCGGAACGCCTCATTCCGAACCTCCTGATGAAACGATAAGGGGTAATTTTACACAAAAAATAACGCCGGAAATCAGAACAGGTAATCTGGTCGAAGCAAAGGGTACAACGAGTGAAGCACTGGAAGGTATATGGACTACTTTTACCATTGGAAATATCATCAATATCACACATGAAGATCACTATATCTGGTGTTCCACAAAAGGTGGTGTTATCAGATTCGATACTCGTGACAACACATACATAAGTATAGGCGGAACATATGGAAATATTGCGGTTACTCCAGATAAAAAAGTGTGGATCAGCAGAGGAGTGACCTATTGCTGGGACGGTATTGTATGGTCGGGTGATCTTACTAATGCAGGCGATTTTGACGGTGGAACATTTGCTAATCTTGTGGCCAGCACATCACTGATAAATTTCGGAGGCATTTTTGCAGGTAATGATAACTCTCTTTATATGGCAATTAAAAGACAAATGTGGATGTATAAAGACGGTACTTGGGAACTATATGTTAAGTTGAGCGGTTATGAAGCGTTTGCGCTCGATCATAACGATACAGTGTGGCAACAAACAAATTCGGGGATGATGTCATATTCAAACGGCACATGGACAACATATGAATTAGATTGGGGAGAATCTGCTTTTGTCAGGGCAATAGAAGTTTCTTTGGATAATAACATCTGGGTTAACATATTCGACGGAGGAGCATTCAGCTATGATGGTGTAACATGGACAGAGTACAGTCCTGAGGAAAAAACACTCGCTCATTACAACGTTATGGCACATAACGGAGTCTTCTGGATGGGCGACAGCGAGGGTCTTCACCGTCTCGAACTTAAGTCATCGTCGGATGTCGATGAGGATAATGATGTGCCGGTAGAATTCATGTTGTCCCAGAACAGCCCGAATCCATTCAATCCCTATACGTCCATCGAGTATTCGCTTCCCAAAAACAGTTACGCACGGCTCGAGATTTATAACAGCCAGGGACAGCTCGTCGATGTGCTGGTGGATGGATACCGTACCGCAGGATCACATATGGCGACGTGGAACACCGGAAATCATTCATCGGGCATGTATTTCTACCGTTTCCGTTCGGGAGATTTTACCTCGGCAAAGAAAATGCTGCTGGTG
>JAFGMP010000183.1 GCA_016927495.1 Candidatus Latescibacterota bacterium | reverse complement strand
GAAACAACTTTTTTAATTAAAGAAAATCCGGGCTGGAAACATACACTGATTTTTAATTTTCTTTACAATTTCATATAGAATTAAGAGTTTAATAAGTTAGGAGTTAAATTTTCACAGTTAGGGCAATGACATGCGTTTTTTTATGATCATATTCATGACTATACTTTGTTTTTCCACCTCTGGTATGACTGCTGCCGAAACACCCGGACTTTTATTTCACCTATCAGGTGACGGATTCACAGAGGATTATGCATTCGGAGATCCTGAACCGGCATATCTGAAGGAAATATCCCTTATTTCCGACGGTCCTCACGGGACAGCATTTCATGCACCCAGCGGTATCGACAAAATTATTACCTATAATGCTCCCGGGAATATTTGTGCACAGCGCGGCACACTCTCTTTCTTTTTCCGGTCCGGATTGCCGTTTGGAGAAACTCCATTCAAACTTTTTTATGTTTCTTATGTTCTAAATTCATGCCTTGATATGACATGGTTACGGGTTGATTATAATGGAGAACAAGGGTTTGATGCGTTCGTGACCGATGTCAATATGGCACGGGTGAGAGTGCGTTATTCACCACCAACCTTTCCCGCGTCAGATGAGTGGATACACCTGGCATTATCGTGGGATGAAACCCGGGGAGTTCGTCTGTACTTTAACGGAGAGCTTGCGGCGCAGAAAGACACAACGGCAATATTTGATACCGGATTAGCATATCTCAAGCCTTTTGGACGGTTTGCAACACCGGGAACGGCAACCGATAGCTGCGGCCATATCCGCGGCTGTGATTTTGATGAGATTGTCATTTTCGACAGTATGCTTTCACCTGAACAGATTCGATTACTGACTGCGGGCACTATCCCCACCGATGCGACTGCTCCAACCCGCTCGATGAGTATTGAACGCTACCGCAATGAATGGTGGCACCGCAACGGCTGGGACAAACCGGATCAACTACCGGTAAAACTCGATAGCAGCAGTACATGGTCGGTGCGCAAAGTGGAAATTCATAATGTGTATGACCAGAAAAAATGGACATGGCGGACAAACGATGGAATGCGTGAAAGCGTCTGGCCTGATGCCTATAACCGTTCACGTCTTCCGGGACGGACCGATTATTTTATCGAACCCGACTGGTATTGTTATTCTACATCCGGAAAAAAAATCAGTTTCACCATGCCCGATGAGTTCTGGAACTATGTGGAAATAAGCGGCGCTGCATATGGAAATGCCGTCTATGAAAAACTTGATACCGAGCATCGTGTATACGATGCGAGCGATCTGTTTACACGTGCTAAAGGATGTGAGCGGACATTCCATCTTTTTGATTCGGCATATACGGGCGGTACTGTTATCTATACCAACGATGTTCAGGAAACCCCTATGGGAGAATTTACCGTCTTTCATGTTACTCCTGATATGGAACCTTTAGGTATTTGCACGCTTTCATACACCATTACGAACATAGATGAACCTGAAAACAATGCTTTGAACGAGGTTAAGGATTATATAAAGAAACGTTTCCCTGCAGACGAACGCACTCTGATGCTGGCGCTACCCGATGGAGCAGGGAACCAAAACGGTTTTGAAGCTTAGTAAAAATGTATATAGACGGGTAAACTTTTTTAATCGGAGTATAATCATGAAAAGACGCACATTTGTCAAAACAGCTTTAGCTGGCCTTACGGCACTCGAAACGATGGGTTGCTCGGTGCTTGGCAAAAAAATCGAACTGAAACGCGGGACAGTTGAGTATTCTCCTGAGATATTGAAAGATAAGTGGCCTCGCCCGAAAGGCACGATGCCGATGCGTGAATTGGGAACAACCGGGATCAAGATTTCAAACTTTACATTCGGCTCTCACATGACAAAGCCGCTCATCCCCTATGAAAAAGAGCGTGAGTATATGATCCGTGAAGCGCATGATCTGGGGATCAACTTGTACGATATTTATGACAGCACTACACATCAGTATGAGCCTATGGGAAGGTATCTTGAACCGATTAAGAACGATGTGCTGGTCTCCGTTCATGCGCCCGAACTCGGTAATGTGTATGAGGGTAACCCCATTGCTCTTCCTGTTGACAAAGGAATCGAAAAAATGCTTCGTTTGCTGCGTCGCGACTGCATCGATCTGGCAAGGAATCACTGTCCATCACCGGATAGTCCGCGAATGCAGGACTGGGATAAGTTATTCAAAATGAAAGAACAGGGCAAAATTCGGGCGGTTGGCATTCCGGTTCATACATCGCAGGAGCTCGATCATATTCTTGATGTGTATCCGATAGATTTTGTGCTTTTTCCACACAATTTCTATCATAACCTGAACTATGGGGGAGAGTATGTAAAGGGTGTTCCGGAAATGGTCAAAAAACTCCGTGACCGCGGTATCGGCGTCACGGTTATGAAACCGTTTGCCAGTGAGTGGTTTATTCCACATCTGCTCGAGGCATCAAAAGAGATCGATAAGACCGGCGAGATAAGCCTGGGTCAGGCTATGCTTCGCTATATCATCAATTCCGAAATCAATCCTGATACTACATTTGGCGGGATGTACTCGCTTAAAGAGGTTTACGAGAACATCGGGGCATATTACAAGCTGTCTCTGACACCGGAGGAAAAAAAGCATCTTGACAAACTTCGAAAGGTCACAAAAGTTATCGCGGATGCGGTACTGCCGGAGCATTACAAGTTCCTGAATACATGGGCGGAGGGTTATGACAGTAAAGCGGTGACATCAGCTTAATACGAATCAAT
>JAFGMP010000182.1 GCA_016927495.1 Candidatus Latescibacterota bacterium | reverse complement strand
TGTGAGAAAATCCACATGGTATCGCGGGAGTCAAACGTGTAACTTTTCATAATTTCGTTACCATATCCCTCGACTCTTTCCAAAAATACAAATTGATGAACACCCATTTCACCGACTATGTGGGTGAAAAATGAGAGTGGTAATTCAATCATCGGATGAAAACCGACGAATCCACCTATGCGAGGGTACATTTCCTCAATCGGCAATGTGGCATGACCGCAACCGAACATATGTACCCACCTTCCACAAGATATACTGTCAGCCATTATTTCCGCAGCTTTTTGAATATTCACAATTTGTGTCTGCTCTATTTTGCTCATTACCGACCGTGTATTTTGCAACCATTCATTTGCAAGCAAAGCGTACTCCTTCCAGTTATATTTACATATTATTTAAGGTCATGCAAGATCTCTATTTTTTTCATGTTCCATCATTGCTATCCTCCCTGCCCCGATAAGACCGGCATCACTTCCAAGTTCCGAGACTACCAGTGAATATTTACTGCCGCTCACAGGTTGAGCCCATTTTAATGACTCGCGATATATATCATCAATCAACTGAACTGCGGGACCAAATACACCACCACCCAAAATGATTTTTTCAGGATTAAAAATACTTACCAAATCAGCTATCGCCATACCCCAAAATTCAATACAGTTCGTCAATACTTCGACAGCAATCGCATCATTCTGACGATAGGCTTCGAACACATCTTGGGTTGATAGGTGTGCATTATTTTTATAAACGTTTAATATACTCTTTTGACCTTGATTTTCCGAGATCAATTTTTGTGCAAATCTTGTAATGCCTTTACCTGAGGCAAAATACTCAAAACTTCCGCACTCACCATATTCCGGAATAAATGGCCGGTTTATAGCGAGCCAGCCTATGGAACCCCCAATTCCCGTACTTCCTCGCAGGTAAGTACCATCAACCATGATTCCTGCACCGATGCCAGTGCCAATAGCAAAATAGATTGCATCCATACAGTCTTTTGCAGCACCTGCCCATGATTCACCGGCGATATAACACACTCTGTCACTATCAATTACAACAGTTGTCTCATCTGATTTAAGAAATGTTATTATTTTTTCCATTAAAGGGTATTCTTCCCATCCGGTTATATTGGGAGCCCACACAGTCCCGCTTTTTTGGTTGCTTATACCGGGTACACATACACCGACAGCAGAAATTGTCGTGTCGGAAAGTTTTCGTAACCGTTCAATCTGCTTTAGTATCAGTGAACATACTTTATCCCCATGACTGCCTTCAAGGTTGATTTTTTCCTTGTGGGAAATTGATCCATCAGAATGTATAAATGCAGCCGACAGTTTTGAACCGCCAACATCTATTCCTATAATCGTCATTCAACAATCCTCTATTACCATAATATCGCATATAAAAATACATAGGTCAGTACAAATAAAATATACCACAAAAAGAAAGATTTGATTACAGGACGTTTTAAATCATTATCCTGTAAAAACAGTGTATGACGGGTAAAAATCAACGTTGAGACAGACTCGAACGGTTTCGGTTTGGTTAACAGGCTTACAACAATCATAAGCGTGATGCAGACACCCTGAGTTATACCGCTTATAATGAAAAAATTATCGAGACTGTATGCTGAAACGGTTTGTGCGCTGAAAACAACGGGTATGATCCACCTGATTACCAGACCAATGGGTATTCCGGTTATCATAACGGTGAGAGCTGAAGCAGGAGTCGCTCTTTTCCATATCACACCGATAAGGAAAACAGTCGCTATGGGGACGGCAAGATACGATGCCATCATTTGAAAATAGTTAAATATTCCACCTCCGATGATACCAATGAATGGAGAATATATTACACTGAAAATCATGAGAAATAGTGTAGCATAGGTACCAACCGAAACAAGTTTTTTCTCATCAGCATGGGGATTGATCCATTTTTTATATACATCGAGCGTAAATAGTGTGGAAATGGAATTAAGAAAAGCCGAAATAGTCGACATGACGGATGCAAGAATGCCAACAAGAATAAGTCCCCTGAAACCTGCAGGTATTAATTCTTTGATGAGTAGTGGAAAAACGTTGTCAACAGGTTGGTTCCCGAGATCAAAACGCGGATCAAACGCAGCGAGAGCAAGGCAAATCATGCCGGGGAAAATCTCGACAAATGGTCTGAGTCCCACAAACATACCAGCTACGAGAATTGCCATACGGGCGTCCCATTCAGTCTTTGCACCGAAGCTTCTCTGCACGAGAGCCTGATTTACACAGGAATAATACAGGTGCAATCCGAAAATCGTAAGCGGAATAGCATGCCAGGGTATTACCGGATAATTCATAGGCTGCATAAGATGAAAACCGCCGGGTGCGTGGGTGGTAACATCACTCCATCCGTTTGGCAGACGTGCATATCCGAGGCCAAACAAAAGAAATCCGGATATAAATATGAGGGCAAATTGAACGACGGCAGCATATGAGGCTGAGGACATTCCGCCATACATTGTGTATATTCCAGCGACAGAACCAAGAATGATCACACCATACCAGATATTGAGTCCCAGTACAACTTCGAGCAATTTTGCACCGCCATAAAAAACGACGGCAAGATTTAAAAGCACATAACTTACCAGCAATAAAACGGTGAAAATATTACTGCTTCGGGAATCGAATCTTTTGCCAAGATATTCCGGCATGGTAACAATATTATTTCGCAGGTAAATCGGCAGGAAAACAAACATCAACATCGAATAGACAAAAATTACAATCATATACCAGTTGACCATGGTAAGACCGATACGGTACCCCATACCGTTCTGCCCGATCAACTGTTCGGTATTCATACCTGTCGCAACAAAAGCGGCGGCAATAACCCACCAGGGAAGTTTTCCTTTTGAGATAAAATAGTCCCCGGAGGTAATTCTTTTTCCTCGCCCTTTCAACAGTCCAACAGCAAGGAGCACAACAAAATATGTTGCTAATACCAATATATCAAAAATGTTGATTTGCACTGGAAAATTCTCTCGCATTTCAAGCTATTATAATAAAACAAAAAATGAAATCAATAATTTCGTAGATATAGTGAAATTATATATTATTTTCACGGATGTTTTCTCATATTTAATCACTCTAAAAAAATACGATGTTATATGTTATCGTATAACGGGCAGCGCATCTTCGATACCCGAACCCCATACTATGTTTGGGGTGAAACTCATTTTAAATCGTATTGTGCTGCCGGATTTTATCTCATCGTCTGACAGCCATGTTTTATCGGTTATTTTTCCATTAATTTCCATGGATTGGATATACATGTTTTCTGATGAATTGTTTGTTGTTTCTATGATAAATTCTTTACCATTGTAAAGATATTTAATTTCTATTATATCATAATAAGCACAATAGTTTTCAATAATCTTTTTTTATATTAGACCAAAGGTACATTAATTGCGAAATGCAATCAAGAACGAATTAATTAATGCTATCGCAATGACAATATATATATTAATAAAATTTTAGTAGTGGCGGCAGATTTAGGTCTAAAAGGGAGAATTTGTGAAGCAGAAAACCACAAAATAGAAAAAAACTTCAAATCACCATTGAAAACGTTGAAATATACATAAATACTTGGGGTGGATGATGGGACTCGAACCCACGGCCTCCAGGGCCACAACCTAGCGCTCTAACCAACTGAGCTACATCCACCGCCCACATATAAAATACAACTTCCACGTCTTTGAGTCAAGCTAATCTACAATGTCGAAGAAATTGTCTGCCCAACAGAATGCGGCATAAAAATGCTGTCAAGTTGTTTTATAGCTGCATCGATGGCCGCCTGACCGTTTTTAATTGTCAGGACACCATGACCCGGGAAAAGTGCATCCACACCGAGATCTTTAAGCTTGGGAAGGCCAATATGATAATCGGCAATGCTGCACATGGGATAATTGATCAACCCGATAACTCCGCCATACTGAACCGTATCGCCATTAAACAGGCACTTTAGGCCATCAAGATTCATCAGAAAACAAAGCGAATCGTATGAGTGTCCGATTACATTGATTGCAGTAATAGATACTCCGGCGATTGTGAATATTTCACCATCATCAATACCACGGTCAACCGGGCAATGGATATATACATAATCCTGAGCATACATACCATGAGCTTTGGCATACGGTATACCAAGTTCTTCATCGGTACCTTTTTCAAGCAGATGTTTGCCGGTGTTGTTGCTAATCCATACTTTACAACCCGTACGATCTTTAATTTCTTTGGCCCCGCGAGCATGATCGGTGTGATGGTGTGTAATGAGCAGATGAGTAATATCGGAAAAATTGAATCCTTCTTCTTCGACATTATGTTTAAGACCGTCAACATCATAACCGTTGCCGGCATCGATAAGAAATATCCCGTCGGATCCTTTGACAAGATATATATGACCGTCAGGCCCGTATGTCAAACCTTCCTGTGAACCACCGACAAGATAAACTGACGGAGAGATACGCATGTTTTACTCCTTAAGTAAAAAAAAGGGTTAAGATAGTATAAAATAAATATTTCATGGTTATCTTGTATGAATAGAAAAAATATCGAGTCTGAGCGTCAATGAAAAAAGCGGGATTGATCTGATTCATGTCGCCTGAGCTAATTATTTATTGTCTACAGTGTGCCAAAGATCGAGTTGAAGCCATCTTTCAAGCGATGTTTTGAGATCTTCACCAAGTAAACCGATATTGAGGGCGGCGGCAAGAAGTTCAATTGTATTTCCGGGTTTGTTCCCTTTTTGAAGGTTTTCTATAGCCCTATGAATCTCAGTTTTAAACTCATGAATAGTGAGATCTTCTATTTCTGCAATTCGATCTTGTTGGCTCATGATTAAACCTCTTTATAATAAAAAGAATATGTATAATGTACATACTTCTAAATTGTTGAGCAACATATTTTATGGTACATTTTAATGCTATTCTAAAAAAAATAACATAACTTTTGCTTTTTGCTTCAATAAAAAGTATTTTTTAACCTGTCCGCATGAAGGAGTATTTGATTGGACGATTGGAAATTGATGAATTAATTTCTGTTTATAAATCATATATCGGTATAAGTTCAAAAAAAAATTGAAAAACATCTATTTTATTTCATGGAGGATACATGAAAGCTATAATACTTGCCGCAGGTAAGGGAACCAGAATGAAAGAAATAACGAAAGAGATTCCCAAACCGATGGTAAGAATCAAAGACAAACCGATGCTGGAATATATTCTGACATACATAAAGAATGCCGGCATTACCGAGTTCGGTATCGTTGTCGGATACAAACAATCTATTGTACAGGATTATTTTCATGACGGATCCTGTTTTGGCATCTCAATAACATATATCGAGCAGGAAGTTCAAAACGGTACCGGAGCCGCTTTACATCTTGCAAAGGATTTTGCAGGTACTGATGCATTTTTTTTTACATTTGGCGATGTGATTACACCTGCCGAAAACTACAAAGGAATGCTCGATTATTATACGATGGTAAAATGCGACGCATTACTCGGTCTGAATACAACGGATGACCCTTATAAAGGCGCAGCAGTATATATCGATGAGGATAATACTATTGTCAGGATGATTGAAAAACCGCCCAAAGGTACATCAACAACAAATCTGAATAATGCAGGTCTCATGATATTGAGCCGGGATATATTCAATTACACACCTAAACTTAAACTTTCTCCCCGTGGAGAGTATGAATTGACCGATGTTTTTGGTATGTTACGTCAAGATGGCCGTAGCCTCAAAGGTTATGTGCTTTCCGGCTATTGGAAAGATGTCGGGACACCGGATGACCTGGAATCCGTAAACAATATATTTTCATGATACCTGATGAGTTGATTATGAATATTATCGAAAAATTTTCAAAAATATTTCATAGCGATCCTGCATTTAGGATACAGGTTCCGGGAAGAGTCAATCTGATCGGTGAACACATTGATTATAACGGATTTCCCGTTCTTCCCATATCCATTCCTCAGACAATAATGGTTGCAGGAGCTGCGAGGGCAGACCGTGAAATACATTGTTACAACACAAATGATTCGTTTCCCGCTTCGACATTCGAGCTGTCACATTCAATAACTCAATCGTCTCCGGGAAACTGGATTAATTATATCAAAGCGGCAGCACAATCCCTTGTACCTTTATTGGGGAAAAATCCACACGGTTTAAATGTATTGTTTCATGGATCGATACCGCGTTCGGCGGGATTATCATCGTCCTCCGCTCTCGTTATTGCATCCGCTCTTTCACTACTGGCCGCTAACGACCTCAATATGGACTCGCTGGAACTTGCCGAATTAATGGCAGAGGGCGAACGATACGTTGGAACTCAGGGCGGCGGAATGGATCAGGCCATATGTCTGTTAGGCAAGAAACAAAACGCAGTGAAAATTGACTTTTTTCCCCTTAAGCATTCATTTGTGCCATTTCCCGGCGAATTTTCAATTGTTGTAGCTCATTCACTTATCCGTGCTTCAAAAACGGAAAATGCACTGATCGAGTACAACCGCAGACCTGCCGAATGCAGACTTGCCGTGGCAATACTCAATTCGGTTCTATTTCCCGATACTCCGATAAAACGGTTAGGTGATATTCGTGCTGTAAATTGGTCGGCTACTCAGGGAATCCCGGGAGAAAGGTTTATTAATAAGGTATTTTTACAGGATTCGTATACATTGGATGAAATTTCAAAGATAACAAATAAAACCATCGACCAGATTACTCAAAAATACCTTCTCATGCGTAATGGTAATCCTATGCCTGTACCACCTGAAGGATTTCTCATCCGCACGAGGGTGCTTCATGTTTTCACAGAGGCTCAACGTGTTGAAGACAGTTGCACAACACTTTTTAATAATGATTTGAAAACTTTCGGCACACTCATGAATGAATCTCACAAAAGTTGTGATATTAATTATGGCCTATCAACACCCGAACTGAATACACTTGTCGAGATAATGATATCCAATGGAGCATTAGGAGCCCGGCTTACCGGTGCAGGTTTTGGCGGATGTGCAGTGGCATTGGTAAAAGATTCTGACATTGATGCATTTATCAAAGATGTCAGTAATCAGTATTATAACGGCTATTTCAAAAAAGTACACTCGGAATTACCCGTACCATCAAATTTGGAAAATATTATTTTTTCTGTTAAGCCGTCGCTCGGCGCTCAGGTAACACTCTTATAATATATTGGAATTACTTACCATGCATTCAGACACGGAAGAAATTCATTGTATGGTTTTTGTCAGCGGTAAAGACATGGCGCTTTCAATCTCCAAACTCATAGAAAGACTGGGATTTGACATACAAAACTATGAGTCGTCGAATAACATCATTGAGTTATCACGGGAATATCCACATTCCGATGATCATTTTCCCGGGAATACATTTAAGAAAAACATGTTTGCAGAATTGATTTCTGCTTCAAAAAAACAAGCATCTCACATGACATGTTTGGCGTTAACCGAAAATGAATTTTTCAGCGTTGTGGAGAAAATTGATAATTGTATTCATAGAACTGCCCAAAAACAAGCGAATCAAAAAACTTTGGATGAAATAGAGAAGGAATATGTGCTGGGGATCTTGGATATGCATGAATGGAAATATAAAACCGCTGCAAAACATCTTGGGATTGACAGATCAACGCTTTACCGTAAACTGAAAAAATACGGAATATCAAAACGTAAGTAGAACCTTTTTTTTATTTTCTCGCTTTCAGATGTAACAACATCCCGATGAATAAAAACACGCCATTTGGTAGCCATGCTGCCATCTTTGATTCAAGTGCCCCGTTTCTGCCTAAAATCTGAAACGCATTAATGAGGGTGTAATAAATAAAACAGATAACCAGTGCGATCCCGAATGATGCGGTTTTACCGCGCAGTGTCGAGCCTGCGGCAAGTGGAGCGCCAAAAAAGACTATTACCAGCGAGACAAACGGAAAAGCTATTTTCATATATAAATCAACCAGCCATTCAGAAGCATCTCCCCCCTTCATTTTCACCTGCCGTATATATTCCGATAACTGAAAATAATCCATTTCTTCAGGTTCCATATCGATACGTGCAAAATCGGAAGGTTCAAACTGCAGCCATGGAGCAGGCAGAACATCGTACACGTTGCTTTCTTCTCCTTCGGACTGAAACGTACGTTCCGAAACATTGTAAAGATACCAGATACCGTCTTTATAGACTAACGAATCGGCATTCAGTCTACTTTTAAAACCTTCGGTACCAAATCCCGAGTTAACTAATATATCATTGCAGATGCCCGATTCCTTTGAAATATACTCACCCGGTTTCAAAATAAATACATTTTCAGCGCGGTAAAATTTTGATCGGTACCTTTGGGCATAAACAATTCGTCCATCGGAATTTGCCAAATAGACATCGTGCCGATCCATTTCACGTGTTTGCGAAAAAGATAGTGTAAATTCAGCATTTTCATCTACTTTTCGTAATCTTGAAAATTGTTTTATATCTTGTCTGACGAGATTTGCACGGGGTACAACAAATTCTGTAAAGAGCAATGCAAAAATTCCGATAAAAAACGAAAAAATATAAAGTGGAAGAAGAATACGGTAAAAGCTTACGCCCGAAGCCTTCATAGCAGTAATTTCATTGTCGCCGATAAGCCTGCCCAGACTGAACATAGTTGAAAGCAGCATTGATACGGGGAGTGTAAGGATCAAGATATACGGCAAGTAAAATACATAATAAAGCGATATCAAACTGATGCTTAAATGACTGTCAATAAAATTATCGAGATTTTCTACCGAATCGACAAGAATGAAGATTACTGCAAACGCAAGAATGCAGTACACAAGAAAAGAAATAAATTCTTTCAACACATATGATGATATTAGTCGCATCTGTTATCGCCGTGTAGCATATATGAATAAAAGAATTCCCAACGGGCCTAAAATCAGATTCGGCGCCCACATGGCAAGCCATGGATCAACAAGCATTCTGTCGCCGGCACTTTCGCCACCAATTAGAAAAAGATAATAGAGCATAAAAAAACCAATAGACATGCCGATACCAATCGAGACACCTGACCTTCTGACAAGAATCCCAAGAGGAGCACCAACGAGTACAAAAATAATAGCTCCGAAGGGTATGGAATTTTTTTTATGTATTTCTATTAACTTTTTTGATATGTTTTTATTATTCGAATCAATATCTCGCTGAAAATTAAGTATTCGTGCTTTGTTTACGTTTTCCTCACCTGACAAACTTTCAATACGTTTTAGATTGCGTGCATTTATTGCTTTTAATGTATCGATTTCAGCACGCATCACATCTGATGTTTTTGTACGGTCGCTTTGTGATGCTCTATGTGATGTGTCCAGCCTTGAATCGAATTCGATGGTATATTTAAAATCTTTAAATTGGGTGCGAATATATCTATCGGAAATTTTATCATCGATTTGATGAATTTCACCGTTCTTAAGCGCAAGAGTCAGAAAGCTGGTGTTCGGACTTGAAATAAATCGTCCCTTCTCTGCGCGAATAGCAGTTTGTTTTGTTCCTTTTTCCCGTTTGAAAAGTGTAATACCGTTCATCTCTTCAGTCTGATAATCAATTGAATCCACACGAATGGTTATGTTTTGAATGTCACTTATAAATTGCCTTTCCTTATTCTTAAGAGAAAGCATCGGTTTTTTAAGAAAAATTGCCGCATTAAGACTTGTGGCCTTATAATTGGATTGTGGTAAAACCACATTGTTAAACCATATCATGAACATGGTGATCAGGATAGAAATCCCGATTATAGGAAAAGCAATTCTGAACATAGATAATCCTGAAGCTTTCATCGCGGTAACTTCTCCCGATGCACCCATACGTCCAAATGCCATAACAGTAGCGACAAGGACACTCATGGGTACGACAAGCGCAATCATCCATGCAAGATTGTACCACAAAAGCTTTGCCAGAATTATAATGTTGACATCCTTTGAAATAACCATGTCCATTATGTCAAGCATGAGTTTCAGGATAAAAACAAACATGATTACACTGAATGCAAAGAAAAATGGGGCTACATGTTCTCTGATGACATATCTATTAAAAATTCTCATATCATTGCTCACTTCTTATTATTTTTGCAGGATACTATATAATATACTGCCACACAGACTGTATATCAACATGACAGTTGACAAAATTATCCAAACGGATTTATTTTTCGATATATTTCTATATCTAATGCGGTCAACACAGCTATGTTATCG
>JAFGMP010000181.1 GCA_016927495.1 Candidatus Latescibacterota bacterium | reverse complement strand
CTTAATATAAACAATTATTTACGTTGATGCACTGCCTTTTTTATGAATAATCCGGGTTAGATAAGTTGCCAATGTTTATGTACGGCTTAGAAGATGAAGTAATAGTAACTAAAGATGGTAAAGAAACGAAAATTTTAACACAAGAAATAATAGAAGAAAATTTAGTCCCAATTATTAATGACTTATCTGATGAAGAAAGAGAGAAAGCAGAAAAATTATTGAATTTATCTTAAAATTATTATCTGTTTTGAGATTTTTACATTATACAAAAAGTTTTATCATATTTATTAATATTGTATTCTAATTGAAATAGTTCGCAAAAAGTTCAAATCGGGGTGCCATTTTTGTAATATATTGTTATTAATAGAGTTACAAAATATCGCTTTTGAAACTGACAAACCGTTTATTGTGAATAGTTCGTTTTTTTGATATTACTTCCGCAAGTCTACCCGCTTTATATTAACATTTTTCCCATTGGCCTTGCTCCACCAATATAGTCAGATTTTAATAGTAGAATTTGTAACCTCGTAATCATAAAGAATAATTTAAAAGGGTCGAAATGCTATATATATAGCGAAACGACCATTATCAATATTGTTGTAATTTGATAAGTTATGAGCATATTCGTTGAAATTATCATTAAATCATATAATTGTTCATTTGATAAAAAATTCACTTTCCCTTGTTTGATTTGCGCTTGACATTTCCCATTATATAGATAACTTATTACTACGATTTGTATTTGTCTTTTAGCTTTATCCATATTCATTGTTACATAAGGTTTTCGCGATTTAGTAACTCCCATGATTTTAATATGGGCAATCCCGGATAATCTCTTCTGGTAATTCCCTTTTTTATTCCCGGAGTATTGCATGCCTGACCGATCCACGAAAACTGACTTCTTTATCCTTACGGGATTGTCGCTCTTGCTCCTTCTCTATCACATGATTTTAAGCACACTCGCCAGTTATGGATATTTTATCGATGAATTGTATTATATCGCGTGCTCCAAACGGCTTGCTTTCGGATACATCGACCATCCCCCACTTTCAATTCTTCTGCTTGCGCTGAATCGTTGGATTCTTGGTGATTCGATTCCCGCAATACGATTTCTTCCCGCCTTGGGAGTCGCGGGGACGGTATTTTTAACCGGTCTCATCACCCGCAGATTCGGAGGAAGCCGCACCGCAATGATTATTGCAGCACTCGCGGTTATCGTCATGCCTATCTATCTCCTGATGGGAAGTTTCTACTCGATGAATGCCTTCGAACCGGCCATCTGGGCGGCTATTATTTACTGCATGATCAGACTGGTGCAGGAGGAAAATACAAAATACTGGATCGTGATCGGCCTGCTGATGGGGACCGGTCTGGAAATGAAACATACCCTTATGGTATATATCGCCGCACTTCTGTTTGGACTCCTTTTGACCGGCAACCGGCGTTTTCTCTGGAACAGGTGGTTCATCTACGGCATGTTATGCTGCTTATTGTTGCTGGTACCGAACCTGGCCTGGCAATATCTCCACGGATTCCCGTCGCTGGAGTTTTATCACAATGCCATGATCAACAAGAATATTCCGACCTCACCGCTTCATATTGTTTTCGATCAGATGCTGTTTGCTAATCCTTTAGCATTCCCCTTATGGATTGCCGGGCTGGCATTTATATTTCTTTCACCGGATATGAAAAAATATCGATTTCTCGGATGGGCTTATCTCCCTCTCCTGGCAATGATGATTGCCAGCGCCTCAAGTCGCCCGGACCGGATTGCAGCAATGTATACGGTTCTTTTCGCCGCCGGTGCGGTTGCGATTGATAGACTGCGACATCCTTCCATACAACGGTCGGCGGCAATACTGATGATTGCAATGCTCATTATCGGGGGGATACTCTTTACACCGATTACCACGCCATTATTGCCTCCCTCTGTGGTAAAGCAATATATTTCCGCTCTCGGATTATCGTTCAACCTCGAAAGCGGGAAAAAGGATGAGCCGGTTCCTCAGTGGCTTGCCGACCGGCTGGGGTGGTATGAACTGGCATCGGATGTGGCACGCGTCTGCCAGACGCTCTCAGAGGATGAAAAACGAAATTCGATCATTATCAGCACCAATTATGGAGAAGCTGGTGCTCTTGAGTTGTTCGGACCCGGGTTTCATCTGCCCCCGGTATATGCAACACATAACAACTATCATCTCTGGGGACCTCCCCCCGACTCGATCCGAACATACATTGCAGTGTTTGTAAACCGTGACGATCTCGATAAAATGTTCGATCATGTGATTGAAGCCAGGATTCATACTTGTAAAAACTGTACGCGGCAACAGCAGCAAATTCCAATCTACATCGCACGCGGTCCGCGATTCTCTGTGACCACCGAATGGCCAAAGGTCAAGAGCTATAACTGAGGCATGAAGTGTACCCCTTTGTCAAGACAAAATTAATGGTTTTTTTAAGATGAATAATCTCCTGTGTATGCCCCGAAGGGGCATCCTGCATAGCCTCTTGTGAAAGCACGGCGTTAGTAATCTGCACGGGACTTGACATCAGGCCGTTCCCGCCTTCGAGATAGTTATATCTACCTTTTTCATACCGGCCCCATTAAACTTCGGAAGGCGTTCTGTTTTCCAGCGACTGATGTGGGCGCTCATTGTTGTAAAAGTCAAAATATCCGAATAATCAGTTCTTCGCTTCACGAATAGTGTTTTAATCTTTGAGATAGACTTCCTCGTCCTTGACCGTACGCCAGAGACGTTCTACGAATATGTTGTCATACACACGGCCACGACCGTCCATACTGATCCGGATGCCGTTGGCTTCGAGTATACCGGTAAAATCAGAGCTTGTAAACTGTGTTCCCTGATCACTGCTGAATATCTCCGGCCGGTTGATTGAAGTGAATATGGTATTGCAATATCAAATAGCTGGAAGCAGGAAAGCAGGGATAGGGACTATCACCTAAGTTATCCGGGAGACAGAACTGCAACAGATGCTATCATGCGTTCAATATACTTTCACCTAAAAGGTTGTGCATGTCAGATCATTGCGCGGCACGCACAATCCTGAAACCTAACCATGGATACCGTTCCATTACCAAAACACCTCTCCTATTGAAACAATCAGCACGGAAAGTGCATGAATATGATCCGCCTCTTATAGCCTTTTGCACACCAACCACAGGACCGGTGGGATTGTCCCTCGGACTGAGCTGGTAATATTCCGAATAATACCAGTCATTGCACCATTCGGCGGCATTCCCCAGTATATCGTACAATCCCCATGGATTTGGCTCTTTAATTCCACATGGCATCAAACAATTAGCATTATAATCATGATCCATAGGGCTATTATGCCAACAATACCATGCAACACGATCTAAATCATCAGTGTCATTGCCGTAAATAAATCGGGCGCTGGTACCCGCACGGCAGGCATATTCCCATTCGGCTTCCGTAGGCAGTCTGAATCCGTTTTTCGAAAAGTCACAGTTAAATGCCCCGGAACTGGTATAATAATAACACTCCTCGAATCCGCATGCCTGGCTCAGTCGGTTACAGAAATCAGTCGCATCGTACCAGTTTACATCGGTTACCGGTAAATAATCCAATTGCATCGAGGAGGGATTGAATCCTTTCATAATACTTTCAAACTGAGGCTGGGTGATTTCCGTTCTGCTGATTGAAAACGCCGAAAGAGATACGGTATGTTCATACGTATTATTATAACCATAATCGTTGGAACCCATAAGTAAATATCCGTCACTGATCGGAACCATGGAGATACCGATTTCTTCCGGTGTTATGGGAGTAATAACAACCGTTGTTGTCTCTGTATCGGTTACTTCTCCGTTTTCGTCTGTTTCTGTTTTCACGAACTCGTAGGTTCCCGGCACATATGGCACAAACACCGATGCATCTTCAGACGGTACACCGTACAAATCGACCTCAGGACCGCTCACCTGTTCCCACTGGACGCTCACTCCGGGTTCGGGTTCGTCCGAAGATGCGCTCCCCAGCGTGATCGTCTTTGTTTCCAGAATCGAGTATGACGGACTCGTACCGGGGAGAACATTGATACCGTCATCGCTGAACTCTATCCCCCCGGGCAGGGGTATGGTGAACTGTATCTGTCCCGTGTCGAGGGTAATGTGCGTTTTTACGACTCCATCGTTCCATACGCCGCTGCCGTACATGGTAACAACACGGCCGCGGTAATAGTAGGTCGTGCCCGCGCTGTCATGTGAAGCCTCGCAGTATGTATAATGCGAATTATGGATAATATGTGATCCGGTGAAGCTTGAATTTTGCGCCTCATGAACCTCATATGTCAAATCGTCGAGTAGGATTTCCGTCCATGTTATCTCATAGTAGTCATCCACCAGCGCATATGAGGGAGCTGTTATCGTCATTGTTAGCGATTGTAACAGGATATCAGCAGTAGTCTCCCCTCCGCTGGGAACGTCTACATCTTCATCCCTCCCCATATAGGAAACCAGTCCCGTTGTATAAAAGACCACATCCACAATTAAATTGTTCTCAGCGATGACGGTTAGTGTCCCGGTAGCGACATTATTGGAAATCGTTAAATTCTGGCGGATGAGTTCATGTTCGGAATCGGCACACCCGTCGGAATAGACAAACGCCGTTACTTGTTCAACGGGAACAATATCAGCTATTTTCGACAGTTTTTTTAACTGCTGCGCATACGACACATTGATGATAATTTTTCCGTACCCCGAGCCATTTGGTTGTGTATCGGTCTCTGTCGGCAGATCATTATCTGCACATGAAAAACATATAAGGCCAAACACAAGGAAGATTACGCGGATGATTACATTCATTGCGCACCTCTTGAACAGAAAAATGGATTTTAATTTTATGGTATAAACTGACATTCCCCATATCAAATTTGTAGAGTTAGCTGTTTAAAAAAACTTGTCTATGAATGGAAAATATTTACTCTTATTTCTTATTACAAGGATTTTCTTTTTGCTTATCGTCACATTTCGCAGTTCACATGTTTGATAAACACTCGAATATCCCTTTCTAAGACACGTATCCCTTGAATCATTCCGATAACGGTTTTTTAGGCAGAACAGCTACGCAATCGTTCAATTCGGGTGAGTATCTCTGCAAACAGCCTTTTGTCTATTGTAACCTCAGCCATCTGTAACATGACGTATCTGCTGTGCCTGACAACTCTCGCTCCAATCTTAATTAGTTTCACAAGCAGGCTACGAAGCAAACAGTGTTTGATTTTACCCGGAAGAACCAAACGTCGCAGGAAATTACTCAGGTTATAGGCCATTACAAACAGCCAGAGCCGCACCTGATTGGAGATAAAATGTTTGCAGGAGAACCGTTTCCAGTTCAGAGCATACTTACCTTCCTTTATCCACTGCTCGGCTGTGCCTAAGTCATTGTAAAAGTGTACAACACCTTCCGCTTCGCACTCATATTAGTCACGATTAAATCCACTCTTGGGAAAAGTTCCCCCTCATGCCATCCGGTTTCTTTTGGCGTTCGTCCAACAGGACGGATCAGCAGGTGTTGAATCTCCTCATAGAGTATGTCGTTTACAGGTAGCCGTATAACATACAAATAACCGTTTTCCTCCGGATATTAATAAATTTCAGGCTTTGCGAATGCAGCGTAGCCACGAAAGTATTTCTTGTTCTCGAATCTCTTAACAATCGGTTCAGGAACCTCTTTCCATCGATCAGCGCTGTGGACATTACCAGGGCGAAACATTACTCCTTCGCAATCCTCGAACTGATTGAAACAGAACAGCATATGAATACATGTACACTTGAAATAACCATTGTATGCCGCCCCCTCCTGGGGCAAGCCTTCTTGTTTAAGAAAAAACACTATCTGAGGGTGTATCAAGGGGGTAACCATTAAAAAATGATGACCTTGATTCCCGACCCTATAGTTTTTATCATGGCCATCCTTTAATCATGAAAATCATGGTTCAGATTTTTAACTTCTCCTTGTATCTTATACCTTGTACCTTGTATTTTTTACCTATTCTTCATTATCGATCATAATAGTAAATAACTATCATTAATAGCCGGGAGAAATCCAAACGTGAAATCTAAAGAAAAATTTGTTGAGGAAATAAAAGAAATCAGGGCCATGCTGGCTTCGGGCGCCGAGGCGAATTGCTCATGCCCGAACATTAATTGTGAATTTCACGGTGATTGCTATAACTGTATACGAATCCACCGGCACTATAAGGATCATGTTCCGCGATGCCTTCAGCCCATGCTTCGTGAAAAAGTAAAAGGTTTGACTCAAATGGTGGAATACACGGTTGAAAACATACCTGGCAGCCCAAAAGAATATTGGGACTATCTTAATGAAGTCGCTCCACCGGAAAAGGAGAAATAAATTATGAATAGGACGTTAATTTACGCTGATTCTGCGGATTTGCACAGATCAATCAATAAT
>JAFGMP010000180.1 GCA_016927495.1 Candidatus Latescibacterota bacterium | reverse complement strand
CATTAAAATAGGGAAAAGTGTACGATATAAATACGATGATGTGATTGGTTTTATGGAATCGAAAAGAATAGAAACTTATCAATGATCATCCTTGATTCTCCATAAATTGCCTTGATTTTATATAAAACATGTTGGGCAGAGTGTTGGGCAGATCAGTTTTACACAAAAACAAGGACTTACGAAGATTTAACGTAAGTCCTTGTTTTTATTCTGGTGCCGAAGGGGGGAATCGAACCCCCATGATGTTGCCATCGGCGGATTTTGAGTCCGCTGCGTCTACCTGTTCCACCACTTCGGCACAGGACATACATTACTCATAAAAAACTGAGCGTATAATATGCGCAAAGTAACTAAAAAAATCAACAGGAACTTGTACAGGCGATCCCCCATTTTTTCGGAAATACGCAGGAATAAGAAAATAACTGTCAACAGTGTTGACGATGAAGATATTTAGTCAGAAGGCACAGAGGCACAAAGGCAGAAGGGAAAACAGGGACAAGGGAATGTGTAAGGGCAATCCCTTGTGGTTGCCCGGAATTATTGTTTTATGGATAGAAAACGCTATAACATATTAAAATAAAAGGATTTACAACTAACTGCCGCATGGATTTTGGGGGTCAACAGGAAACTTGGAAAAGACACAGTAAAGAAAAATAGTACAAAATAAATCAAAAAACCAATTTAAAAAATTCTTTCTTCTTACTCTTGCTTCCACTTACATTACCTGTTACTATTCTGTATATTTATTTTTATATTTTCACCGTTCCAAAAGACTATTTATAAATACATGAAAGGACTATATATGACTCCGAGAGAAAATATTCGTGCTCTGCTTGAGGGTAATGACTTTGAATCGGTACCAATCTGGCTCATGGGCTTTGACAACGATGACCTTGCCCGTAAACTTAATCCCGGTGTGCGGTTCCCCGACGCGCTGTTTCACAATCCCGAAAAATTCGATTACCCATGGGACCGGCTATCCGATCAGGAACGCCAGCGGACGCTTGAGTATACTAAAGCCGTACAGAGACAATTAGTAGTCGTCGGTTGGGGCGCAAATATGGCTCTGGGGCATGGCGGGCCTGCCGAATTCCATTTCAAAATCCTTGAAGTCAACGAACATGAACGAATTCTTGAATGCGAAACAGGATGTAAACGGGTAGTTAGGAAAAATCCCCATTTTTATAAGGATTTCGATTATCCGATCAATTCCGTCGATGAACTGGATAAGCTTGTTCTGCCTGACCCCCGTGACCCAGCCCGTTACAAAGGTTTTGAGGAAGATACCACATTCTTCAGGGAGGCCGGTTACCTGACCGGTGCGAACCTTAACGGTTTCTTCAGCGGGCCGCACTATTTCTGCATCGACTATCAGCAGTATCTCATGTCTATGCTGCTCGATCCGCCAAACACGAAAAAACTGATCGATAAAATTGGCGATTGGAACATGGCTGCGGCGGAAGAGGTACTCAATCGCGGTATCGAATGCATCATCCTTTGCGATGATCTCGGCTCATCCGATAACCTTCTCATGAGTCCCGATATTTATAAACAGTGGATACAGCCATGGCACAAAAAACTGAGTAACCTTGCCCATGAACACAATGCGTTCGTTCACCTGCACAGTCATGGCAATATCAACAAAATCCTGCCGCTCGTTCTCGAAACCGGAGTGGATATGGTCGATCCGTTCGATATCTATGAATCAATGGACCTCGTCAAATTCCTTGAATCCGGTAATACAAAAACAGTACCGGCCGGCGGTTGTCATAAATTCTTTTTCGAGTGGGAAAAATCCAAACAGAATGACTATCTCACCGATTTGTTCTCACGGGCGAATAAAGCAGGCAGATGGATGTTTATGGATACGGGAGGTATTCCGGAAACCATTAGTAAAGAAAAATATGATTTTGTCATGAACAGGCTTGCGGAATTATCACTGGCGAAGTAAGTTCAGTTGAATAATATGTATACCTGTAAACCCGAATGAAGGGGCATAGCATGTTTTACCCCTACACCATGGAATACTTATAATTATCGGATAAAAGTTTATGATTCAAATTACCGAAACAATTCAGATACCCGAAAGTGACCTTGTCTTTACAGCTTCCAGGAGCAGTGGGCCTGGTGGCCAAAATGTAAATAAAGTCAACACAAGAATTACCGTATTTTTTGATGCTAATAAATCCGAAAGTCTTTTACCCGAACAGAAACAATTGATACTCGAGCGGCTTGCAACCCGTGCCAATAAAAACGGCGTTATAAGAGTATATTCGCAGCGTTACAGAACACAGAAAGCAAACCGTGAAGCAGCAATAACGAGACTGGTAGAATTATTACGGTCAGCATTACATACCAAACCTGCACGAATAAATAAGTCGGTACCTCCTGCTGCTAAACATAAGCGACTCGAGGATAAAAAAAAGCGAAGTCTGTTAAAACAGAGCAGAAAAGCGATTATTGACGAGTAACTATTCATCCCTGTTTCCGTTGTCTTTCCATAAACCTTATGAGTCCGGTTATGGTATCGCAAACAGGTGTGGGAACATTGAGACGCCTGCCTTCGGTGGATATGTAGCCGGTCAGAGCATCGATCTCGGTTTGCTTTCCTCTTTCCAGATCCTGAAGCATCGATGAGCGATGATTGTAAGTGGCCGGAACCTGCTTTTCATAAAAAAAGCGTTTATATTCCTCCGGAGTATCCCAGTTGGTTTGTGCACCCATGGCTTTAATGACCGCGAAGACTTCATGGATAATGGCACTCATAATTGCGCGGGAATCAGAGTCATCACCAAGCGCCCCATAATGAACGCCAAGTGAGGCCCCAAGGGGATTTAGCGCGCTGTTATACAGCAGTTTTGCAAAAAGATCACGCCTGACGTATGGAGTCGTATCAGTCGGCAATCCGGCTTTGTTCAATATATTGGCAAGCTTCAAAGCGGAGTCCGGTACGGCACCCTCTCTGTTTCCACCTACATGCACAGCATCGGCAGTCACCGTAATTCTGACCAGGCCGGGACTTTCGATCTCGAAACCGGTTATGACACGTGCCGCCAGCGACCGTAATTCACCGTATCGTTCAACAACCTTCTCGAAATTACCACAGCCGTTCTGCATCGATACAACAACAAAATCCTGGTTCTCCAATTTTCCTGTCTCTATAACTGCCACGGATGTATCATATGACTTCGTCGTAATCAACACATAATCATATGTTTTACTTTTCACATTTTCGATTGAAACATAATAACCGGTTAACCCTGAATTTGCCAGATAATCGCCAAAAATTCCCGTTACCTTTAGGCCATCACGCATTAAAACATCGATATAACGTTGCCTTACAATCATATCGACTCTGTGGCCATCTGCAGAAAGCATACATCCGATTGCCTGGCCGACGGCTCCGGCTCCAAAGACTAAAAACTTTAGGCTTGAACACATATGGTTCTAAATCCATTTACAGAAAGTTTTATATCGACTATTTTCTTATCGTCATTATTTGTTTCTTCGACATATCATGCGCAAAAGTTTCATACCCATTATTTTTAATAGAAATAAGACATGCAAGCCGGTCGGAATGGAAAAAAATCTCAAAGAATTTGGAAATCATATTATTTAACTTCTTGCATTCATTAAGCGTTGAAACAATCTGACAGTCAGCACAGCTTTTGTATGAATGTTCCATACAGCATTGCCGTATTTTACACCATGATGCCTTTTCATTTTTCGGACATCCCGGACACTTTTCTTTAAGATACTTTTTACAGGCTCCGCAATAGAGGCCACAATAAGCGATCAGGCTTGTATCGGCAACAATTTCTTTCATATACCCCCCCATCGAAATTTTTAATACTAAAT
>JAFGMP010000179.1 GCA_016927495.1 Candidatus Latescibacterota bacterium | reverse complement strand
TTGAATATGCCCGGAAGACCGTCGAAAACCGCGGTATGTCGGAACAAATAAGCTTTGAACAAGGTGATGTGAATCATCTGCCGTTTGATACCGACACATTCGACTGGGCATGGAGTTCGGATTGTGTCGGTTATGCCCCGATGGAACCGCTGCCGCTCATTAATGAGCTTGCACGAATGGTTAAGCCGGGTGGAACTGTCGCTGTACTCGCATGGTCATCGCAGATACTGCTTCCCGGTTATCCCATGCTCGAGGCCAGATTGAATGCGACGAATGCCGGAATCGCTCCGTTTATTCAGGGTAAAAAACCCGAGTCACATTTTTTCCGCGCTCTCGGATGGTTTCGTGAAGCCGGACTTGAAAATTGTTCAGCCCACACATTTTCAGGTACTGTGTATGCTCCGTTGAGTAATGATATACGAGATGCACTGACAGCTTTTTTCCCGATGCGCTGGGAGAATTCTTTACAGGAGCTTTCGCCTCGTGACCGTGAGGAATATTTTCGTTTGACAGAACCGGATTCACCTTATTTCATTATAAATGAACCTGATTATTACGCATTTTTCACCTATACGATGTTTCGGGGTCAGGTAAGGAGAGCTTATTAATGAAAATGTATAAAATTTATCTGTTATTTATTTTTTTATCATTTCTGCCGGTCGTCTCATCCCTTTCGGCACAGAACCGCGATTTTACCGAAGAGCAAAGAAAGATATGGAATCAGGAATACGATAAAATGGGGCTTTTGCACAGTTCGGGAATGGTAGTCGATACTTCCGAATCGTTTATACATATCCCGGACGACATGAACCTGGAATGGATGGGCGATGTCGATATCGCAGAGACTGCGCCCACAATAGATTTTGCCCCGATAAGAGGCATGAAACCGGAATATTTCCCCGAGGATAATTACGGGTACTGGTCAGATTTCGGTGATGTGACGCTGGCTCCCAACGGGCGCTATTATTTTGCGGTCGGCGACCACCGGGGTCGTGACGGCAAGTCTTATGCGTTCGAGTACGATCCGGTGGGTAACAATTGCACGATGATCATAAATTTCCCGGAACTCTGCGGCTGGAACGTTCGGGGTGTCGGCGATGGTAAAATCCATGGCGAAATGGGCGCCATGCCTGATGGTAACCTGTGGATTCTGACCTACTGGGATCCCATGCCATGGTCGACCGAAGAAGATTACAATACATGGCCGGGCAGCAACCTTGTACGGTACAATACCTTTACCGGAAAAGCCGAAAACCTCGGTATTCCCATGCCCAAGTCGGGATGGCCTTACTATACACTTGACACGGAACGCGGTAAGTTAGTCGCCGTCGGATTTCGTGGTGAAATTCTTTGCTATGATGTGAACGAAGAGAGGGTTACCTACGCCGGGTATCCACCCACAGGAGTGAACTGGTGGGTACGGTGTACCATGCTCGATCCAGCAACCGGAATATTCTGGAGCTGTTTGCCGAAACCACCCCATAATTTTGTCAGCTTCGATCCCGCAACGAATGTATTTACCAGATATGATGAGAGAACGCCCGAAGACCTTGGCCGTAATGCCGGAAAAAACAGTGTAATCCGTGCCCATTCCGAGCGCCGGACACGTGAAGGTTTCCTCTGGGTGAACAGCACGAACGGTACACTGTACAAATTCTGGCCGGATGATCTCCGTACTGAGGTGGTGACGCAGCTTTGGGCTGATTATACCTATTCACCAAGAGTATCTTTGAGTCCCGATGAACGTTATCTTTACTATGTTGCAAATACCAAACGTTCGGATTACCGTTATAAACCTATTGTTCAGTTCGACACGGTGACTAAAAGACGCAAGGTGCTTGCATTTATCGCCGATTATTATTTCGAAAAATACGGATATGTGTTCGGTAGCATGCACGGATCGACACTTTCCCATGACGGCAAAACCTTTGTGATGGTATTTAACGGTTCTTTTTTGCCTCGTGACTCGGAATGGCAGGATACACCGTCTCTTGTGGTGCTGCATATTCCCGAAAACGAGCGGTAAGATCCCCCTTTAATTCCCCCTTTTTAAGGGGGATGAGAAGCAAAAGAAGCTAAAAAAAGCCTGCCGATATCAGAATGCGGTTGGGAGAAATGAGGTAGAAAAAATCCCCTTTAACAAGGGGGATGTCACGAAGTGACAGGGGGATAAAAACCTCGCTAATTTATTTCTTGCGTTTCTTCACCGGATATGTAATATGTAATATGTAATATTAAATGAACGGTATACCTGTTCAGGAGGATGTGATGCTAAAAGTATTGAGATTACTTTTTTCCTTCCTCGCAGTATTCATACTTACTATATCATGCGGAAAGGACAGTTCGACCGGGCATGGGGATGATGATACGAGTAATGAGTCAGTTATTTCTGAGAAAACGAAAGTCATCGAGCAGGAGGAGAACCTTACGCTTGATACAGTAAAAGAGAACACTCTCACTTATTCTTATACCGGTTCCAAACCTGATATTTCAACCGGAGATATTCTTGTCAGCGTTGAAGGCGATGGTTATTTACGTAAAGTTACTGATGTTTCTACTAAGGGAGACAAAATAACGGTCGAAACTGAACAAGCTGCTTTGACCGATGCAGTCGTTCAGGGAGATGCAGATACAACCATAACACTTGATTTCACTGCACAAAAAATTGGGACTGAAGGTGTTTTTAAGGCGGTTGAAGGTGTATCGCTGAGTAAAAACGGTATTGACCTTTCTGGAGTAGAACTGTACTCAGGTAAAATTTACGGTTCTGATGTATCAGTAACAATAACAGATGGGTCGATTGTATTCGAACCTGATCTGGACATCGGATTTAAAATCCGTAAATCAAAGGTCGAGGAGTTTCATGCAATTGCATGGGGCAGTCTGCAATTTAATTTTGATATTGCTGCTTTCGCATCGGGTGGTTTCGAAAAATCTGACGAAATAACATTGTTTTCCTATACACATGCTATCTTTCAAATGGTTGGTTTTGTTCCTGTCATGGAAGTAATCACTTTCGAGTTTAAAGCAGGTTTTGAAGCAGAATCGAACACAGTAGGTAGTCTTGAAACCGGTTTTGACCAGACAACACAGGTTCGAGCCGGAGCGGAGTATAAAGAAGGCAAATGGGAGAATGTTTGGGAAAAAAGCGCAGAACTAACGAAACATGATACAACATGGCCTCAAAAAGCTGATTTCAGGTTTAAAGGTTATGTGCGTCCGGTTGTTTCCGTAAAGTTATATGCAGTAGCAGGACCGTACATCGATGTTGTACCATATCTTGATTTCGACGGAAGTACCGGTGGTGAATACGCATGGCAGTGGGAATTGTCCGGCGGTATTGAATCGAATCTCGGATTTAATGTATCGGTGTTGGGATACGGGATAGCTGATTATTCAACGAATTTAGTTGCATGGGAGACTGTAATTGCAAGCGATTATCAAGAATCAAATGGCGGCGGTGGTGAACCTCACGAATATAAAAACATAACCTTCGTTACCATCCCCGGCGGCACTTTCAAAATGGGTAATATTGAAAATGATCCTGATGGTTATTCAGATGAGAAACCAGTCCATTCAGTAACTCTTTCAGGTTTTGACATGAGCACCACTGAAGTTACCAATGCACAGTATGCAGTGTATCTGAATGAAGCGCTGGCATCGGGTGACATAACGGCAACAATCAGCAGTGTGACCGGTAAAACGGGTGACTACAGCGGACGGGAATACCTCGATCTCGATGATTCTGCCTGTGAGATAAGCTATAGTAACAGCAGATTTAGCATAGACTACGGAAAAGAGGACCGCCCTGTCATAGAAGTTACGTGGTACGGCTCTAAAGCGTTTGCATTGTACTATGGCCTTGACCTGCCGACGGAATCGGAATGGGAGTATGCGTGTCGTGGCGGCAAGCAGCACAAGTATGGAACTGATGACGGAACTATAAACAGTTCAAAAGCTAATTACAACAGAAATGTTGATAATACAACCGATGTTGGCAGTTATCCTGCCAATCCGTATGGGCTGTATGACATGAGCGGGAATGTATGGGAATGGTGCCACGACTGGTACGGTAGCTACAGCAGCGCAAGCGCCACTAATCCCACTGGTGCTCATACCGGCTCCTACCGTGTCGATCGCGGCGGCAGTTGGTGCGACAGTGCTCGCTACTGCCGGTCGGCCTTTCGCAGCTACAACAATCCCTGCGGCAGGGTCAGCGTCATAGGTTTCCGGGTTGTGTCGCGTGGCGTGTCCTATTGAACACTTGATATTTGATTCTTGTCACTTGATAGGGGGGAGTGCAGAGGGGGTATCCCCCCATAAGCGCTAACTTAAGCATTGACAAAATGAGATTATTAGCATATATTGTGTTGCATGGAAAAGCAAAGATATGTTGAAGAA
>JAFGMP010000178.1 GCA_016927495.1 Candidatus Latescibacterota bacterium | reverse complement strand
TGAAATCGGGCTTGCCAATCTTGCGAAAGTAAAAGAAGCGGTCGGCAACCGTATCGATGTAATCAAGATTACCGGTGCGGATTACGGTTCACAGCGCGGTCCGCTCATCTCTCCCGATTTCTACCGTGAGATGATCAAACCGTTTCATGTTAAGCTGTGCGACTGGATTCATGCAAACACGACATGGAAGATTTTTATGCACTGCTGCGGCGGTATCAGACCCCTGCTCGATGATATAATCGATGCCGGGTTCGACATTATAAGTCCTGTGCAGACATCTGCCGAGGGTATGGAACCGCAGGGGCTCAAAGACGATTTCGGAGACAGAATCACCTTCTGGGGAGGTGGTGTGGAGACGCAAACTACTCTGCCGTTCGGTACTCCCGAAGAGGTTTACAACGAAGTTACCGACAGAATCCGTATTTTTAACAAAGGCGGCGGTTTTGTATTCAATGCTGTCCATAACATTCAGCCGAAAACGCCGGTCGAGAATATAAAGGCTATGGTGGAGGCTGTCAGGGATTCGTATAATGTATAAAGGGAATATATGCTTTCACCGGCACGGAGGCTCCTGAAATTTTTTCACCCGGAGGGTATTCCCCTGCCGGGAACGATTGCGTACAATGCCATAAGCAAAACCCGCGTATTTCAGGTAAATTACGAGATAATTGCCCGCGATATTATATACTATTGCCCCGAGGGCAGTATCCTCGATATAGGCACCGGTCCCGGCTGGCTGCTCGAAAAACTCCACAGCGCATCTCCGAATCTACAGCTTACCGGTATCGATATATCACCGTCGATGATTAAAAAAGCCAAAAAAAACCTCGCCAAATCAGGGCTGTCCGACTGCATTGAAATTGCTTTGGGAAACGCATCCGATATACTGTGTTCCGATAATTACTTTGATGCAGTTGTTAGTACAGGATCAATACATCACTGGAAAGCGCCGACAGAGGGATTGAATGAAATACACCGTGTTCTAAAACCTGACGGATATGCGCTGATTTACGACCTTCTGAGCGACACACCGCTTCCGGTGCTGAAGAAATCTGCCCGTGAATTCGGCAGATTCAGAATGCTGATGCTATGGCTTCATGCTTACGAGGAGCCGTTTTACAGCCTGAAAGATTTCGAGCACCTTGCTGACAACACATTTTTTAAAAAAGGCAGTACGAAGTTTGTAAGCGTATTATGCTGTTTGGTATTGAGAAAAGAATAATAATCATGAAAAAAACCTGATAATCGAAATTGGAGATTAATCGTTATGAAAGAAAACGAACTGTATGTTGCAGACAGAGAACAATGGCGGGAATGGTTAGAGGTTCATTATTCCGATAAAAAAGTAGTTTGGCTGATATTTTACAAGAAACATACCGGGCAACCTTCAATTTCATACGATGAAGCTGTCGAGGAAGCCCTATGTTTCGGGTGGATCGACAGCATTATCAAAAGAATCGATAATGACATATATGCCCGGAAATTCACACCTCGCGATTCAGCGAGTAAATGGTCGGAATCAAATAAAAAAAGGGTTGAAAAACTGCTGGCGGACGGCAGGATGACAGATTTTGGAATGGCTGTTATCAAGGCAGCAAAACAAAATGGTCAATGGGACAATGTTGCTTCAACAAACAGAGGATGGGTAATGCCTCCGGAATTTGAAAACGCCCTTAATAAAAACAGGAAAGCGAAACAATATTTTGAAAGTCTTGCCCAATCATACAAACGTCCTTACATTTGGTGGATAGCAACGGCAAAACGCCCTGAAACACGTGAAAGAAGGATCAGGGAAGCTATTATGCTTCTCGAACAAAACAAGAAATTAGGGATGAAATAAAAACAATTTTAGTATTCCCCGTAATACATTTTAAGGACAACCTGTATGTATATACAAATTTTTCAGCGACTGGAAATCATGTGTATACAAGATACAAGTTATTCACATAGCATGTTTCAATAAATAAGGGCGAACATTTCATATTTGCCCCTACGGAAAACTACTTTGATTTGTCTGTATAGCAATAAATAGTATTATTGCCCCATTCTTATATACCCGGGCCTTCAAGCGGCCTGAGCGTCAATCCCTTTATCTTAATGACACCGTCATTAACTCCCCTGTAAATGGCAATTTTGCCACGGGGAGGTTTCAACAGCATTTTATTGTCGGAGACGAGAAATTCATTAAGATATACCTGTGATTTACGGTCGCCGGAAATGATGCGATACAGAAACCAGTTTGATTTTATGGGCCGCACCAAATCCGCAGGTATATCATCGCCATATTGTTTGGCATCTTTCACTGCGTTGAGGTAATCGTACATATCGGCTCTGTATCCGGGATTGTCCTCACTTGTCCAGCGGTAGTAGAAACATGCGTCACGGGTTTTAAGGGTATCGCTGTCGACATAGGCATGGAAATAGAGGTTGTCATACTCTTTATCGGTCACCAGATACCCCTCGCCTCTTGTGGATACGAGTACGCCGTCCCCGACATGCCAGTCCGCATCGCCGACAGCGGTCCAACCGGCCAGATCGGTGCCGTTGAATATATCGCGGCCGGTGTCCGTATCGGGCAACTCTTTTATCCAGAGGTTACGGTAGTCGACTTCATGACCGTGATTCGACAGTCCGAGGGGACCGCGCCGCATACGGTATTTCAGTCTGGGATATGCCTCGAAATCGGTGTCCTGAACAAGAACGCCATTAAGCCAAACCTTGCAGCTCGGCCAGTCAAATATTACATGATATTGATTCCATTTGCCTGCTTTTTTCATGGCGTTTTCGAGTGGTGGGACAACATCGTAAATGGAACCGGTCGAGTTTTTGTCCGGTGTTTTGCCATGATCATCGAGTATCTGAGTTTCAAATCCGAGGAATGACTGACGGCCTGCTTCGGGTATATGGTAAAAAATACCGCTGTTACAGCCTTTACTCACTTTGAATTCGGCATAGAATTCAAAATTTTCGTACTCTTTTTCGGTTGTAATGAGATAAGGATTTTGAGGTCCGCCTTTACAGTGAATAACGCCGTCCACAACCGACCATGAACTCTCTTCAACCTCGACTCCGAGTATCCAGCCGCTCATATCTTTGCCGTTAAATAGGGAGTAGAATCCGGGTCCTGGTACCTCATTATTCGGAGTTATGGGTTTATCACAGGAAGATAACAACAGCAGCATTATAAACATTGTCAATAGTAATGAGAATCGAAGCAATAAATTAAATGTTCTCGTGCATCCATACTGTTGAATTATAACTGTTCTTTTATGCATATTTCGCCTCATTACTTAAATATTGACTTGTACAATTTTGTATTCTCTATTATTGTCTTCCGCTATAAACCCTGAATTTCTGCTCCATCTCCTCTTTGTTTCGTGTGCCGTCATAGCAAATCATCTGAAATCTGAAAATGGTGCTTTCGCCTTTCTGCAGGGTCAGTTCATACGGCTCCGGATTTTCTTCCCCTCGTGACTTCTGAAAGAATGTCTGCCCAAGCGGATTCGCCGAAAACAGCCCGTAATCCCGCGCATGCCAGAATGTCGGGAAATTGGTGCTCGACGGATGATTCATAATTGCAATTCCGGCTTTGATACCGTCCTTTTCACCCTCGAGACGTACCCATTCGGCGCGGCGGGCCCAGATATCGGCAGCGGTCGTGCCACCCCGTGAACTGAGATATTTGCCGTTTCCGCCATTTTCCTTCAACCAGGGAGCGACCCTTATGGCAAACATGCCCTCTTTGGTGCTGCCAAAAACCACGGTTGTATCGACGGCGGTGATCTTAATGATAAAATCTATGGCGTATTCATTCACACCGGGATATACAGCCATGGTTCGTTGTTCTTCGAGAAGTATTTGGCCGTTTTTCGCAGTCCAGTGCGAAACGGAAGACAAAGTCCCTTCCCTTTTACCGTCACGCATATCGGCAATATTGATGTGCCTGATCTGCGGGGGAGACGATGTCGATGCCCAAAACCTGTTGCCATTAACCTCATCATAGGTAAAGAAAACGCCAGTATGATGTGGATGGTCATGACTTTCGCCCTCAACCTCCTCAAAAGGAAAATGACGTGTTATAATGACGCCATTCAGTGTCCGGATCGGATAGAGGACAGGCTTTACAAGATCGGATGTGTAACGGTATTCGGCAACAGAAGTCCCGTCGATTCTGATGTCTATTTTGTTGTCACCCTGTGTAAAGGTTACTTTTGCGCCTCTTGAGCAACCGGTACAGAACATAACAGCTAAAACCAGAACTGCTAAAACACCATAATGTCGGATAATATTATCCACCTCCTCTGTTGAAAATCTGCAAAATAAAGGACATCTTTCCTGATCAGTTATTTCTATTCAGGGCAGACACGCGGGTCTGCCCCTACAGATTATTGACGCAGATAACCTTGTGGTTATATCAGGGCGAACCCATGTGTTCGCCCTGATATTATATTTTCCTCTTTATTACCCGATGTTTTTAAATTAGATTCCACTCCATCCGGGAAATGAGGTTAAAAGTAATATCAAACCTTATCAGGTACAACATACGGGTGACGGTAGTTTCTTGTCAGGTATGAGTTTGCAACATCATCATTCACAAACTTTTCGGCATGTGAATCGAATGTCAGTTCACGTCCCAAACGGTATGAAATATTACCGAGATGGCACAGGGAAGCCGACATATGCCCTTCCAGAATATCACCGGTCAGATTCATCCAGTTATTGGTTCGCAGTGCATAAATGAAGTTGCCGAAATGTCCCTGGCTGCCGGTTCCCAACAGATTCATGGGATCCGCTTCTTCATCCTGCCCGGTACCGAGATCATCGGAGCTTGGTCCGGGAATATTTTCCCTGCCGTAATAGGTTTTCCATGTGCTGCCGTTCAGATTCATCCAGCCCTCTGAACCGTAAAACAGGTTACCGATACGGACGCCGTCCTCATCATTGGTGTAAAGACCGCGTGTTTCGAATAGCAGGATTTTGCCGTCATCATATTCGAAGGTTGCGAACTGGGTATTTGGCGTTTCCTGATCGCATTCGAAAGCATAATAACCGCCGACACATTTAATTTTTTCAGGGTGAACCGATTTGTTCAGTCCCCACCGTGCGATATCCATCTGATGCGGTCCCTGATTGCCCATGTCTGTGCAGCCGTAATCCCAGAACCAGTGCCAGTTATAATGGAAACGGTTGTGATTGAACGGACGCCAGGGTGCAGGTCCGAGCCAGAGATCGTAATGAACGCCTTCGGGAATGGGAGTATCCTGTTTTGTTCCGATGGAATCTCTCGGTTTGAAGCATAGTCCCTTTGCCATGTAAACCTCACCGATGCCGCCCTCATGAAGGAATTTCATGGCTGCCCTGACATTTCTGATGCTGCGGTTCTGCATACCTGCTGCGACTATCCGGTCATATTTCCGTGCCGCGTCGATTATTTTACGGCCTTCCCAAACATTGTGCGAAACCGGCTTTTCGAGGTAGACATGCTTTCCTGCCTGACAGGCCCAGATAGCCGCAAGCGCATGCCAGTGGTCAGTTGTGGCAATCGACACCGCATCGATGTCTTTGTCTTCAAACACCCGCCTCAGATCAAACTCGACTTCCGGTTTTTTGCCCTGAAGTTCTTCCACATCCTTCACACGTTCCGGGAACAGCCGCTCATCAACATCACACAGGGTTTTAATCTGAACATTCGGTATGCCAAGAAAACTCCGGTAATGTTCCCTGCCGCGGCCCCGTATTCCGATGACCGCCATAGTGATACGGTCGTTTGCGCCGAGTATTCTCCCCGGTTTTACCGCGCTCATAACCATGCCTGCGGCGGCGGTCTTTGCGCTGCTGGAGAGAAAATTGCGGCGTGACACGTTTTTAATCGGTTCCATTATGTTATATCCTCCTTTATATGCAGAGATTCTTCACTTCGTCCAGAATGACAAATTTAATTTTATGTCATTGCGAACGAACGAAGTGAGTGAAGCAATCTCGGTTTTTATATTTTATGTATTTTTTTATCCCTCAAAAAGTTGTTTCATCTGGGCAATATACATCGGGATTTCTTCCCGGGGATTGCCGGCGGCTTCGTATTCGAGTGCGACCCAGCCTTTGTAGCCAGCTTTTACCATTATGTCCCTGAGCCGTGGAATATCGGCCAGTACTTTGGTTTTCTGATCCTCTTTGAACACCTCGACCTTGACCTGCACATTGACCGCGCGGGGTGCTGCTATGGCGAGTTCCTCATAGGGATTGGTACGGTAGTTGCCGGTGTCAAGATTGACTCCGAACCAGGGGTGCTTGCCAACCGCATCGCAGATAGCGAGATGATCAACCACCCGGGCAGTAATGCCGCCGTGGTTTTCGAGACCGAGTATTATTCCGCGTTCCGCAGCGTAGTCGAGGCATGCCCGGACACCTTCCGCGACCCACTGAATACCCACTTTTTTGTCGGTGCCGTCAGGAAGGTTTCCGGCAAAGATACGGATATGGGGCGCAAAAAATTCCACCGAGTAATCGATCCATTTTTTGACATGGTCGATTTCTTTCTGTTTATCGGGCCCTGCGGGCATACAGAAATTATTACGAACCGCTGTGCCGCTCACGGTTACACCGTTATTGAATGCCCGTAATTTAAGTTCACGCAGATATTTTTTGTCGAAACCTTCCTTGAAGTAATATGATGTCAGTTCTGTCCCTGCAAGATCCAGTTCGGCACACCAGTCGATGAAGCCAAAAAGATCCATGTTTCCTTTTTGTAATTCATCTCGCATCGAATAGGCTGCAAGCGATACATGCATATTTTTTGGAGCTTTGCCCTGTGCCGATACACTCTGAACGCCTGAAAGCGATGAAATCGAAACACCGGCAGCAGTCAGCGCCCCGGTTTTCAGCATATTACGCCGGGAAAGTGCTTGTGCTTTTGCAGTGTTACTCATGTTGTTTCTCCTGTGGTTATATTTTTTATTTTTTTGCTGTTTTTGTTACCGAATAAAGTAAAGCGCCATGCTCATCGTAAAAAGAAAATTCTGCGTTTGCAATACCCTGACCGGAATCAGCAGGTTTCACGGTAACCATTAAAAATCCGCCTGACCATTCAGTCTGTGTATAGAGTTGTTTGATTAATCCTTCAGGATCAGTCGATTGAGGATCGCCGGGTTTTCTACCTAG
>JAFGMP010000021.1 GCA_016927495.1 Candidatus Latescibacterota bacterium | reverse complement strand
CGCAATTACGCTGATATGCTGATAGGCGCACCATGATAGCGGATGGAGACCGTCCGAACCTCCGTTAATAAGGTCATCGTAGTTATGACCGATCCACATAGACATTGTCGGATTGTGGGTATCGGTTACAAAGCCGCACCGGTGGTTTGTGGATTCATGTACCGCACCATGCATACGTTTGAGCGCGTTCCCGACTATAGATGCGCGGAAATACAACCAGTCGGTGACACCGTCATTTTTCCCCGAAAGCGAAATGAAATCACCGAATGTCAAACCAGCATGAGCGGCATGCTCTACCGTTTTGCGGTCAAGATGCTCGAGGAAAAAACGCAGCCTTTGCATCGACAGCTTCATTTTTTCGAAATCGTATCCCATGGCATAAGCCGCAGTACGGCACTCTTCACAGGCGCAACCGAAAAGGTTCGACCAGAATGATGGGGTAGCGTAACGTGTGTGCGAAACATACATGTTATCGACATTGTACTGCCGTGGGGCATAGCTGAAAAGTTGCTGCACGTACTCTTTTACCCTTTTCTTTTCAAAGCAGGTGGTCAACTCACCCTGAGACAAGGCATATTTGATTGCAGGCAGGTCAGCGAACTTGAGACCATCGAAAGTTTCAGCCATAACAGTGCGATCATCGGGAGAATTGTGATGTCCCGAAAAGTAGAGCCAGAACTGCATGCCTCGGCGGTGTGTTTCCCCGATAGCCCTGATGAGTTCGGAGTCATCGTCCGTGTGAAGTGCAAACATGGAATTTTCACCTGTAAGAGGATTCATCTGCCGGAGCCATCCGGGCATACGGATGGAGCTTCCGGCAAGCAAGACGTTGACGCCGAGTTTATTTTGAATCGTATCGATATATTGAGGGTTTTCGAGGATTTCTTTCACCGAACTGTAGCAACCGATGATTTTTTCCTGAGATGCATGGCCTGTCACCGGTTGCAGATTTATTCCACCGGTGGCAGCCATACCGAGCATTGCTATTTTCGAGCCTTTTTTGATAGCAGTCCGCCGTAGAATGTTTTTATCGCTTAGCATAAATATATCCTTGTCGAAATCACTTTTTATTAAAATTTATTTAATTGAAAGATACAAAAAAGGAAAATAGTTGATAAATATTGTATATACAAAGGCTTTTTTGAATGAGAACAACAATATATAAAAAAAGGCCCGGAGAAAGAGGAAACCGGGCCTTATTCGTTAAAATAGTGTGAGGAACATTATTTCAACAGGGTCATTTTCAATGTTTGTGAAAAATCCCCTGATTTTACAGTATAGAAATACACGCCTGCCGAGAAACCTGAAGCATCCCATGTAACCGAGTGGTTGCCCGCATTCATGAATTCGTTAGCAATCGCCTCTATCTTTTGTCCCGCAATATTAAATACGTCAACCGTTACATTACCGGATTGCGCCAGTGAGAAGTTAATAGTTGTTGAGGGATTGAACGGATTGGGAGTGTTCTGTGCAACAGTAAAAGCGGCGGGAGCGCTCTCATCCACAGCGACATTATCGGTGATTACACCTTTGATCGAGTCATGAGCGATATACCACCATCCTACTTTATCCGCCTCGGCTGAATTGTTATCGGTGTAGATGCCATCATAGGAAGAACCGATGTCGACCATAAATTCGCCGTATTTCACTCCGGCTGTTTCACCGGCAAAAGCATGGTATGATACGCCAGTACCATCGGGAGCGTACAGGCCGAATGATACGGCGCCCATGTCATAGCACGGGAACATAGTAAAACCGTTGGCATCCGGAGCGCTGATATACTTATACGGACCGACATTGAAATCGAAGCACACCCAGGGTTTATCGGCGTCTTCTTCGAAATTGTGGTCTCCGGTATAATCGCCGTTCCCGTTGACCCATAAAGTGATTGTATCGATATCATCACCTATTTCACCATATCTCAGGGGGGCAATAACCTGATCAAGACAGGTTGTATGGGAACTTAAAGCAACGGTGCCGTCCGGCCCGTTTATGATCTTATGGGGACCGCCCGATGCCTGGGCGCCTGCTTCGGCATCATCAACTCTGATCCACCATTTGGACATATCGACCCTGGCCGTTTCGGTTCCGTCAGCAATGTCAACGTAAAGCAGTTCGGACTCAAGCGATAAACCGCTTTTGAACTCGTTATTGAGGGTAAGAATCTGATCGCCTTCTACGGCAACCGAATTCATATATTCATCTTCGCGTTGTGGTAACTGGTATGTGAAATACCCATCCACACCCCAGTCGACCTGAAGCTCGGATTCACCGTTTGGAACCCATTTGTATTTTCCAACTTCGGCTACTGCGCTGGGACGCTGGCAGTTATAGTACCACATGGTATGATCGTTCGGGTCAAGCGCCATTTGTGTGTAGCTGCGAAAAACACTGATGCTGGAGGTTTCAACAAGAGTAGCATCATCAGGATCACCACCGATAATCCATTTGGCATGAATACAATCTCCGCGCTCATCATAACCTGAAGGAAGTGCAGTAAACCTGTAGATTACCGGTTTATTAAGCGGGTTGCCGTTATCGTCATATTTCTGTAGCGTAGCCCATGTTTTGCTGTAGGGAAAGGGAACTTGCCGGGTAACCGGTTTTTTTGCACTCACATTATCATAAGCCCACATGTAATATGTATATTCGCCTTTCGGAATAGTCATCCCATCGGAATCTTTGCCATTCCAGACAACCGTATTCGAACCTACTCCAACAGTTGTCATGTCGGAGATGTACATGCAGGTATCGATTTTGTTTACAAAGTGCCATCCAAGGTAACCGTTCCGAATCGGGCCGATACTTTCAGCCTGATCTTTAGTAAAAACGGCAAAGAGTAGATTAGCAGGTGTTCCGCTGACAGTGACAGGTATGGATAATTCGGTTCCGTTAAATTGATATTCAATCATTGGTTGTGCATTCAATTTTAACTTTGTTGGTGAAAATTCCGCTGCAAATGATACCGAAACGGCTACTAAAAAAATACAAACGAAAATAAAGAATGTTCTCATTTCTTTCTCCCTTCCAGGTTATACATTTCCATAAATTCTCCTAAACACTTAATTTTTTTTTTATTTTACCCTCCTTTTTTAGATATTAGTGCTCAATTAACCAACTATCGTATAATTAACTGATTCAAATTAATTTGTCAACAATTAATTGCTAATATTCAAAACTTTTTTAACAATTTTTACATAATTACTGGCAATAATT
>JAFGMP010000177.1 GCA_016927495.1 Candidatus Latescibacterota bacterium | reverse complement strand
TGTATTCTTTTTCCTGATTGAGCTTAATATGATAACCTATTATAAAAAAAAGACATACGAAAAAAGTAACAACCAGAACACCAAAAAGGTTTATAATAAATTTTCCGGTAAAGTTTCCTGATTTTATTTCACGGCCACTATCGGGCACTACAATCAGTGAAAAAAAACGGTTATCCATAAATCAAAATCTTTCCCGTTTACGTTTTTTTAGTCAACCTCTCAATGATGTCATTTTCTAATAAAACAAATAAATACTGCCAAAAAAAACTTATAATTGCCTTAATATATACTATCTTAAAAAAATATGTCAAGAAAAAAATTGCATTTTGTTACAACTCTTCACTCATATTATTTCCATTTCATATGACAAATTGTTCCAAAAAACTAACTTACGTTAATTAATGAGGAAACTTCAGATTGGGAATATCCGGCAAATAACAGAATTAACCAGCATATATCTGTAATAATAACAATAAGATATGCTTTAAAAAATATTATTAAATGTATAATGAACTGATTATGGTTCGTGTATTAATTCGCTGTTGTGTTTATTTTACCACAAACAACAACTCAGCCCATATGTTCTTTTCTACAAAAAAGATTAACCAAAATATTTAAGAAAATTGAAATTATTATTGTTATCACGATTGACAGTATGAAGACAGAATATAATGAAGAACCTGAAATTTCCCCTTTAAGAAGTACTCTTAATTTGGGCAAAAACCTCCCCATTATTAAAATTGATAAAGGGCCGTAAGGTACAAACATACTCAATCCGGGAAATGACAAACTCGGCAAAGAAAATACCTTTCTTGAAATTAATATGGTAATAGTTTTTGTAAACAATAAAAATATGGTTAATATAATGGCAAACATCCAGCCGGGATTGCCAAGGGCAACCATCTTTTCCATTGAGAGCCTTGTTCCGAAAATAGTAAATACAATTATCATGGGAATTTGTGAATTTTCAATAAAACTCTGTTCTCTATTTGAAATAACACCGTTATACAGACCTATCCCTATTGCAAGGAGTAATACGTCGAGGCCATAAAAATTAATGAGCGGATAAATGAGAAATATGATCGCTAAGGGATAAATATTTCTTATACCCGGCGAGTTATCGTAGATCAATTTTTCAGTGACATAAGCCCACACAAAACCTGCGATGGCCGATGTTGCCCCAAGAATAACAGGCATGAATGCAAGTTTAACACGATCGGGATTTTCAGGATGAGCATAAGCAGTTACCACTCCCCAAAAAATAATTGCGGTTATCATACCTCCGAACGCTATCTGAAGAGCAGAATCATTCGAACTTTTATTATCCTGAGCAGCAAACATTATGAGAGGTGAAAACACTGATGCAAATAATCCGCATACAATCTTTGATCCCGTCTGCAGTTGTAACGGAGCTATAAATCCGATGGTCAGGGCAAATGCTGCTGTTGATGTTATTGTTCCTATTATCAGATTTTTCATATATTCATTGTTTGGCAGGTTGGAGAATACTTTTTTAGTCATAACAGATACTGCCAGCATCACAACAATAATTTCAACAAACACAATATTTTCGACAAATGTCTCCGAGATGAATCCAAGACCGTTATCCCCCGCTGCAATACCTGCAAAAACATAACCGAATACGCCGGGTAATCCAAAATATTTCATCAAAAGTGACAGAGTATAACCCAAAAGAATCAATAAACCCGCATCGAGTAGCGGATTAGACTCATAACCACTCCTGATTCTTATGATGGTAATCATGACCATAAGTAAGAAGCTTATCAGGTTAAGCATTCACCTTACCCTTTACTTTCTGCTTTTTTTCGGAATACCACACGTAGAAACCAATTGTAAGCTGATTCAGCACCAACAAGACTATGAACATCATAAAAATTGAGGTGAACTTCGGGACATTGTATGAACACTCGAGAGCAGCGCCTGATGCAAGTATACCCTGGCCGGTCAATCCAATCCATATTAATGATGTATCTTTTGATGCAATGAATTTTCTTGAAATCAGAAATGAACTGAAAATATATTTAATAATCGCCCGTATCGAATACAATCCGATTGCCGAAACAATTATATAGATCAGTTTCTCTTTCAATAACGTAAAAAGTGGCGTAATCATTGTGCCAAGGCAAAACATAAATATTTTTTCAACCAATCCGTGTGTGATATTCAATGCTTCGAGCGTCTGCAGTCTTTTTAATGTACTGTTTATAAGGAAAACTCCGGTCAGAGTACCTACCAGCAGAGGTGAAAATGAAAGTGTGAACACTATTCCGCTTATGAATAAAGTACCGCCCAGTAAAACAATAATTATGGCATCCACAGAGTCAGTTCCCGAAACGAGCATATTAAGAAGCACGCCACACAGTATGGCAATAATCAACTGCAGTAAAAAATATGCATGAGTGGCAAAAAATGTTACTTTGAAAAGAGTTATTTCAGGTGCAGAAAAAAGAAGTCTGGTTAATATGGCGAGGCCGATAATAGGAAAAATATTCCCTACCGGTAATAAATTTTCGAGAACACGATAATGATTCGTACCAGTCTGACGGTATAGAATACCACGTCTTCTGAAAATCGTAAAAGAGGCAAAAAGCCCTATCATAAGGGCTGTGCCTGTATACTCCCAACTTTTAACCTTCAGGTAAAGATAAATAATACTGAGGACTGAAATTAATACAAAAACAAGGACCGTTTCAATTATATTAAATAAAATAATGTGAGATGAAAATTTCTGATGAATCCTTAATTCAAGACCACAGCCATAATACAATCCTATCCAGCACAAACCGAATAAAAGCACTGTTCCTCGTACCGATTCGAATACCGGTACGAAATCAGACGGGATTACTAATAAAAAAGCAATCCCTGCCAACATATAGTGCAAATTAAAAATGCCAAGATTGCTGAAAGGAGTAAAAGTAATATCCCGGTTGCCAAATTTCCCGGCTGCATAAATACAGAGGGAAAAAATGAAAAATCCCAAGAGATATGTCATGAATCATCTCCGAAATGTAATTCATTTAAAACGGCAGGTCATCTTCTTCCTGTGAAATATCATGATGTGGAGGCGGCTGGCTTGAATCAAAAGATGATGAGGAATCCTGAAATCGTTGTGAATTCACCGGTGATTCCTGGCCTCTTGATTCCAGAAATATAAAATTATTGCCGATGATTTCCGTTGCATAATGTTTCTGGCCGTTCTGATCATCCCATGATCTTGTCTGAATACGTCCTTCCACAAATATTTTACTGCCTTTTTTCAGGTAATCTTTGCATGTTTCTGCCTGTTTTCCAAACATGACAACACGGTGCCACTCAGTTATATCTTCCCACTCGCCGTCACGGTTTTTGCGTTTTTCTGCTGTTGCCAAACGTAAATTTGCAATGGCTGTACCGCTTGCCGAATATTTAATTTCAGGATCCGCACCAAGATTTCCAATCAGCATTGCTTTATTAAGTCCGCGAGCCATGTAATCCTCCTGTCTTATTAACTGAGTAAAAATTTTTATTTATTATACTAATCGTAAGGATATTAAAAATGCACGGTGGAGTCAAATACTTATTTTTAAAAACATAGAAACTTTTAACTATTATCTGTCGTATCATATCAATAAGTGTTCTTCATATCGTTATCCTTCTTGACTGATCAATATCAGTACATTATATTAGTTATTTATTCTTTGAGTTTTTGATCTTTGGAGGATATATGCCGACTTACGAATACAGGTGCAAAAAATGTGGACATGAGTTTGAAGAGTTTCAAAGCATGACCGATGAACCTATAAAAATATGCCCTCAATGTAAAGGCGCAGTCGAACGGCTCATAGGGACAGGAGCAGGGCTTATATTTAAAGGCAGCGGATTTTACACAACGGATTATAGAAGCGAGTCATACAAAAATGCCGCAAAAGCTGATAAACCGTCACCGGAACCGAACAAATCATCAACCGATTCAAATAAAAAAGATAGCGTTAAAAAGGTAACAACTGATAAATAAATGTAGAAGGAGCACTGTTTTGAAAAAATACGTTTATATTATTATCGTTATTTGCTTGCTGCTTCTAATGCTTTCATGTGGTTGCAGTAAATCGGCAGATGTTCTTTACAATAACGGCAAAACACTTATCCTTAACAAAGAAACATTTACCGACGGACTTAAGACCCTAAGACAATTTGAGGATAAATTCCCGCAAGACAAAAGAACACCTGAGGTAGTCCTTGCCCTGGCAATGGCACTTCAGGGTGACAAACAATATGATGAGGCAGTCAAAACATATGAGAGGCTCATCGAAAAATATCCTGCTTCGCCGGAAGCTTATAAAGGCATGTTTATGCTCGGATATATGTATTATGACGAGATTAAAGATAATGAAAAAACTCTTACGGTATTAAAAGAATTTATTACGACATATCCGGATTCGGAACTGACACTTTCCGCTGAAGTTCTCATAAAAAATATAGGCCTTCCTGTCGAGGAATGGTCTGTCGTAAAGGAAATCGGTTTACTGCCTCAGTCCTCTGATTCAAGTGATACAGATCGATGATACCATAAACCGACAAATTGGAAAATACGCATTAACGTATATCAAGAGTTATTTTATTTGAGGAGGAGTTTCGTGCAGCAAGACATTGTAAGTCTCAATGAAAAAATTGCCGCTGAAAGCATTCAGGTCCGTTCTCTTATGACCGAAGTAGGAAAAATTATTGTCGGCCAGTCCAATATGGTCGAACGACTGCTTATAGGATTGTTTACCGGCGGCCATATACTACTTGAAGGTGTCCCCGGACTCGCTAAAACGCTTACAGTGAGTACTTTAGCTTCGGCAATTGACGCTGATTTCCAACGAATTCAATTCACACCGGATCTTTTGCCTGCCGATCTTGTCGGCACATTGATTTTCAATCAGAAAACAGGAGAATTTATCCCAAAAAAAGGGCCGGTATTCACTAACTTTGTTCTTGCCGATGAAATTAACCGCGCACCGGCAAAAGTACAAAGCGCTCTGCTTGAATGTATGCAGGAACATCAGGTTACCATCGGTGATACTACATATCCGCTCGCAGATCCTTTTCTGGTGCTGGCAACACAGAATCCCATCGAACAGGAGGGCACCTACCCTCTTCCCGAGGCTCAGGTTGATCGGTTCATGTTCAAAGTGATCGTAGGTTATCCGACGAAAGAAGACGAATTTCAGATTCTTGAACGTAACGCATTTATGCCCCAAATGAAAATTCAGCCGGTTATCGGTCTGGATCAGATACGGCATATACGGGAAGTAATAAAAACAATCTATGTCGATGAAAAAGTCAAACGGTATATCCTTGATATCGTTTTTGCAACCAGATACCCAAAAGAATCGGGACTCGATGATTTGGAGGGACTGATCGATTTCGGAGCATCACCAAGGGCTTCGATCTTTCTTGCGACTTCTGCCAAAGCACACGCTTTTCTTCGCGGACGAGGTTATGTGATACCTGAAGATATTAAAATTATCGGCCCCGATGTAATGCGTCACAGAATCATTCCGACCTACGAAGCAGAAGCTGAAGAGATAACAACAGATGATATACTCAGGAAAGTTTTTGAGCACGTAAAGGTACCGTAATCTATGCTTCCCGCTGAAATTGCAAAAAAAGTAAAAGGTATCGAACTCAGAACAAAACGTCTGGTTAATGACGTTTTCAGCGGAGAATACCATTCGGTTTTTAAAGGAACGGGTATTGAATTTGCCGAAGTACGGGAATATGGCATCGGCGATGATATACGCCTCATCGACTGGAATGTCACGGCCCGTACCGGACATCCATACATTAAAACATTCGATGAGGAACGCGAACTGACGGTGATGCTATTGGTCGATGTTTCTGGAAGCGGCCTTTTCGGCAGCAGAGGATCATCAAAAGAAGAACTTGCGGCAGAAGTATCGGCGGTACTGGCATTCAGTGCAATAAAAAACAACGATCGTGTAGGACTTATCATGTACACCGACCGGATCGAACTGTACATACCACCTAAAAAAGGTGCCAAACACGTATTAAGGGTTATCCGTGAGATTTTATATTTCAAGCCTCAAGGGACTCGTACAAACATGACATCGGCAGTCGAACATGTCAACCGTATACTTAAACGAAAATCGATAGTGTTTGTCATATCAGACTTTATTGATAAAGGATTTGAACCGGCAATGAATGTCGCATCACGTAAACATGATCTGATTGCAATAACTATCAGTGACGAACGAGACGAACTGTTAAGCGATTCCGGTGTTATTGCACTCGAAGATGCGGAAACCGGTGAAATTTGTCTTGTCGATACATCATCGCGGAGTATACGAAAGAAATACTGGCTTGCAATAAAAAAACGGCAGGAAGACTTTGAAAATTACTTTAAACGTGCCGGTATAGACCGAATAAGTCTGAAAACTGGACAAAGTTATGATGAAGAACTGATCCGTTTTTTTAAAAAGCGAATGAAACAGTTCAGATAGATTTATCATAGCAATTTATTATTAACTCGATAAAAAATATAGAACCGATAATCTTGAATTATGTATGGGATTGAAAATTATGAAATTAGAAACTGTTCTCACCGTCGCTCAGTCAAAAAGACTTATTGCCCGAGGAGTACGTAATCATCCCGTAGTTAAAACAGCCATGAACAATGGAACCATCGGTGTATGCCGGGGGACAACCACTTCGTATGTTGCCGAAGAGTTTTTAGGGTATCAGATTGAACGGTTCGCTTACACTTTGGGACTGACATTACCTAAAAATCCTCAACCGAAAATTGAAAAACCTTCCGGTGTTACACATGATCTCATAATCCGCCAGGGTAAAATTCATATGGACGGTGAAACTGTTGTGGAAGCTGCAAAAAACATGCAGGCGGGAGATGTCATTATAAAGGGAGCAAATGCCCTGAACTATACAAAGAAAATCGCTGGGTGTCTTATAGGGCATCCGGCCGGTGGCACTGCAGGAGGACTATGGGGGCCGCTGTATGGTATGAAGATTCGTTTCATTATTCCTGTCGGCCTTGAAAAGGAAATTGTATCGGATATCAATGAGATATCGTCATTCTGCATGGACGAGAATCCGGGGAATTCCCTCATGCCGATGACCGGTATCATAATAACCGAAATTGAGGCAATTAAAATTCTATCCGGTGCAACTGCCGTACAGATTGCAGCGGGAGGTATTCGCGGCGCCGAAGGTTCGGTACGGCTTCTTATTTCCGGTAAACCGGATGAAATTAACACTATCAAATCCATACTGAATGACATTGGAGATGAATATCCATATTGATGTATTGATCACCTGCTGACATACAAAACATGACGGCGAATACTTTCTAAACGGAAACTCCTTGGATAGATGAAACAATTATGATATCCCGAATCTTCCGTTGATCAAGATAAAGGAGGATTACATTGATCGAAGTTGACAACCTGACCAAGTATTACGGAACCAAAATTGCGCTTGACAAGGTGTCTTTCACAGTCAGGAAAGGCGAAGTGCTCGGATTCCTCGGACCGAACGGTGCCGGGAAATCGACAGCAATGAAAATTATCACCTGTTACCTTTCACCGACCGAAGGATCCGTAAAAGTGGATGGCCTCGACGTATTCGATGATTCTCTCGAAGTAAGAAAACGTATCGGGTACCTTCCTGAAACACCTCCATTGTATCTTGATATGACGGTAAAAAATTATCTTGAGTTCGCTGCAAAAATTAAAGGTGTGGATAAAAAAAATCTACAAGAAAGCGTTGACACAGTCGTTGATAAATGCGGCTTGTCCCAGTATTACCGTTCACAGTGCAGGGCTCTGTCCAAAGGATTTCGACAGCGTGTCGGTATCGCTCAGGCTATGGTACATAATCCCCTGGTACTCATTCTCGACGAACCGACGATTGGGCTCGATCCGATTCAGATTGTGGAAATACGACATCTCATCAAAAGTTTCGGAGGTGAACATACGGTGGTTCTCTCCACCCATATTCTTCCGGAAGTCGATATGACATGTGAACGGGTTATCATTATCAACGATGGTACTGTTGTTGCTGAAGACACTACATCAAATCTTCGGTCGAGATTACCGCAAACAGAACAGATTTATCTTGAAATAAGAGGGAATTCATCTCAACTGTTGTCAAAACTCGAAGCAATCCAGGGTATCAACTCGGTAAATGAAGATAAATGTTCCGACAACATAATTATATATGAGATCAAAGCCGATAACAAAACCGATGTACGGCCGGAAATCGCAAAAACTGTCATTGGTGAAAATCTTGAATTATTGCAACTAAAAGATGTGTCATTGACTCTTGAAGATATATTTATCAATGTCACGATGAAATGAGTTGTAATTCATATAGATCATGTTTCAAATTTGCAGACTGTTAGAATGGAGACTCCTCTATGAGAAACGCCCTTGCAGTATATGTTCGTGAAATAAAGAGTTATTTTGTATCACCTATTTTATATATCATTGCCACTGTTTTTATGCTTGTTGTCGGCAACTCGTTTAAAGATTATTTTATAAGATTTGCAATGATGACTATGCAGGCATTACGTCAAGCGACAAATTCGGGCGGTGAGGTTCCGCTCTTCAATATTAACTCATATGTCGCCACCAATATGTTCGCCTTTATGAATTACATGTTTCTGCTTATTGTACCCCTTCTGACGATGAGACTATATGCTGAAGAAAAAAAAACAGGCACGATGGAACTATTGATGACATCACCAATAACAACCACACAGGTTCTCATCGGAAAGTTTTTTTCGTGTCTTACCATATATTTTTTCATGATGAGCCTGACAATTGCATTTGTTGTAATCATGATGATTCAGTCCAACGGTAAACTTGACTGGGGACCGATTTTCAGTTCCTATCTCGGCACATTTCTTCTCGGTTCGGCAATAATATCAATCGGGATGTTTTTCAGTTCACTCACGGAAAATCAGATTATAGCTGCCGCAGTATCGTTAAGTATTATTATGGGACTCTGGTTATTGATTCATTCTGCCCGTTATATTACCCCACCTTACAATGATCTCATCAGTTATTTTTCACTATCCGATCATCTCGATTCGTTTACCTACGGATTTATCGGAATAAATCATATTGTTTATTTTATTTCAATGACCGTTTTCTGGCTTGTCCTGACCGGTATTAATGTAGAATCAACTCGATGGAGGCAATAATATGCAGGGGAAGCAAACAAATGTCACAAAGGTAATGCTGGAAAAACTGCTGAAACACGGACTCAGCCCGATAATATTCGCAATAGCACTTGCTATCGGTCTGATTGCCGTTAATTATGTTGTAGCGGTCAAAACCCCCAGTTTCGATGTGACTAAGAATAAGACGAACACATTGTCAAAACAGACCATAAATTTGCTCAACGACATAAATTTTGAAGTTAAAATTAAAGCATTTTATGCATCACAGTCACAACGGCGTATCGGCATCATTCTCGATAAATACACGGAAGGCAGAGATAACATAACCTATGAATTAATCGATCCGATTCGTAATCCGGTGATTGCAGAAAACTACGATGTAAAATATCCCAGAACCATAATTTTTGAGGCCGGGACAAGAAAAACCCGTATCAATCCTCCGGCAAGCCGAAACCAGCCTCACGGTGAGCGGGAAATAACCATTGCACTCTACCGGTTATTGACAGACGAGTCAAGAACTGCATATTTCACTATAGGACATGGTGAATTAAGCATTACCAATTCAAAAAGTAATGGGCTGACTATTATTAAAGAACGCCTTGAAGAACAGAATTATTTGGTTGAAACAGTTAACCTTCTTGAAGAAGGTAAAGTTCCCGATGACTGTACAATACTTATCGTAGCCGGTCCGACCATAACATTCCTCGAAGAAGAGGAAGCCATGATAAAAAATTATCTTGATCATGAAGGAAGTATTATCCTTATGGTTAATCCGGGAGTTGAGACGAAGCTGGAACGTCTCGCAGCTTCTTACGGCCTTGTTTTCGGAAACGATTATATATATGAAACATCCAATAAGATGACAACTATGCGCGGCGGCCCTTTCTGTCCGTTATGTGAGGCCGGAGACGCAACCGACATTACAAGCTCTCTTGAGAACCAGTTTTTTATGTTACCGTACGTGCGAAGTGTTAACACAGTATACTCGCCACAAGGCCTGACTCATATGAATCTTATTACGTCGAGCGAAGACAGTTGGGCAGAAACAGATATGGAGTCCGTACGGAAGTTACAGACGGGAGAAAAACCATTTCGCGACGAAGGAGAGAAAAAAGGCCCTATTCCCGTTGGCGTGGTCACCGAACGTGAATTTAACCTGCCGGATTCACTGGCAACCCGTGATAATAATACTTTTCAGGTAAGATCGGCTTTTATCGGGAATGCAAATTTTATCTCTAATGAAATTGTCGGAGGTTTTCCGGCTAATTTAAATTTATTTCTTAATACGGTTAACTGGATAACGAGGAATGAAAGAATCATTGACATAACACCGCATGCAAGAGTATTCACACCAGTGGAGTTACGGCAATCGGAAAAAAGTATGCTGAACTGGCTTACACTTGTTATATTTCCCTCATCACTTCTTACTGTCGGATTGATCATATGGTACCGCAGACGCTAAATGGAGATCAAACATGAAACTAGTAAAATCCCTTTTAACACTAATTGCCGTTATTATTCTTGGTGTGCTGGTCTATTTCTTTGTCTATAAAACTGAAGAAGAACGAAAAGTAAAAGAACGGGAAGAACGGCAACTTGTCCGATTTGATCTCGACAGAATAAATCGTTTCACTTTAGCGCGTCCCGATTCGTCGATTGTTTTCGAACGGGGAATCGGACGTCTTTGGAATATCATCGAACCCATTCAAACGGAAGCCGATGGAAAACCATTATATACTCTGTTCAATTCGTTGAACCAAAGTAATATTCTTATAGAAGTTGAAAAGAAACCTAAGGATTTGGTTCCTTACGGTCTTGCAAAACCATCCTATTATATGGCTATGCAATATGATGCGGCCGAACCCGACACGCTATATTTGGGTAACGATACTCCTGATGGCACCATGAGTTATGTTCGATACGCATCTGAGGACCGTGTTCTCGCAGTCACAAATCAGTTAACCGATATTTTGAAAAAACCTGTAATTCAATACCGGGCAAGAACTCTTCTTAATGTTCTCGCAGATGATATTATCGGATTTGAAATATTAAGGACAATTGACGAAAAAGACGACAGAATACAAATGGCATACAACGATGTAACCTGGATGATGCAGTATCCATGGGAATTACCCGGAGACATCGCAAATATTGAAGAACTGACAAAGAAACTTGCCGAATCAAACAAAAAAACCCTCGAGGAAGAACAAACTAGTGATCTTGTTAAATACGGACTGGACAAACCCTCGATTGTTTTAAACGTGTCATTGAAATATGGAATGCCACCCAAAATGCTTCTTATCGGCAAAAGAATCGAAGAAAAAGGAAAGAAACATCTGTGGTACGCAAAACAGTTCGATAACAATCTTATATTCACCATTGAAAACAGTGTTGTAACACTCCTCAACAGAACAAAAACCTGGTTTATCGAAAAACAACCGATGCGCTTCAACCGGAATATTATCGACAAAATCGTGTTAGAAACAGGTGGTAGTAAGACTACATTTATGAAAGATGCGGAAGATAACTGGAGTGTTGTCTCCCCTATCGATAAAAACGTTGAACGGGAAACGATCAATAGTATCTTTGCCATATCGAGATTTTTATTGATCAACGATATTATGACATTGGAACCGACACAGGAAGACTATGTAAAATCAGGGATTGATAACCCCACATCAATTATTACTTTTTATCAGGATGACCGAATCATAGTTGAAGCACGTTATGGAAAAACATTTATGACAGATAAGTCGAATACATATGTAGCTACAAGTCTGTCGCCTATTATCTATATAACCAATTCAACAATCAATGCCAGTATCAACGACGTTCTGAATTCGGTTTTTGGAACTCAATAATTATTTTGAGCGTATGAAAGCATTAGAAAGACCGGAAGTAATTTTATAGTAATAGGGCGATCAGTAATTTCATGCCAATTTATTACTTGTTATTTAAATTTGACCTTTGATATTCCTTAAATGAAACAGTATATTCGAAACATTTATATAATTTTGTTTCTTATTATCTCAGGGGGAGCGATTTACGAAGCAGCTACCCCTGAGAATGTTTCTATTAATATTACACCATCGACATACAGCGTTGCAATCGGCGACTCTCTAACAATTTTTTGTACAATATCTTACCCTGATAGTGTAGTTCCCGAAGAGCCCTACTTTTCCGGTGATAATTCATCCGTTGATATTTCCCCGCAATGGCATACGTCCGGCACATCGGAAAACGGCAACACTCAGGAAATATACGGCTTTTTGACATATATATTTGCTCCCGACACCCTGCAGGTCGGCCCCTTTAATGTAGATTTTACAACCGAAAACGGTACAAAAAGTATGGCTCGATCAAATGTTTTGACCTTTATTGTCGAAGGATTTGTCGATAATCCCGAAGCCGCACCCATGGCAAGCAGGAACCCGTTTGGTATCAAGTCCGGAGGAATACCGCTGTGGATGATTATATTTTTCATTCTGATGATTGCAATTGTCGCCGGGATCCTGATTTATAGAAAACGTAAAAAAGGGATCGAATTTGAACCGGAAGTTCCAAAACCAATCGATGAAATAGGTGAATTTGAACGCATCCGTGCAATGAAACTTTACGAAACCGGCCATATAAAGGAATTATACATCCAAACATCATCGGCAATACGTAGTTTTATACACCGCAATATGGCGCTCGATGCACTGTATGAAACATCGGAAGAAATCATCTCACACCTCTCGCGCAAAACACGCGACCAGAAGTTTACTCAGCAAATCCGTGAATTATTTGAGGAATCGGACATGGTGAAATTCGCCAAATTTATTCCTCCGCCGGAACAATCGTCGACCTTTATTGACCGTGCGCTTCTACCGGTTAAAAAAGTACTCGCAGATATCGAGCGTGAAAAAGCACGTCATGCCATGGAACAGGAATCAAATACCGGCAAAAGAAAGCAGCTTGTCAGTTCTAAGGAGGTGGATTGATATGTTGAGATTCGCACATCCTTTATGGCTGATACTGCTTGTTGTGCCGCTTTTTAATCTGTTTTCATATTTCAGAAAAAAAGGTGGTGGTGATGCAACGGTTCTTTTTTCGGATGTGAGCGTATTTAAAACAATCGGTACAGGTACGGGAAAACTTAAAAGACTTCTGTCACTTTTCATCGTTCATGTCACGGTCGTAGTGCTTATACTGGCAATGGCAAGACCTCAATCGGGTAAGTCGTTTCACACCAGAACAGCCCGGGGTGTCGACATCATTCTTGCTATGGACATATCATCAAGTATGGCTGCAATGGATTTTCACCCCCTAACCCGCTTCGAAGCGGCAAAGGAAGTGGTTATAGATTTTATCGGAAACCGGCACAGCGACAGAATCGGTCTTATTGTATTTTCGGCACAGAGTTTCACGTTATGCCCTTTAACACTCGATTATGATATGTTGACAGCATTTCTTGACCGCGCATGGGAATCCCGAATCGAGGATGGAACAGCAATCGGTTCTGCTATAGCCACATCGATAAACAGGCTACGGGATTCCGATGCCAAAAGTAAAATAATAATTTTGCTTACCGACGGTATGAACAACCGTGGAAATATCGATCCTCAAACGGCTGCACGGCTTGCCGAAACACTTAATATCAAGATTTATACCATAGGTGTCGGTAGTGAGGGAAGAGCGATGTTCAAGATGAACGGCAGGCCATTCTGGACCGAAACACACATCGATGAAGCATCACTTAAAGAGGTAGCGGAGAGTACCGGCGGGAAATATTATCATGCCAAAAACACGCAGGAATTAAAAGGGATTTACGATGAAATAAATCAGCTTGAAACAACAAAAATAGAATATAAAGAATGGATAGAATATGACGAAAAATTTGGAGGATTTATGAAAGCCGGTTTTTTATTATTGATTCTTTCGTTCGTTCTTGACAGGACAGTTCTCAGGAGGCTTCCCTGATCATGGCATTCCATTATCCCTTTGCATTCTGGTTTTTATTGACGATTCCGTTACTTCTTTTGCTCGGAGCGCTATTTGGCATAAAGATCCGTAACGACAGGCGTCGTTTCGCAAGTGCGGAACTTTATGACAACCTTACACGTTCATTAAGCAGAACGAAAAAGAAAATTGGCTATTTTGCTTTTATGATCGGTCTGTTTTTTCTCATAATCGCTTGTACGGAACCAAGATTCGGAACAAAAACAGAGATTATTCGCAGAACAGGCACCGATGTGGTAATTGCTCTTGATACTTCATATTCGATGCTTGCCGAGGATATAAAACCTAACAGGATAAAGCAGGCCCGATACGAAATACACCACCTCATTAATAATCTTGAGGGCGACCGTGTAGCGCTTGTTGCATTTGCTGGAAAAACATTTGTTCAATGTCCTTTGACCAGCGACTATGCAGCAGCAAAAACACTGCTTGAATATATCGATGTCGGGATAATATCCGAACCCGGCTCGGATATCGGAGGAGCTATTGAAGGTTCGCTGGAACTTCTTAAAAAAGGTTCGGAAGCCGGAAGTGAAAGCCAGATTATAATTCTGTTTACCGATGGTGAGGACCTTGAGGGAAATATCCAGAACGGTCTAAAGCAGTCAGAAGAGCGTGGAGTTCGAATTTTCACTGTCGGTATCGGCACAACCGGAGGAGAGCTAATTCCGATCCGCGATGATAATGGACAGGTCGAGGGGTATAAAAAAGACAGAAACGGCAATGTTGTAAAAACAAGTCTTGATGATAAAACACTTATGGATATTGCCTCAAAAACAAATGGCTCATATCTTAGGAGTGAAAATGGCGAAGTCGATGTTGAAATTATTATCGACCAGCTTGGCCGTATGCAAAAATCCGATATTCACGAACGTAAAATTTCGCGGCTGAAAGAGCGCTATCAGATACCTCTCGGAATATCGCTCATGTTTTTACTGACATGGCTTATTGTTGGAGAACGTCGAAAAGATATGGAAATCTCACGGCAGAGGATAAAAATATGATGGATGTACACTATCTCAACCATATCGGAAATCATTATGGACGAAATATATATGTTTATCGTTTCACTTTTTATATCCCATCATGGTTTATACTGTTAGTCATTTCTTCCATTGTAATATTTCGGCCTGATACCGTATCTGCCGATAAAGCATCCGCTGCAAATAAACAGGGAATCAAGGCCTTTAACGAACAAAAATATGATGAAAGTGTGGAACATTTCACCGAAGCTCTTGTAGAATCTCCGGATACTCCCGAGTTAAAGTTTAACAGAGGAACAGCTCTGTCTGCTGCTGGAAAAAATGAAGAGGCTGTCGGTGAGCTGAAATCGTCTGCGGCAAGGTTTGAAAATAATGAACAATCTGCCGCCGCTCACTACAATGCCGGAAATGCTTTACTCACCTCAAATAATATAGAAGCGGCGATACAGGAATATAAACAGGCAGTAAAGCTCGACCAGGTGCCGGAAGACATCAGGCATAATCTTGAACTTGCCCTGCGTAAACTGAACCAGCAAAAACAATCTCAGGAACAACAGGATAAGGAAAATAGCGAGGAAAACAAAGAAAAAGAAGAAGACAAGGAAAGTAAACAGCAAAAAGACCAGGAAAATAAGGAAGAACAGGATAAACAGGACGAGCAACAGTCCGACAAAACCCAAAGCCCTGAAGACGGAGAACAGAAAGATCAGAATCAACAACCGTCGAACCAGCAGCAAAATGAAGATAAAACGATGACACAGGAAGAGGCCAAACGTCTTCTCGATGCTATCAACGATGAAGAAAAAAGAGCGCTTTCGCAGCGGTATATGCAGATGAAATCTGATATGAGGCAGGGAGATGACTGGTAAGATAAAAAACAATGTTATTTTTTTTATAATTTTTATGATGTGTTGTTTTCGGACAGTGTTCGGAGCCGATATACAGATATCATCGGTTGTTAATTCAACAAAAATCTCTATAAACGACCGACTAATCCTGACAATTACGATAACCGGTTCGGATGCCCGTCAAACAGGCAAACCGGTTTTGAAAAATATGCCTGATTTTGATGTTTTCGAAGGTGGCCGATCGACTAAATTCCAGTATATCAATGGCGCTACTTCTTATGAAATATCATATACATATACACTGATCCCCAAAAAAACCGGAACATTCGAGGTCGGTGGAGCGGCTGTAAGTGACGGTTCCCAAAACTATGGTACTAACGGTATAAAGGTTGAAATAGTCAGTTCGCCTGTGCAAAATCAACCCTCAACCAATTCAGAGGAGCAACCTGTACCGGATCAACCCGATGCGAATATTTTTATAAAAACATATGTTGATAATAATAAACCCTATGTTGGAGAACAAATAACTTTAACATTCGAGCTTTACAACCGCCTTACTCTTTGGGGAGATACAGACTATGAGCCGCCATCAACAACAGGATTCTGGGCAGTTGCTCTTCAAAAAATACCACCGTCAACAAAACTCTATAACAACAGGATGTTTCAATATAACGCAATTAAAACGGCACTATTCCCGACCACATCCGGTGAGTTTACTATTGGTCCGGCATTACTCACTTATAATACCGGGGGATTCTTTTCTTCCCAACGATCGAAAGTCCTTCGTTCAAACTCCATTAAAGTTAACGCAAGGCCACTTCCTGAAAAAGGAAAACCGGCAAATTTCAGCGGCGCTGTTGGAAAATTCGATATTGCTGTCTCGGCTGATAAAACTGACGCTAAGGTGGGCGATGTTATAACTGTAACTATAACGGTTACGGGAAACGGTAATCTCGATCTTATTTCATCGATTATAACTCCCGACCTTTCAGCATTTAAAACATACGATCCCAAAGTTTCCGCGACAATTTCAAACTCAGGATTTATTGTGGGAGGCGCAAAAATCTGGGAATATGTCCTTATGCCGAAATCTCCGGGAGAAATCAATCTAAAACCGTTTACATTATCATACTTCAATCCTGCTGAAAATACTTATGAAACAGTATCCACAAATACGTTGAACCTCAAAGTTACGCCGGGTGAATTTGTTGACTCGGATATTATTTCAGGTGGAAATCGGCGTAATACTATTGAAAACATAGCTCAGGATATTCATTATCTCAAACCTGATAAAATTACACTCGGTAACGCAAAAAAATATGTTGTATCCAATCAACTTTATTATCTTTTATATGTGCTTCCATTTACTCTTTTTTCCACTGCTTTTATTGTAAAAAGACGACGTGACACTATTGAACGCAATTCGGGATTGAAACGCAAACTAAATGCATGGAAAACAGTACAAAAACGATTGAATGAAGCCTCACTCCTGATGAGTAAAAATGACAGGGCAGCTTTTTACGGAAAACTGAGTGAGACGATTACCGATTTCATCGGAGACCGTCTAAATATTGATACCGGCGCTTTGACGGCTGGAGTTCTCGATGATATACTTAGCAGCAATTCAGTTGAGAAATCACTTGCCGAACGCACAAGAAAAACACTCGAACTGTGTGATTTTTTCAGGTTTTCATCAACAGGATCAGGCCAGGAAATGCAGGATAAACTCCTCAGGAATACTATTGAAATTCTTGATAAACTTAAAGAATCTTTATAGAATTTTGTTTTTGAAAATACACTATAAAATTTTCCCGACTGTTAACTATAAAATCATTTAATTTTTTAAAAAAGGTGCGAGGCAATTATGGGTAGGTTAAAGCCGCTCGTACATATCATCGTAATATTTTTGTGTATCGGCATTGTGGATTCCGCTGCATTCGACACAAATGAATCGGCAGAAATCTATAACCGTGCCGGTGCATTATATCGCGAGGGTAAATTCAGTGAAGCTTTCGATCTTTACGAACAGCTAATCGATGAAGGCATTGCCAATCCTGACCTCTACTATAACGCAGCGAATGCCGCATACCGAAATAATATGCTGGGTAAATCTGTTTTGTACCTTGAACGAGCGTTAAAGCTCGCACCATCTGACGAAGATATATTAACAAACCTGGCATTCATCAATGCTGTCAAACCGGACAAAGAACCAGTCAATACCAATCCGGTTGTAGCTTTTATTGCTTACCGTTATAATATTATCAATATAAATTCCGCTGCGCTATGGTCGGGATTTTCCTTTGCCATTGCCATGCTTTGTGCAACATGCGCACTCTTTCTCACAGTCTGGAAACGTACCACAATAATAATAGCGGCAATACTCAGTTTTACGTTATTCCTGGTATCGACAGGGATATTAATTGAGAAAGTACATCATCGTAGCGCCGTTATCGAAGCGGTAATTTTAGCTGAAGATGCACATGCATACTCTGGCCCGGGAGAAGATAACACCCATATATTCACCGTACATGAAGGAACAAAAGTAGAGATACAACGTCATCAGGATTCATGGAGTCTTGTCCGGCTTAAAAGCGGCGCCGGTGGATGGATCCTGTCAAATGTAATGGAAAAAATTTAAATCCCATTTTATAGTTTATATAACATTTAGCCTGACAAAAATTCATCAGGCTATTGTTTTGCTACCAGTAAAACTTGAATGCTATTTTTTCTTAATTAATTCCTGTATTTGTTGCTGTTGTTTCTCAATTTGCTGTTGTTGCTCATGAATTAATTTTTGAAGTTCATCCATTTTTAATTTTTCGCTTTCCATGTTTCTTCTGAAATTATTGTCCATATTTAATCGATTTTCCTGTTTTATTCCATCTTCTGTTTGATCATCATCCATAGGTGACCTTGGGGAAAATGTGCGTGAAGAATATCGGTTAAAAAGGTCTTTTTTGAGTTTATCGTTGAAAATCACTAACTTGATAAATTGCCGGTCATTCAGAACATCTTTTGCGTCATCAAGAAATGATTCACGTGCTTCCTGGATCGATTCGTTAAGTTTGTCGAGTTGGTTTATCAGATTATTCAACTCTTTCACCGAAATCGATTGGTTATTAACATTATCAATTATTTTATTAACCAATTCCCAGTGTTTTTTCATCAGTTCATCACGCTTTTCATTATGTTTGTTGTATATGGGGAAAAAATTCGTTGCAGTATCTTCATCCATATCAAGATAGTCAACCAGATTCCACATAATCATAAGTTTGGATTTATTTCCGTGTTCTCCGGGTTTAAAACCCCATTCTTCCGGAGGAATAAAATTTCTTGAAGGCTCGTTACCGACCAAAACAGGCATACGTGAACCACTTAATTCAGGATGTTGAAAACCATGAAATTCCGTCATCGAAGGTTTTTCCTCCTCAACTTTCACTTCATCGGATTCAACAGGATTGTCAATGAGTTTTTTACCTGGGTTTTTATCATCCGCTGATGAAAGAGACATAATTCCCATTATAAATATGATGCAGAAAAAGAACATGTAAATTTTACGTTTCATTTTGGACACCTGCCTTTCAATATGAAGCCAAAACAATTAAATCTTCAGGAGTAATATCTGCGAAATTATTTGAAATAAACGTCCGCAGGAAATTGTGTTCTTCGGTTGTTACGGTATTATCGTACAACTCACTCATCTCGTACGAATTGAGATAAGTCGAAGCAATGTAGCTGTCGAATTCCTCTGCTGAAGTGTCATAGTTCGTTTCTTCAACAGACATAGTTGCCGGTTTGGTGCCGGGAAAATAATTGAATAAAGATATACCAAGCGCTACTATAAAGACGGCCGCGACAGAATACAACCATCGGTGGATCACACGTTCTTCTTTCTTTCTTTTGATCTTTGAATTCAACGATTTAAGAAAATCAGGTGAATAACTCGGTCTACTCTGAGAAAAAGCCTTCTGAATATTACCGAGCATTTCAACCTGTTCGTTATATTCATTGAGACAATCCTTACACCGAACCATATGTCGTCTGACTTTCCTGACTTTTTCCTGATCGAGAGAGCCGTCATCCAAAAACGGTAACAAATCCCGAACTTTATCGCATTCCATAATAATCTCCATTTATTAATGAATCATAATTTGCATTGAAAAACGAATATTGAACCGACCTGATTCATAATTATTCATGTAAAACATCTCCAAAATGTCTGAGTAACGTTTGAAGTTTTTTTACCGCATGAAAATATGAAGCTTTTGCAGCACCCTCGGTAATACCCGTAATTTCGGAAATCTCGGAGAATTTCAGATCATCCATTTGTTTCATGGTAAAAACCGTACGCTGTCTGAGCGGTAATTTCCCAAGCGCTTCCGTAATTGATAGCAAAATCTCACTTCTTTCATATACTTTATCCGGAGCCGGATCATTTGAAGGAAAGTCTATGCTTTCTTCTTCCTCCGTACTAAAGGAAAGAAATTTTACTATCTTTTTCCTTCGAAGAAAACTTATACACCGGTTATATAAGATGCGATACAACCATGTATACAGTGACGAATCTTCCCGAAATGACCCAAGTTTAAAATAGGCTTTCACGAATACATCCTGTACCGTATCCATTGCATCCTGTTCATTCTGGAGCAACACTGTCGCAACCTGCAAGAGACGTGGTTGATGAAATTTCACAATTTCAGCAAATGCTTTTTCATCTCCACTTTTAAAACGACTCACAAGGGAAACATCATCGACAACAGTTGATACAAAATTTTGTGCTCTCTCCTGTTCAGCTACCGGCATTTTATCCTTCACGCTTATTATAACCTTTCGCCGTTTTCTGCTGTATGGACGCTTGCTCATTAGAAAAAGTTTAATGATAAGTTATAATTATTTTATATGTATGTTGTAGAATAACAAAATAAATGGGGAATGGGAAAACATCGATAATGGTTAATAATCTAAGGTAAAAAAAGTCAAAAATTCAACATTTTTATCCATACAAATATTATGAACGCCTCACTGCAGCTTCGGCTTCAAGAACTTTTATAAAAGCCTTTACAAGCCCGGGGTCAAATTGTTTTCCTGATGATCGCATAACCTCGAGAATTGATTCTTTCAGTGTCATCTGCCTTTTATAGGTATTTGGTGACCTCATAACAGTAAAAGCTTCCGCGAGGCAAACGACTCTTGCAAGTACTGGAATTGATTCACCGGAACGACCAAATGGGTATCCGCTACCATCCCAGTTTTCATGATGATAGAGTATACAAGGAACAACAGACTTCCAAATATTAATCGGTTCGATGAGTTTGGCTCCTTTAACCGGATGCTGTCGCAGATATTCCATTTCCCGTTCGGATACATTCCTTTTATTTAAGAGCGAGCATGGCATATCGAGTTTACCGATGTCGTGCAAAAGCGCACCATAATAAAGGTCATTCATCTCATTATCGGTTAATCCCATAGCATTACCAATTTTATGACAGAGTTCCGCTACCTGCCATGAATGCCCTTCGGTAAACATATCCTTCTTTTCGATTGCATTGACAAGAATATTTGTCACCTGTATATAAAAATTTTGCTGGCCTTCAATTTTCCTTGTCGTCTCAATCACACTTGCGGTACGACTCGATATCTCTCCCAGCAGCCTTAGATCATCTTTCCCAAGCGTACGGTTATCTTTGGAATTAATAACTTCGATAACACCTACTATTTCGCCATCAAGGCTCATCGGCACTGCAAGTATCTGTTTTGTTAAAAAACCCGATTCGTCATCAACTTTCCCGGTAAACCGGTTGTCTTTAGACGTATCATTGACTATTTGCGGTTTACCATATAGAGCCACCCACCCGGCAATACCCTCTCCCATCGGAATATTCATTGTTTCCAGACGTGTTCCTTTTTCACCGGTAACGACTACGAATTCAAGTATGTTTTCACGGTCGTTTATGAGCATAATACTTGCCGCTTCACAATTCATCGACTCTGCGGCAAGATCCGACATACGTTGAAGCATCAACTTCGAATCACCGAAAACATTCAATGAGGAACTGATTTTTAATAAATTGCCCAATTCCCTGTTCTCACGTTCAAGTTGTTTGATAACTTCATTATTGTCGGATGATATTTCTTTCTTTTGTTTATCCATAAATTAAATCCACATGATGAGACATTCAGCCATACATAATACCAAATTACTTGATATGAAGTTTTCTGTCAAGCATTCAATATCTTTATGAAAAAACACGGAACTACCGATTTAAAAACATATTATCCATTATAATCAGGAATATTTCTTTTCATTGCCCAATGAGCAGACCGCCAGATAATTTTTCGGTATTCCGGTATACCGAACGGATCGTTTGTGTGGCCTGGCAGTAATCCGACAATACGGCCTTTACCGCTGTCAAGACACCATCCTCCAACCGCAATCCTTTTATCGTGAATAGCCATCGTTTCAAATAATGTTGTTGTATGTGATGATTTTATGATACAACCAAACTGTTCGTCAAGATTGATGAAAAAACTATCAATCCCCTGTGTAATCGGATGTTCTCCATTCAAATTATTTACCCAGATAGGTTGAACCTGATTATGTCCAATCGGTTCAACCCCCAGCAGATCAGATATTTTTTCGCTCCTTGAATGTATTGCGCAGTGTAGTGCAAGAAATCCCATACCACGGTTTTTTATATTATCGGTGACAGTCTCTATATTCTCATCACTCCATAAGATAATCCCTTTATCGATCGAATCAGCCAATCCCTGTGGATTCCAGTCTATATGTTCCGGTAAACTCGACCGTGATGTAATCAATAACTCCGCATCTTTAATCAATTCCGGCGTGAAAAACCTGTTTGACCGAACAGAAATGATACGCCATGATTTTTCAGGAAAAAATATATTTCGTATCTGTACCTCCTGTGAAATGGGATTATGGTAATAATCACCCAGTACAGCGACGATTTTGGTTTCACCGGGCGTTTTTGGTTTGATATCTGCCTGCGTTTCGGAAGCAGCAGTTACGGCAGCTACTGAAGCAGCCTTACCGGCCATGGTCATCGTCTCCTTTTTTCTATCGTATGAACCCATTAAATCCCCCAAATATACATAAACTCTATATTAAACGGTAATTCAGTACTCGGCAAAATATATTTCCAGCAAAACACCTATTCCACTATATATTCAACTGCATAATATCCCTGTGCTGGAAAATTCGGTTTAAATTCCGGCATCATGGTTATAGTTCTGCCTTCAGTCAATTTCACATCAGCGTATGTTTGCCTGCTTATTTCCTTTTTATCCATATTTTTTATGATAACTGTAAGGTTGACTGTGCGGGAATCACCGAGATTAAGAATAACCGGTGTTATTTTATCTTCGGAACCGTACACGACATCAACATCGCTGCTGCCTGCAAGAACCCTTTGAAAAACCATAGCATTAACATAAAAAGCCAGTTTTGCATGGGAATAGCAATCAATTAACGGCTTTTTATATGTTCCTGAATTAGCGCCACCATGCAGACAGCACCAGGAAAAACCATCATAATCCAGAATACGCTGTTTTTTCATGGCCTCATATGCGCTGAATGCCTGCCACGCCTGGCTTTCCTGCCATTCATCAGCCGTAAGTTTTCGTCCGATGCTGCCCTCGTCATATTCCCACTCGTATGACTGTAATTTATACCAGGGTTTACCCTTAACCAGCGACCAGTTTGGTTGTCCTATCGATTCCTCATGTTCGAAATTGAAATAGGCCCGTTCCCTGCTTTCAAGAAAGTCTTTATAATAGGCAGATGGCCATGTTCGAAGCACTGACCAGAGCTTACCGTAACCGGTAATGGAATCCTGATTCCCGCGGGTAACCTTCGGCGCAGTCCATGCAAGAGTCGGAAGCATTTTATTGCCCTGATAATCCACAGTACCCGCATCGTTACCATAGTGCAGGTGCCCTATAAATGATGAAACCGATATCAGACGGCTTTGATCCACCGGATAGATTGTTCCATACACTTTTTCGACAAAAGCGTTTGATTCCGAAACATCATAGTTTTTAAACTGGTTCGGATGGTTACTCGCTTCCCACATGACTATGCTCGGATGGTTATACACCTGACGCATATATTTCGGGTAGCCCTCAAAATCGACGGCAAAACCTTCAAGCGATCGTATCCATGCGGTCGTGCCCCATATCAGCATTACACCCAACTGATCGGCGATCTCAGGAATTCGCGGATCATTGATATTTCCCGACGGTCCCTGCCATGCATGTACATGAACACGGAGGAGATTACCATTCATCTTCTTGATCATCAGCAGTTCCCTGGCATTCCATTCCTCGGGAGCACACCTGTTCCATGTCGCGTTATTCTCGATCGGTACACGGAAACCCATGGTCTGAGCGCCGTTGAGCATTTCAGGCTTCCCGTTTATCCTGAATACACCGCCATCCTGCCGAACCGTTCTGATACCGGTCGTCACAACATAATCATCCACCGGTTTTTCGGACTCATCCTCGAGAATAACCTCGACCTTGTACAGATTCGGATTATCGAATGTCCAAATTTTCGCACCGGTAATATCGATAATCTCATTTAACGTCTTATCGCCCCATGCCCTTACCCAGACAGGTACGTAAAGCGATGCAGCGGGTGTCCTGCTCTCCTGAGGATACCACTGATACCAGTTAACCGTTATAAATCCGCTGTACGGCTGTGGCGTTCCGTTTTTTAATACAATATTAGTGGATACGGAAACCGGATCGGAAACGTACCGGGTGTAGTTGTACACATCGTCAATGAATACTTTCGGGGTCAAATCGACCGACATTCTTCCCGCAAACCAGCCGATATTTTTATCATCCGGAGCATGCCCCATCGGGTCTTCCGAATAGATATGTTTTACCCGGACAGCAAGCAGGTTATCGGCATCGGGTTTCAGGTATTCGCTAATATCGACACATGCAGGATGACGGTTATCGATAACAGCCGCAATTTCGCCGTTTACCCATATTTCGCCGCCGGGGTCAAGGGTTTCCACATTCAGCACAGCCCTTTCATATTTATCGGCATGGATCCGGGTTCTCAGATAAAGGTCCTCACCGGCATACCGTTTACCGCCGTGGACTTTGGGCAATTTCGCCATTCCCCATGCGCTGTCATCATAATCAGGGCTGTTCCATCCTTCAATTTCCGGCCGTACGGTGAAATCCTCATCAATAGATATAACCATAGAATATGGAACTCTCACATCACCTGTCGGTACGAACGATATTCCGAGAAAATCGTCAAACTGAGCACCTTTGCTTCCCTCGATTGTGAACGATGTGATACTTGCTGTGTTCTGCTCGTTAAACAGTACAAAATCGGCGGCAAGTGATCCGTCCACATACAGATTATAACGGTTTTCGGTCAGGTCACCTTCCAGTACGAAAGAATACCACCTGTCGGATTCATAGGCTTTATAATCCTTTTCTTCGCCCCAGTCAGTATAAAACATCTGCCCGTTTTCCCTGAAACCTGTCACTAAAGTTTGCTGACCATTATTGGAAAACGTGAATGTTAAACGTTTATCCCTTTGGGGAACCATGGCTCGCCATTCGAATTTAAAACGCCATGTCAGCGGATCAAATGTTTTGGTGACCTTCACATTACTGCCGGTCAACACCAACATATCTTCTTTTACTGTGATACCGGAAAGATTATTCCACCATGCAATGTTATTTCGTTCCTCATCCTGTATACCGGGGCGGCTTCCGATCCATTTCCACTCGTCGAGCGGTATTCGTCTTCTGGTCGAGGGCAGCGGCTGTTTTTTCAGATCGGATAACAAGTCTTCGACTTCTTTATCCGTTACAACTTCCGTGTTCAATTCGGGATCATGAAAAAAATCTTTGGCATATTCAGCATAATTTCGAAGAAAATTAATTCTTTCCTCCGTATCAAACACTTCGGTTTCACCTTTGAAATCCGTTTCACCGTTAGCTTCAGATTTATCGCTCACATAACGAAATTCAAACGAATGTGATAACTCCTGACAAAATATCGGAGGTGAATTGAAACTTGTGAAAATAACGCAAATTACTATGCACAAAAAACGGTGATTCATGACAATTGTACTCCTGCAAGAAATTAATTGACGAATAGACTATTGTATATCGTATTAAACTCTGAGTTAATTTACATAATATGTAAGATGTATATCAGAAAACAAGCAAAGAATTATGAATTATGCCGGAAAATTTCATTAATGCACATAAAATACATCAGGGAAAGTTTTCACTCCTCTGTTGCCATAGGAATCCTTTGTTTCGATATCAGCGGTAAATAAACCAAACTTTTGATCGGGGATTCGTATGCTGAATACAGTATCCCCTTTGATTATGTCACCATCGATGCCGTCATCATTCAATGATATGGAAAAATCATCGTGCGGATATTCCGTAAAATTCGACTTTTTATAATGTAATTTGGCCGTAACGTAGCTGATAGTCCCGCCGTCGAATACTTTCACCTCCAAAACATTATTACCATTGACTTTTATCCACTGTATCTGAGGCGGCGTTGTATCCTTTCCTGTAATATTTACCGCAACTTTTCCCCTTTTTATTACGTGGTCGGGATAGTCCGGCAACCAGTATTCGGAAAAAAACTCAACCGTATGATTATCAGGACACTCCGATGAAATCACCGGAACAGATATTTTTTCCGACCCGCCGACATGATCGAATTTCGCCCAGTTATCTGACATTCTGTGATGGATACCGTTCGGATTAATATAGATATCCGAAGTATACAAACCGGTTTGACGATAAAAGTTATCACCCGGACTATTCACAAGAATTACAATGGATTCGCCGGGATTTGCTATGCCATCTCCATTTCCGATGCCCAGTACCTGTGTTGTTTTGGTGGTTCCCGCCAAAGCCACAGTATATTTCAAACCATCGGCAACCTTGAAGTTCATAAATTCATGAGCATCAACCCGTATCGGTACCTCGATATAATCCACCCATTCCCTGTTCCCGTTATCGGTTATTCTCAGTCTGAATTGCGCAACCTCTGTGCTATCTGCTTTAATATAAAAAGTGAACGGTAATTCCGCCTTTTTTATTTCATTTTTGTTGAAGGTTCCAACAACAGACTTCCCCTTAATCACCGTGACATTATCCCGGGTTGCCGTCAACTCAATATTCACATCATCGGCCGGTGAATCGCCTTTATTCACGATGTCGACAGAAATGTCAACATTCTTCAGAGGCGCCGCCCAATTCATGTTTACGATCTGAAACGAACCGACCGACAGATTCGGATCATCTCCCACTTCATTTATCCCGATATCATGTTGGTATCCGTCCACGATTATCTTTAACCGGCCATCTTTTTCGCTTCGGACACGATAACTTTTGCTATTCCGTTTCGTCACATTGATATCGTTTATGACATATTCTTTTTCTTTTCCATAGATCGGAGCCGTGGTGACCGACATTGTCACATACGGCATCAGTTCACCATCCGGCAGAAATTCCCTCACCGAACTTCTTAATCCCCGGTCATTGACATTCTCGAGAATGGTAAAACCCGGCAGGTTACGGTCTGAACTCACATCATATCCCCAGACCGAGAAATCGGGATAAACATCGATATGATGCCATTTTTCAGGTTTTTTCGGCGGATTTTCGAATGTTTTCATAATAAAGGTGAACATCTCGCCAAGGCCGCAGGTGCTGTGAGCCGCTTCATATATGCCGTACTCATAGTTATCCATTATATAAGGAAAGATCCTGTTCATGTCACGGTGGTATGCACGTATAAAGTCCTCGTCACCGAAATTCAAACGTATCTTCATACCCCCGTAATTTTTGTACATGTCGATGTGACGGTACTCCACAGGAAAGTCTTTAGGGCCGATTACGAACTCCGGCGATCCGCAGAAATTTCCCGCCGCGCACACCAGATCAGGATACTTGCCGCCAACCCAGAAGGTCATAAATCCGCCCAT